>DATNBP010000188.1:0-37791 GCA_035572015.1 Puia sp. | reverse complement strand
GCGAGAATGTGGAAGAAGGCGGGGACTTCATGACCCTGCTGCCGGCGCCGGCCGACCCATTGCCTTCCGGTCTCCTTCCCGCTCCCCCCGATCCCTCCTTTCCCTGGCGCCCATTGCAGAATATTGCGGGTCAGGGGGAGGATCTGACCGCGGGGCAGGTCGTCATCGAGGGAGCATGCCGCTGCGAACCTGCGGTCATCGGGTTGCTGGCCACGCTGGGCCGGACGGCGGTGACGGTGGAACGGATGCCGAGGGTGGGCTTGCTGACGACGGGTAACGAGGTCGTGCCGGTGGGTGCGCCGGTGGGTCCTGTGGAGATCCGCAACAGCAACCGCTGGCTTCTCGAAGCCGCCCTGCGTAAGGGTGGGGTCACTCCGGCAGCCTACGCGCACGTGCCCGATGAGCCGGAGATCATGCGGGCGCAGCTGGAATCGATGCTGGCGAGCGATCTGCTGATCCTTTGCGGGGGCGTGTCCGCCGGCGATGCCGACCACGTCCCGTCGGTGCTCGAATCGGCAGGGGTTAGGCGGCTCTTTCACAAGATTGCCATGCGGCCGGGCAAACCGACCTGGTGCGGGCTGACCCCTTCGGGACGGATGGTGTTTGCCCTTCCCGGAAATCCTTTTTCCACCTTCGTCAATATGACGCTGCTGATACAACCCTTTCTGCAGGTTTGTTTCGGGCTTCGTCCGCCCGAGCCGCTGGGTCTGCCGTTGAGCGCAGAACGCAAAAAGCGGTCGCCGATGGACGAGTTCTTCCCCGTTTCGATATTGGGCAAACCCGCGCAGGCCCATGCCGTTCACCTGAATGGATCGGGAGATATCCGGCTTGGCAGGGAAGCCAATGCGCTCGCGCTACATCCGGCCGGTTACGGAAACCTACCTGCCGGCTCGCTGGTATCCTGTTATTCTTTCGCCTAGTCGCCTCTCCTGGCCGGCTATCTAAATTATAAAAATAAATATATATCGTATCCGCCATCTGAGATGGTGAAACTTTCTATTTTATTCGTATTTTTATCGTATGTATAATATTTATATGTCAATATCGATATTCTAATCCCCGATTCTCTTCTATTCCGGTTGCTGCCATTTGATCCCGTGTAACCAAAACGACTGTATATGCGAAAATTCATCACCGGAATGAATGTCTTTGTGCTATCCCAGTTTTATCTCTCAGCCAGTGGGCAGGTGGCGGTCACCGGTCAATTTCGTATCCGCTCGGAATACCGCAACGGCTACGGGACCCTTGAGACGCTGGGTAGTCAGCCGGCTTTTGTCACTTCGCAACGGGCCCGAATCAATTTCGCATACCGTTCTTCCCGGGTTATCTTTCAGGCATCCGTCCAGGACGTCCGGGTCTGGGGTGCAGACGCGTCGACGATCAGCAATGCGGATGGAGCCAGGCTTGCCGTACACGAGGCCTGGGGCGAACTGGTACTCGCCAACAGCCGCGACAGCAGCCTGGGGCGTTCGGTTGTCGAATATTTCGGTATTCGAATCGGGAGACAGGAGCTGGTTTATGACGATCAGCGATTGCTTGGAAATCTCGACTGGCTGCAACAGGGGCGCCGTCACGATGCCATCGTATTCAGGCTGTTAAATAAGGGCTGGCAGGCCGACGCCGGCTTTGCGTTCAACCAGAACAGCGACGCTTTCAATTATAACGGTACCTACTATACGCCGGCAAATGTCCCGGCCTATGCCAGGGACAGTAAGGGAAATCTCGCGCCGGTGCCATCCGGTTTCATCCCCCTGATCAACCCGGCGGGTGTCAGCTCACGGACAGGATCGCCGTCGCTGGCAGCGGCGCCTTCCACCAATGGGGCCAACCAGGATTATAAAGCGATGCAATACGGCTATGTCGCCAGACAATGGCGCCGCGCGCGGTTATCGGGGCTGCTTTTTTTCGATGAATTCGGTCGCTATAAGACCGACTCGGTCAGGAATATTGCAGGATCGGACACGGGTTTCCTTTATGGGAAGCATTTCAACCAACCAGGCGTAAATGCGCGTGTGACCGGCGGTTTGTTCCTGACGACCCCGTTGGACAGTCGCAACGACTGGCGGCTGCAGGCCGGGGCATTTTATCAGACGGGACGTGACCGCGACGGGGTAAACCTGGCAGCCTACACGACCACGCTATCGCTTACCTACGGTCCCCGGCGTTTCGCGGAAACGATCGGATGGGATTACCTGTCGGGCAACAATGTTTTTTCGGGCTCGGCTACCGACCACCGCTTTGATCCCCTGTATGGGACGCCCCATAAGTTCTGGGGATACATGGACTATTTCTATGCAGGCACCGGATCGGCTACGGGTGGCTTGAACAATCCTTTCCTCAAGGAGAAATATACGTCGCAGAACAACCGTCTTGTCCTGGAGCTTTGTTATCACTATTTCGGACTTGCGGCTGCGCAGAAGGATACGAAAGGGGCTGCCTTGCCGAAATATCTCGGCAGCGAGTTGGATGGCGTCGCGGCCTGCACGATCTATAGGATGACCACGCTTGAGGCTGGCCTCTGCGGGCTTTGGGCGTCCGCCAGCATGGAATACGCCAAGAACATTGCCCCCGGAACCGCGAGGCGGAATGCGGCATGGGCCTATTTGCAATTGAACATTAAATTCTGAATGATATGCACACCAACAACCAACCATTGTACCGGATCCGTCTTTTTTCGCTGGCAACGGTTCAAATGCGGACCTTTCATATCACGTGGCTAATGTTCTTCGTGTGTTTTTTCGGATGGTTCGGTTTAGCTCCGCTGATGCCAGCCATCCGGGCGGATCTTGGACTAACAAAAGCACAGGTAGGGAACACCATCATCGCATCGGTTTCTTCGACCATCGTTGCGCGTTTGCTGATCGGGCGGCTATGCGACAGGATCGGGCCGCGCAAAACGGCCGTCCGGTTGCTGCTGTTGGGTTCGATACCCGTCCTTCTCGTGGGGCTGGCGACGAATTATACGACCTTCCTGCTGTTCAGGCTGGCCATCGGGGTGATCGGCGCCTCGTTCGTCGTCACACAGTTCCATACCGGTATGATGTTCGCCGCGCGTGTCAGGGGGACTGCCAACGCGGTCACCGGCGGCTGGGGCAACCTGGGCGGGGGCATCACGAATATGGCGATGCCGGTGATCTTTTCGGTCATCGTCGGCTTCGGTTATGCGCCGCATTTAGCCTGGCGTTATGCCATGATCGTACCCGCAGTCCTGATGTGGACGGTCGCCTTTCTGTATCACAGATATACCAGGGACACCCCTTCGGGAAATTTTTCGGAGACGGGCCGGCGCTTTGCCGGCAATAAGACCGATTGGTCCGTCCTGGCCGACTGGCGCGTCGTGGCGCTGGCGCTGGCCTATGCGATGTGTTTTGGGATGGAGATCACGTTCGACAATGTGGCCTCGCTGCATTTCGTCGACAACTTCCATCTTTCCCAGCATAGCGCCGGATTTTGGGCGGGTCTTTTCGGTTCCATGAACCTTTTCGCCCGGGCCCTGGGCGGTTTTCTTTCCGACAAGACGGGCATCCGTTGGGGTATGCGGGGTAAGGGCTTGTTGCTGACGGGGGCATTGCTGCTGGAAGGTGTCGGGCTCATCGCTTTTGCGCATGCGCCGACCATTGCCATTGCCATCGTATGCATGTTGTCGTTCGCGCTATTCCTGAAGATGGCCAACGGGGCCACGTATGGCATCGTGCCGTTTGTCGATGAAAAGAATGTCGGATTGGTCAGCGGTGTCGTCGGAGCGGGGGGTAACGTGGGAGGAATGATCTTCGGGTTCCTTTTCCGAAGCGACAGCATTACCTATGCGCAGGCCTTCACCTATATTGGTGTGACTGTCTTACTTGCGGCCGGGGTCGTCGCCGTCGTTCGCTGGACTAAAAGCGAGGTGGTGCCTGCGGCGCCGGTCACTGCCTAATCCCAACTATGACCGTCCCTCATCGTCATACCGAACATTTTCACTCTACCTGCTGTTACTGCGGCGTAGGCTGCGGCGTCAATGTATACAAGGATAAAAAGGGCCGGGTCACGGTCGAAGGCAATCCGGACTATCCTGTAAACAAAGGGATGCTTTGCAGCAAAGGGTTGAATCTTCATTATACCGTCAACGATCGCAGGGACCGGCTGCTGTATCCGCAGATGCGGTATAACAGGCTGATGCCGCTGAGACGTGTCGGCTGGGATTGCGCGTTGGACCGTGCAGCAGCCGTTCTCCGGGCGTTGGTCGACCGGTATGGGCCCGACAGTGTCGGTTTCTATGTCTCCGGGCAGTGTCTGACGGAGGAATATTATGTCGCGAACCGGCTAATGAAGGGTTTCATCGGCAGCAACAACATCGACAGTAATTCCCGGCTTTGCATGAGCACGGCCGTTGCAGCCTATAAGATGGCGTTGGGCGAGGATATCGTGCCGCTGAGCTATGCCGACCTTGAGCTGGCCGATCGTTTTTTCGTGACCGGCGCCAACCCGGCCTGGTGTCATCCGATCCTGTGGCGGCGGATCGAAGCGCACAAAGCCGCCAACCCTGCCGTAAAGATCATCGTGGCCGATCCGCGTCGTACGGACAGTTCCGCGATCGCCGATCTTCATCTGCCGCTGAATCCAGGTACCGATGTTACGCTGCATTATGCCATCGGTCGTCTGTTGATCGAGGGGGGAAGGATCTCGCCCGCATTTGTACGGGATCATACAGAAGGTTTCGAAGACTATCGGCGTCGGGTATTCGAAAGGACGGTAGAAGAAGGGGCTGCGATATGCGGTCTGCCGGTCGCAGCTATACGGCAGGCGGCGGAATGGATCGGCAGTGCCGAAGGTTTTACCAGTCTTTGGACCATGGGGCTCAATCAAAGCGTGATCGGCGTGAATAAGGTGCTTTCGCTGATCGATCTGCACCTGGTTACGGGCCATATCGGGCGTCCCGGGGCCGGTCCCTTTTCGCTGACGGGTCAGCCCAATGCGATGGGCGGTCGTGAGACTGGCGGACTGGCGAACCTATTGCCGGCGCATCGCGATCTGTCCAACCCGGAACACCGCCGCATCGTGTCGGAATATTGGGGCAGCGGACCCATTTCTCCGAAACCGGGGCTGACGGCGACCGAACTATTCCAGGCGCTTGCCGACGGCCGGCTGAAGGCCATCTGGATCATGGGCACGAACCCCCTGGTCAGCCTTCCCGATGTCCGGTTGGCGGAGGCGGCGCTGGAAAAAGCGCGTTTCGTCGTCGTCCAGGAAGTAAGCGCCAAACCCGAGACGCTACCTTATGCCGACCTGATCCTGCCTGCAGCGGCCTGGACGGAAAAGCAGGGCACCATGACGAATTCCGAGCGACGGATCAGCTTGCTGGACAAGATCGTCGAACCGCCGGGTGAAGCATTGCCGGACGCAGAGATCCTTTGCCGGCTGGCGCAGAAAATGGGGTTTCCCGGATTCGATTATGCGGGGCCGGCCGATATTTTCCGGGAACATGCGTTGCTGACTGCCGGCACGGCCATCGATATCAGCGGTCTCGATTACGACATCCTCCGCCGGCGGCGTTCGGTTCAATGGCCGTACCCGGCCGGAGATGCGGGACACGGGTCGGCCCTGCAGCCTGGATCGGAGGCCGAACCGGTCAGGTTTTTCACCGACGGGCAGTTTCCCACGAAGACCGGCAAAGCGATCTTCCATGCGCCGCCCGACGGGCTGGGGAGCGAGCTTCCCGGCGACGGCTATCCGCTGATCCTGACGTCGGGTCGTATCCGCGACCAATGGCATACCATGACGAAAACGGGCAAGGTGGCACGGTTAAAACAGCATATGCCGCAGTCGCTATTGGAGATGCATCCGGAGGATGCGGGACCGCTGGGTATCGGGGAAGGCGATATCGTCGTCGTCGCGTCCCGGCGAGGAGAGGTCCGGGTGCCGGTTCGGCTGACCGGCAACGTTAAAAAGGGGAGCGTTTTTTTGCCGATGCACTGGGGGAAGATACAGGGCAGCGATCTCAACCGGGTAAACAACCTCACCGATACCCTGCTGGACCCGGTGAGCAAGGAACCGGACCTCAAATTTTGCGCGGTCCGCGTGGAAAAATACCGGAAGAAGAAGGAAACCATCGTTATCGTCGGAGCGGGCGCCGGAGCGCATGGGTTCATCCGCAGCCTCCGCGCTCTCAACAGCGAAGACGAGATCATTGTATTCAATAAGGAAGACCTGCCTTTTTATAACCGGGTACAGCTGCCGGATTATATCAGCGGCGCGCGGCATTGGGGACAGCTGGTCAGGATGACCGACGATGAAGAGATCGACTATGCCGTCCGGCTGCACAGGGGTGTGAGCATCGAGCGGATCGACCGGCAGAAGAAGCAGGTGGTGGACTCGACAGGGGCGGTCACGGCCTATGACACGCTGATCCTTGCTACGGGAAGCCGGGCGGCCCTGCCCCGGCATGTGCCGGAGCTGGAGGGCATTTTTACGTTGAGGAGCCGCGGGGATGCGGACCGTTTCCGGAATGGACTGGCGGCGTGCAGCCGGGTGATCGTCGTAGGGGGCGGGTTACTGGGATTGGAGCTGGCTGCTTCGCTCCGGGAAATGAATATGACCGTAACCATCGTTCACCGAAGCAGCCGTTTCCTGGATCGTCAGCTCGATGCGTTGGGAAGTCAGCTGTTGCAGGAGGAGATGGCCGACCAGGGTTGCACCATCTATTACTCCGACGAAGTGCAGCTGTATTACGGGCAGACCAGGCTAACGGGGATCCGCCTGCGCAGCGGCCGTGTGCTCGAATGCGACGCGCTGGTATTTGCCATCGGGACCGTACCGAACATCGAGATCGCCCGGGCGGCAGGATTGGAGCATCGCCGGGGGGTCGTCGTCGACGGTTATTTGCGGACTACCGACCCGCATATCCATGCGATCGGGGAGATTGCGGAATTCGAGGGCAGCCTGTATGGGTTCACCGCAGCCGCGGAGCAGCAGGCCGAAGCGTTGGCACGCTATCTCAGCGGGGATATCGCGCGTCCCTATACCGGCACCGTGCCGATGAACATCATCAAGATCCATGGATTCGATCTGTGCAGCATCGGGTTGCCGGAATGCCCGGATGCACGGGATTACGAGGAGATCGTATTCATCGACAAGGCGCGTCGCTACTATAAGAAATGCATCATCCACCAGGACAGGCTGGTCGGCGCGATACTCATCGGCGACAAGGATGAGTTCAGGGAGTTCAGGGAATGGATCACGGGGGGTATCGAGCTGAATGAACGGCGGTTGCAGCTGTTACGCAGCGGCAGCAGGGTACAGCCCGTGCAGGGGAGGCTGGTATGCAGCTGTAATAACGTCGGCGTCGGCAATCTGCGGCAGAAGATCTCCGAAGGCTGCAGCGACATGGCTGCGTTGTGCGACGCTACGGGCGCCGGTTCGGGCTGCGGCAGCTGTCGCCCGGAAGTGAAACGGATATTGGAGGAACATGTTTCGTAAGAACTATACCGTGAAGATCAATCTGCCAGGCGGCATCGTCGCCGCCGGGGACCTGTATGCCATCGTGGAAGCGGCAGCCGGCGCGAAAGCGGAAGATATGCAGTTGGGCGGACGGCAGCAGCTGTTCTGCAAGGTAGCCGATCGCTATGGGGAAGCGTTCCTGCGCGATCTCGATGCCGCGGGGATCTTTTATGAGACGGAGAAGGAATGCTATCCCAACATCATCAGCAGCTATGTTACGGAAGGCGTCTTCGGCAAATCGATGTGGGTCAGCGAGGGGCTGTATAAGGACATCCTGGATGGATTCGACTTCCGTCCCCGCCTGAAGATCAATCTTGTCGATATCGGCCAGTCGTTCGTACCCTTCCTTTCGGGGCATCTCAACTTCATCAGCAGCGGCGTGAACAATCACTGGCACCTGGTGATCCGCCAGCCGGGCACCAACCGGCTGTATACGTGGGGGACGGGCATCTATTCACCGGATATACCCCGGATCAGCCGGGCGATAGAGGACGTATTGGCCCCGGCAGGCGACGGAGAGCGGAGTGGCGCGCGGAGGAGCAGTGAAGCCGACAGAGAGGGGGGCGGCGCGCGGAGGATCAGTGAGGCCGGCGATCCCGATCGTTGGGGCCAGCAATTATACGACGCCGTTAGTAAGAGCAGGGAGTTCCGCGAGGGGCCCCGTTTGCCGGACATGCGTCTGCCGCCTTTTCAGCTGCCCTATTATGAAGGTTTCAACCGTTCGGGCAATAGCTATTGGCTGGGTATCTACCGGCGGGAGGAGCTGTTCCCTACATCGTTCTTAAAAGACGTTTGCCTGCTGGCGTTGCAGACGAAGGTCGCGCAGCTGTATACCACGCCGTGGAAATCTTTGCTGATAAAAGATATCGGCGAACAGGATGTAGTGCGCTGGGAGTATGTGCTGGGTAAATACCGGATGAACGTACGCCATGCCTCCAACGAGCTGAACTGGCAGACCGAGGACCTTTGTCCCGATGGATTGCGGTTGAAGCGGTACCTGGTGCGCCAGCTGGATCAGGACGATGTCCGGACGGAGGGGCTGGCTTTTGCGATCAAGATGCAAAAAGGTTCCGGTCTTGCCGGATCGGTCATTATCCGCAAACAGGAAGCGCTTCGGCCGGGGCAATATAAAGTCCTGGATCGGTTTTCGATATGGCATACCGAGGGGCTCGATCCGCATGCCAGGGAAGCGGTCATTTACCGGAAAGATCTCGAAAAGGAACATCTTTTTCCCTATCTCGTTTCCTTGTGCAAAGCGTTTTACGAGCAGCAAAGCAAGGTACATTCGCCGGGGACGCCGGAAACAGGCCACGGGGCGATTGATGGAGCGGCCGGAGGAACGGCTGGCGAACGGCAGACGGGGTTTCAATGCCGTCATTGTCTGACCCTCTATGGGGAGACGTATGGCGATCCGGATCAGGACGTTGCGCCGGGAACGCCGTTTACGCAACTGAAGGAGGATTATGTTTGCCCGGTTTGCGGCGGTCCGGTTAGCGATTTCGGTATGACTGTCGTAACTTAGGGGTGTGAATATGCGTCCAATCGAAGACCAGTATGGAAGGAAGTTCCGCACGTTGCGGGTAAGCCTGTTGCAGCATTGCAACCTGGGCTGTGTCTATTGTGTTGCGGGCGAGGACGATCTGAAACAGGCCAATACTGTACCGGCCGGTGGGTCGCTGACCGTCGACCAGCTGCTGGCCATCATCCGGCGTTTGCACGGGCAGCTGGGGCTGGATCATATCCGGCTAACGGGAGGGGAGCCTCTTTTGTATCCGGGTCTGACGACCTTGATCAGGGGTATCCGGGATGCCGGGATCGCATCGGTCCGGTTGACGACCAACGGGTTCCTGCTCGAGAGACAGGCTGCCAACCTGAAAGAGGCCGGGCTCGACGCGCTGAATGTCTCGCTGGATGCAGTGGATGAGGAGATATTTTTCCGGATAAGCCGCCGTCATTCCGCGGGGCGGATCGTCCGGGGCATCGATGCTGCGGTCGGGGCGGGTTTGGCTGTCAAAATGAATGCCGTCGTCATGAAAGGCATCAATGACTCCCAGATCCTGTCTTTGCTGGATCTCGCGTTTTCGCGCGGGATCAGGATCCGTTTCCTGGAGGTGATGGCCATGGGTCATCTGCATGACGATGCGGGTCGTTACCTGGTCACGCAGGACGAGATCCTGCAGGTGATCGGGTCTCGTCACCGGTTCGAGCCGTTGCCGAGGGCGGTAGCCTCCACCGCGCGTTACTGGAAGACGGAGGACGGGCATGTGTTTGGGATCATCGCCAATGAAAGCGAACCGTTCTGCCGCGACTGCGATCGTCTTCGGCTGGACAGCAGCGGTAGGATCTACGGATGTTTGAGCAGCAATCAGCCCATCGGGCTGGGCATCGATGAAAGTGAGGAGGAGTGGCGGGTACGGCTGCAGCAGGCCCTGTCGCAGAAACAGGCGTTGCGTTTTGTAGGCAGCGATCTGAGCATGCTGAGGATAGGTGGGTAAGACAATGAAAATTCACGTATATGCCGGTTTGAAAGATTACTTTCAACCGGAATTCGAGATCGTGGGTGTAGCCCGGAATACGGACGAGCTGAAAGGGCTGTTGCTGGCCATCAACGATAAGGCGGAGACGATCCTGTCTTCCTGCCGGTTTGCCGTGGAAGAAGGGTTTATCGACAACCAATTCAAATTGAACGAAAATGACACCATCGTCATCATTCCACCGAGCAGCGGGGGGTAAGAGTGTCGCGGGGGGTAGAGGCACTGAGGACGGCGAACGAGTAGCGGAGGGTAAGGGCATCGCGGAGGGAAGGAGTGTCGCCGGGCGCGAACGAGCAGTTGGGGCCGGGAGCGTCGCGGGCAGCGCATTGCGGGCGGAGCCGATCGATATGGCCGGCATGCTGGCGGGGGCTCATCATCCCGGCGCCGGGGCGGTCGTGTTGTTCAGCGGCGAGGTAAGGAACAGCAACCGCGGCCGTGCCGTGGCCTTCCTGGAATATGAGGTGTATGCGCCGCTGGCCGAGCGGATGGTGGAGGAGATACTCGCCGCGGCGAAAGAAAAATGGGCTCTGCATATCGCATTGGCGCAACACCGGACGGGCAGGGTAGAGGTCGGCGATACTGCCGTTGTAGTGATCACCGCGTCCGTGCACCGCGGCGAAGCCTATGCCGCCAATCGCTATATCATCGACAGGATCAAACACGAAGCGCCGATCTGGAAATGCGAGCACTATGCCGACGGCAGTCATGAATGGGGCAACAACTGTAACTGTCATGCCGTAACGGGCGATCCCGCGAAACATATCTATGAGAGTGATCACTGAAGGTCCCGGACGATTGAGGGATGGGCGTGACGGCATGCTGATTGGGCTGGTACTTTGCGGCGGTGAAAGCCGGCGGATGAGGCGCGACAAGGGACTTATCACAAAGGATGGGATACCGTGGGCACAGTATGTCGGGCAGCGGCTGTTTGGTTGTTCGGAGGTCTTTTATTCTATTCATTCCCGGCAACGGGAGGCATACGCGGAGGTGTTTCCGGCGAACCGGCTGATCGTCGATGCATTGGATATTCCCGGACCTTTGAATGGACTGCTCAGTGCGCATCGGCTCATGCCCGGGCCAGATATCCTGCTGGTAGCCTGCGATATGCTGGATATGGATACGATAACGCTGGAACGACTGGTTGCGACCTGGCAGACTCACGACGAGTCGAAAACAGATTTTATCGCGTATGGCGATGACCGCCTCTGGCAGCCGTTCGGATGTATTTATACCAGCCGGGGTTTGCGAAAGGCGGATAGAATAGATAGCCTTCAATCGCTCCTTCGAGGTGGCCGGACGCAAGGCCTGCCGATAACCGATCCGGCAGCTTTTTCCAATTACAATTCGTTATAAGAACGGCCGCCCGCGGAGCGGGCGGCCGTGGCGTTCCTTATTGTAGAACCAACACCCTCACAGGAGTCGGATACACGGTACTGCCATCATTTAGCATGATGGAGAAATAAAAGCGATTTGCCAGTTCGACATTCGCAGCCGGAGCGGGATTCGAGCCGGCCTTGATCGGATAATTCTTAATGTATTCTGCAAGGGACGTTTTAAACGTTACCGAATTATTGGTGGCCGCTATGGGAGCGGCATTGTACCATTTCGATGTAGCGTTTTGTATAGCCGCATAGCTGGTCGATCCGATGATGTTGGTGATCTGCGTCATGCTCTTGCCGCTGGCGCCCGTGAGGGCGAGCGTGATCGTGATGCTGCTGTCTCCGCTTAGCGAAGTGGTCACCGTCGGGTCTGGCCGGTAATCTACGGCATTCGTCACAATGACGGGCGCCGCCGGTGGGTTGTAGTCCGAGTAATTTGGGCCAAGACCCTTTTGTTTCGTGCAGCCGGCGATGGTCGCTACGGCGAGGAAAAGAGCGTATACCGGGAATTTATGGATGATCATGTTTGTTCTTTTGGTTGTGATAAAACTTATTTCGCCCACCAGAGCTTCACATCCACCAGCGGTCTCGGGTTCGGCGCATTGGGATTGGTGGAAAGCTCCCCATTGGTATAGGGCAGACGCGTAGGGATCACCGAAGGGTCGTCGCCACCCGGGTTGAGCGGCAGCGCCAGAACGGGGTAACCGGTCCTGCGATAGTCGTCGAACACCTCGATGCCGTTGCCGCACCACGCAATGTATTTCTGCGTGATGATCTGCTGCAACATTTGCTGCTGCGTGCCACCGAGCGTAACGACGGTAGGGTTCGCGGCGAAATAGGCAGTAATATCCGATGCCGCCATCCCCACCTTTTGCATACTGGTCGTGATGCCAGCCTGGTACAGCTGATTCGGATCGCCGGGCGTGCCGAGGGTCAGGGCCGCTTCCGCCAGGATGAAATTCACCTGGAAATTGGTCAGCAAGCGGATGGGCGCGGCGCCCAAAGCGGTAGGATTGCCTGCAGGTGCGATCAGGTAGGTGCCATATTGCGAGCGGGTCGCCTGTGTCGGTGCGGGAGCGTTGGAGCCATTGTTGAAGCCTACGAACACCCCATTCGGCTTGGTGAAGAACCTGGCGAGCCGCAGGGTATCGTTGAGGCTTTGTTCCAGCGCCAGGAAACGCGAACTGAGCATCTGGTCGCCGGACCGGTTGACATAATTGAAATTATAGATCGGGTTCTGGTTACTGCTGGAGGTGCCGAACGGGACCTCGAAATCCAATGCGTTCGAGTTGATGAAATTGTTCCCGCTGATCACGCCGGAGATCACGCTCTTGGCCATCGTGGGGTTGACATTGGTCAGCATGATGGCGAATTTGAGCAAAAGGGTATTTCCCATGCGGGCCCATTTCGTCAGATCGCCGCCATAAATGATATCGTCCTTCCCAGGTTTGAGCGCGCCGGGTTTGGCGAGATCGGCAAGGCCGCTGTTCACGAGATCGAAAAGGCTTTGGATGCCCAGGCTGGAATTGCCCTGGTAGATATCCTGGACCTTGTCGAATCTGGGGTAGAGATATTTATTTCCCTGACCGGCCTGCGAATAAGGCACGTCTCCCCAAACGTCGGTCAACATCGAGAACGCGTAGGCCATCTCCAGTTTGGCAATGCCCGAATAAGCCGGGCTGGTGGCCGAATCCATGTCGATGAGCGCGACGCAGTTGTTGATGCTGCCGCCATAGAGCTCGCCGTTCCATTGGTTGTCGAAGGCGCCGCTGAAATTATAAACATCGTAGCCTTGTGTCTGGTTGGCGACGCCGGCTATTTGTTGCATGATGGCGGAAGTAGCCCGGTCGAGATCGTTGCCGTTGGCAAAGGCGATCCCGATCTCCGTTGTGGGCAGCAACACGGAGGGCGGCACTACGGTCGGTGCATTGGGAGAAGTGTTTACGTCCAGGTATTTTTTGCACGAACCCAACAGCATCCCCGCGAACAGGAGCAGGATGGCGAGCCGGATAATTCGATATCTATTGATCAGTGATCGTTTCATGTTCGATTTTTTTTGACGTTAGAAAGATACTTTGAGGCTTGCACCGACGGTCCGGGCGTTGGGAGTGCCCTGAAGATCCAGACCCCGGATATTACCCGCGCCCTGTGTATTTAGCTCCGGATCGAAGAATGCATTGGGAGCGACATGGAACACGTTGTTGGCGAAAACGGACAGCCGGATATAATTTATCTTCAGGTTCTTGGCGACACTTGCCGGCAGATCATAACCAAGGGTGATATCCTGCAAACGGAAAACGGTAGCGTCATAAACGTTGAACTCGCTTTGCAAGCCTCCGAGCGTCTGCCAGTAGGTCTGTGCCGGTATCTGGATATTGTTCTGGGTATACTTGCCGTTCGTCAGGATCTCGCCGGGGAGGATCCAGGGTTTGTCGCGGTCCTTGCCCGTTTCGACATAGGCGCCCCTTGATTTGTAGGAAGCTGCCGTGAACGACAATATCTGACCGCCCTTGATGAAGTTGAACGTGAATCCCAGCGAAAGCGTCTTATAATGGAACGTGTTGGAAACTCCCAGGATATAATCGGGGTTCGGGTTCGCCAGGATCTGGTTGGCAATGGTCGTTGCATAGACGCCTGTTCCGGAATTGATGAGACGGGCGCCTGTCGTGCTGTCGCGGGGGATGAGACCGCCGACGATCACGCCGTATGGTTGTCCGACCTTGATGGTTGGTATCGATCCGATGAAAGCGCTGCCGGGGACGGAAAAGCTGGTGATGCCCGGGTAAATGCTGATGACCTTGTTGACGTTCTTCGTGAAATTGCCGACGATATCCCACCGGATGTTCCTGGTGGAGATGGGTTCGACGGAAAGCGTAAGCTCGACGCCTTTGTTGGTCATCTTACCGGCATTGACCGTCTTGGTCGTGAAGCCGGTGGAAGGAGGAATGCCTACGGAGAAGATCTGGCTTGTGCTGATGGTATTGTAAACGGTAGCATCCAGCGAAGCGCGGTTGTTCCAGAAGCCCATATTCGTGCCTATCTCATACGACGTCACGAATTCCGGCGTAAGGAGGTTGGGCGCGATCGTCGAGCTGAGGGTGAAGCCTGCAATCGCTCCGTCGGGGAAGGTGAAATTGGCCACGTTGTTGCCGTAACTGCCTTTCACGAACGTATTGGCTAACTGGTAAGGCGGCGCATCGGTGCCCACCCTGGAAATATTGGCTCGCAGTTTTCCATAGGTGAGGATCTTCGAGTCAATATGGAAGGCATCCGTGAAGATGAAGGTCGCATTGACCGAGGGGTAGAAATAGGTGCTCTTGCTTTTGGACAGGGTGGAAGATTCGTCGGCGCGCCCCGTTGCTTCGAGGTATAAGAAATCCTTCCAGTCGAGAGATATCTGGCCATAGTAGCCCAGCAGACGTTGCACCGTGGTCTGTTCTGCCGTGCCGACGGCGAAATTGGTGCCGTTGTTGATTTGATAGTAACCGGGGATAGACAGCGCGTCGGCCTGTGCCGTCACCACCTGGAAACGGCGCTGGTTGATGTTCTGACCCACCAGGCCGGTGATGTTGAGGTCCTTGACCAGGAAGTCATTCTTGTGCGCGGTGATGATCAGGTCGCCGTTCAGCTCGCTGCGGTAAATATCGCTTTCAAGGTCCTGACCGCCAGGAACGCGGGCCGAACTGATGGCGAATATCTGTTTTCTCCGGTCGGTATACGCATCGAGTCCCAAACGGTAGTTGACGTTCAGCCAGGAGGTGGCATCGAAACCGGCGTTGACGCTGCCGATGATCCGGTAGAGATTGCTTTTGAGCGGGTTCTTATAGGCATCGTAATAAGGATTGTCCTGGTTGGGGATCGGCCAGTTGTTGGTGCCGTCCAGGTTTTGATACGTGCCTTTTACCCGGTAGGTAGTAAGGTCGATGCTGCGCGCGAGACCTTCGATGACGGCCAGCGCGCTGGCCCCGTTGCCATCGAGGATGCCGGTCTGCAGGGTATTGAAGAAATTGGCCGAGCCGCCCACTTTGATCTTGTTGCGGAAGACGGTGTTGCCGCCGAATTTGATATTGACCCTGTCAACTGAAGTATTGGGTAGGATGCCGGTCTGGGCCGTGTAGCCGCCCGACAAGATAAAATTTTGTTTGGCATCGCCTCCGCTGATGCTGAGATAATTGTCGGAGATCGTACCGGTCTGGAAAAATTCGTTGATATTATTCGGATAGGCCTTATAAGGAACCGGCTGTCCGCCCACCAGCAGACCGTTGGCTATCGATGGGGTGGCGCCGAATTTCGGGCCCCAACTGTTGCCGGATGCCGGGTTGTAAATGCCGGTAGAGCCCTGTCCATACAGGTTTTGTACCTTGGGTAGCCCCTCCATATTTTGCATGCTGTACGAAGTGCTTGCAACGATCTCGCTTCGTCCGTTGACGCCGCCTTTCTTGGTAGTGATGATGACTGCGCCCGCGGCTGCTCTCGAACCGTACAATGCCGCCGCAGCCGGTCCTTTCAGGATGTTGATAGCTTCGATGTTGTTCACGTCGAGATCCAGCGCCCGGTTGGCCGGTTGCTGATCGCCCAGTGTTCCATTTGGCCCACCGTTGGTGCGATCCACATCGTTGCTGATGACGACGCCGTCCACCACGAACAACGGCTGGTTGCTGCGGGTAAAGGAGGTGATTCCACGGATATTGATGTTGACCGAAGCGCCGGCGCCTCCGCTGGCGCCGGTAATGTTCACGCCGGCTACTTTGCCTTCCATGGCGTTGACGAGGTTGACCTGGCCTTTATCGGCGAGCTGATCCGCCTTGAGGTTCTGGGTGGCATAGCCGAGGGAGCGTTTGTCGCGCGTGATGCCGAGCGAGGTGACCACTACTTCGGAAAGTGTGTTGTCCCTGGCGGTCATGACAATGGAAAAGGAAGTGCGGTCCCCGATCTCGATCTCTTGCGAGGATAAGCCCACAGCGGAGACGACCAGTGTTTTGGCTGTCGCGGGGAGATTGAGACTGAAGGACCCGTCGGGTCCCGAACTGGTGCCCGTTCGGGAATTCTTGATAAGGATGCTGGCGCCCGGTATCGGTTTGCCGTTGGCATCGCTGATCTTTCCGGTGATCGTCCGGGTCTGTGCAAATAAATGCAATTGGAATAGCAGGAATAGACTACTCCAAAGAAGCTTGTGCTTTCTCATTGAGTGGCAGTTTTGTTTTGGTGGCAGTTAAATATTTTTATTGGGATCGACCATGCTCCTGGAGGGAATAATGAGCATGACAGGGTATTTTAGCCCCAATCGATTGGTTGCTTTCTCATAGACGCGTTGGTTTTGGTGTGTAGAAAAGTATTGCTAATGTAAGCTAAAATCGCGGTATTAAAATCGGGTTAAAATGGGTATTTCTTACTAATTAAAAGAAAAGTGGGGTGAGGGGTGATCCGGGCGGATGCGGTTATTTCAATTTCGCCTGGAGACGCTGGTCGATGGCGTCGAGGAATTCTTCGGTAAAGAGGAAGTGTTTCCCGTGTTCGACCTTATTGCCGTGGATGCAGATGGCGAGGTCCTTGGTCATCTTGCCGCCTTCGACCACTTCTATACAAACGGACTCGAGCGTATTGGCGAAATCGATCAGCTTCTGGTTGCCGTCCAGCTTGCCGCGGAAGGCGAGACCGCGGGTCCATGCGAAAATGGAGGCGATGGGATTGGTGGAAGTGGGTTTCCCTGCCTGATGGTCGCGGTAATGCCGGGTGACCGTCCCGTGGGCGGCCTCGGCCTCCATGATCTTCCCGTCGGGGGTGATCAGCACCGAGGTCATCAGACCCAGCGAGCCGAAGCCCTGGGCGATGGAATCGCTTTGTACATCCCCGTCATAGTTCTTACACGCCCATACGAAATTGCCGTTCCATTTCAGCGCGCTGGCGACCATGTCGTCGATGAGCCGGTGCTCATACACGATACCGGCTTCCAGGAACTGCTGTTTGAACTCTGCCTGGTAGATCTCTTCGAAGATATCTTTGAACCGCCCGTCATATTTTTTGAGGATCGTATTCTTGGTGGAGAGATACAGCGGCCATTTTTTGTTGAGTGCCATGTTGAAACAGCTGCGTGCAAATCCTTTGATCGACTCGTCGGTATTATACATGGAAAGGGCTACGCCGTTCCCTTTGAAATTAAAAACTTCAAAAGTTTGCGGTGCGCTGCCGTCTTCGGGCGTAAAGGTCATCGTTAACTTTCCTTTGCCTTTGATCACCGTGTCCGTCGCCCTGTACTGATCGCCGAATGCATGCCTTCCCACTATGATCGGCGCGGTCCAGTTGGTAACCAGCCGGGGCACATTCTTCATGACGATCGGTTCGCGGAATACGGTCCCATCGAGGATATTGCGGATCGTACCGTTGGGGCTTTTCCACATCTGCCGCAGACCGAATTCCTTTACCCTCGCTTCGTCGGGCGTGATCGTGGCGCATTTGATGCCCACGCCATATTGTTTGATCGCACCTGCGGCATCGATGGTCACCTGATCGCCGGTCTGATCCCGGTGTTCGACGCCCAGATCGAAATACTTTATATCGATATCCAGGTAGGGGAGGATCAGTTTGTCTTTGATGAATTTCCAGATGATGCGTGTCATTTCATCTCCGTCCAGTTCGACTACAGGGTTGGTAACTTTAATTTTTTGGGCCATATTTATACTTATTTGTCGCTAAAAAGATAGCAAACCTAGGGAAAAATGACGACTTTTGAACATGCTGGAGCTACTGCGGCAATATGTGACCGATTATGTTGCGCTTACCGATGAACAGTTCTCGCTGCTGGCATCGAAGATCATCGTCAGGAACTTCGACAAGCATGTGCGGCTGATCCAGCCCGGCGAGGTGGAGCGCTACATGAATTTTGTGGTCAGGGGCCTGGTCCGCACCTATTTTTATAAGGGCCGGACGGAGGTGGTCACTGTTCTTGCCAAAGAGCGGGAGCTCATCAGCGCATCGGCGTCGTTCCTGTCGGGGGAACCTTCCAATTATTTTATCGAGACGCTGGAGCACACCATCCTTTTATCGATGACGCGGGAGGACCTGGAAGAGGTGTACCGGCTGAGTCCCAGGGTCGAGCGGCTGGGTCGGTTGATGACAACCCAGTTCGTGCTCATAAAAGAAGAATGGGAGCATGAATATATGCGGCTGGATACGCGTGAACGGTTCATCCGTTTTGTGGAAAAGAATTCCGGTCTGGTGCAGCGCGTGCCGCAAAAATACCTGGCCTCCTATCTGAATATGAAACCGGAGACCTTCAGCCGTCTAAAACACCTGTTGAAGAAGCGGCCCGTGCAGGGGAGGTAAAACCGATTAGCCATGACCGATTCGATTGCATCGTACAAGGCTGCATTAGAGGGACTGCATCGTTATCTTTCCCGCTATGTTCCCCTGAGCAAACAGGAGTTTGGTCATCTGCTGCCGTATATCGAGATAAGGGAGTTCGACAAAAAGGTGAAGGTCATCGACCAGGGCGAGATCGAGCGGTACCTGAATGTCATCGCCTGGGGGCTGGTCCGCAAATACCTGCCTGTCAGGAACCGGGAGATCACCGTTCAGCTGGCTTCGGAAGGGCATATCATCCATTCGGAACTGTCGTTCCATTACCGGACGCCATCGGGTTCGGTGATCGAAACCATCGAGCCAACCGTATTTTTTTCCATTTCCTATGACAGTTTGCAGGAACTGTATGACCTCGTGCCCAAGGCCGAGCGGATGGGCAGGCTGCTGATATCGGACCTGTATGTCAGGAAGGACAACCGGTATTTCGATCAGCTCCTCAAAAGCACCCGCGAACGTTTTTTGCAATATGTGCGGACCCATCCGCAGATGGTGCAGCGGGTGCCGCAGAAATATATCGCCTCGTATCTGAACATCAAGCCGGAAACCTTCAGCCGGCTGAAGCATTTGATGCGACCCGGGCGGCGGTAGTCGTCATCACAAACTCACCACCAGCACAGGTATCTTCACTTTATGCCGTACGGCATTCACCGTTTGTCCAAAGATGAAGTCTTTCAAACCGGTGTGCCCGTGCGAACCGATGACCAGCATATCGGCCTGGTGCTCCCGGACGATGCGGGCGATCTCGCGGGTGCGATTACGGAAACCCAGCACGCCCTGGCTTTCCATGCCTTTTTTGCGCAGGATTGCACTATAGCTGTCGAGGCGCTCCTGGTCCTTTCGTGTTTCATAGTCATCGCTTTGGCGGCCCAGCATTGCGGCGGAAACGCTTTCCACGACATGGATGAGCAGGTAACGGGCCGACTTCCCGCCCTGGCCTGCGGCATAGGCGAGCAACTTTTCGTCATGCTCGCTGAAATCGAGGGCGACGGCAATGTGCCGGAAAGAAGGCGGCGTCCAGTCCTGCAGGTTATCCGGATGCGGGTGCAGCTGTGGAGCCGTGCGACGCATCCGCGCTTTCAAGAAGGGATGCAGACCGACATAGGCCAGCAACGCCAGCCCCGCAAAGCCCAGGATGACGGTAGCCATCTTCAGCAGCGGATGGCCGGGGGTGGCCAGAAAGGGCACTGCTTCTTCCACGACCAGTTTCCCGTTGAGCCACACCAGCAGCCCTGCGCAGCTCCAGGAAAGCCAGCGCAGGAACGGACGAAGGCTGAATTCGCCCATGGTGGTCTTGTCGCTGACGAAATGGATCAGCGGTATGATAGCGAAACCCAGCTGAACGCTCAGGATGACCTGGCTCAGCACCAGGAGATTGTCGGCCTGTTCTTCGCCAGAGATGACGATGACGAGGACTGCGGGGATGATGGCCAGCAGCCTCGTTATAAGCCTGCGGACCCAGGGGTTGATCCGCAGCTGCAAATAGCCTTCCATGACGATCTGTCCGGCGAGCGTGCCCGTGAGCGTCGAGCTCTGACCGGAAGCGATAAGCGCGATGGCAAACAATTTGGGGGCCAGCTGCGTGCCCAACATGGGTAACAGCTGGTATGCCTCTTTGATGGAAGCCACGTTCGTCTTCCCGCTGTTATAAAATACGGTGGCTGCCAGGATGAGGATGGCGGCATTCACCAAAAAGGCCAGGTTGAGTGCGACGGCACTATCTAAAAAGTTGATCTTTAGAGCTTTGCGAATATGCTTTGGAGTAGACCCGATCTTTCGGGTCTGTACCAGCGCCGAATGCAGATAGAGGTTGTGCGGCATTACCGTAGCGCCGATGATCCCGATGGCGATGTAGAGCGCTTCTTTTCCTTTCAGGACCGGGACAAGACCGGTAATGACGTCTCCGGCTGCGGGTCTTGCCAGCAGGATCTCCACCAGGAAAGAGCCGCCCACGACTGCGATCAGACCGATGATGAAGGCTTCCATGCGCCGCATGCCCAGCCGTTGGAGGAACAGGAGCAGGAACGTATCGAGCGCCGTGATGCAAACCCCGTAAACGAGCGGGAGACCCGTCAGCAGCTGGAGCCCGATGGCCATACCGAGCACCTCGGCCAGGTCGCAGGCGGCGATGGCTATTTCGGCCAGTATATACAAGGGGATATTTACATAGGCCGGGTATACCTCCCTGTTGGCCTGGGCGAGATCGCGGCCCCGGACGATCCCCAAACGTGCCGCCAGGTTCTGAAGGAGGATCGCGATCGCGTTGCTCATCAGGAGCACCCATAACAGGGAGTAGCCGAAACGGCTGCCCCCGGCCAGATCGGTGGCCCAGTTGCCGGGGTCCATGTACCCGACGCTTACCAGGTAAGCCGGACCGAAAAAGACGAACAGTTGCCGCCACCAGGACGTCTTGCCGGTGGTGTCGATGCTGCCGTGCACTTCGCTCAGGCTAACGTCTTTATGTAGCCGGTTCATCATCGTTTACCAATACGTTTTTTGCTACCCTGGCGCTGAGGGTAACCGGGGGTCGGTTACGGACCTTGACCTCCAGGGAGTCGTCGAAAGGGAATTTTTTTCTTACTTCCAGCCTGGTGCCCAGACGGATCTGGTGATAGTTCAGCATTTCCAGCATCTCGGGGGTTTGGCTACCGATCGCCGATACCAGGACGGTCTTATTCAGTGGCAGTTCGGAAAGGCGGATCATGCGTCGTGTTTGCAGCCTCCCCTGGCTGTCGGGGATGGGGTCGCCGTGCGGATCGGTCTCGGGAAAACCCAGGAAGGAGTCCAGCTTCTCGATCAGTTTCCGGCTGCTGATATGTTCCAGTTCTTCGGCGATCTCGTGTACCTCGTCCCAGCCGAATTGTAATTTTTTCACCAGGAAATATTCCCAAAGGCGGTGTTTGCGGATGACCAGCACCGCTGCCTTTCGTCCTTCATTGCTCAGCCGGAATCCCTTGTAGCGTTCGTAGATCAGCAGCCGCTGTTCCTTCAGCTTTTTCAGCATATCGGTCACGGAAGCCGGGCGGGTGCTGAGCGCAGCGGCCAGGGCGCTGGTCGTAACGATGCCATGCTCCTGTTGCAGGTGGAAAATGGCTTTCAGGTGGTTCTCTTTGCTGGCCGAATATTTCATGTTTGGGCGATCTAAAATAAATGTTAGACAAATCTAAAAATAAATTCTGGGATTTCGGGGACTAAAATTGTTTAATTTTAATCCATGAAGAAATTCCTGTTGCTGATCGTGGTCCCGGCAGTATTCTTTTCATGCAAGAGCAAAAAAGTGTCCCTATCGGTCGATGATGAAAAGGTGAACATTTCCGATTTCCTGGAGTCTTTTCAGCCGCTGAAGCTGCCATACGAGGTGACTGATACGATCCTGCATCGCAGGGAGCCGGAGACAGCGGTCATCGATGACGACCTCTTCCTGCGTTTCGTCCCCGACAGCATTCTCGCGCATCTTTTCGGAAAGGACGGGCATATCCGTTTGTATGCCATCGGCCGGATCAGGGTTCCGAATGCGGAGAGCTATCTATTCGTCAAGGGGGTGGCAAAAGAGCGGAGGGCGCTGTATATCCTGTGTTTCGACAAAAAGAACCGTTTCGCCGCCGGCCGGCCCATCCTGTATTCCGATAATGAAACCGGCGTTACCGGCAAAGCGGATATGGACAGCAAGTATACGCTCACGCTGCTGCATCAGCGGCGGGCTGCCGATGGGCAGATCTATTACCATCGGGACGCCTATGTGTTCGCGGAGGGAACCGGGCTCTCGCTGATCTTCACAGAATCCAACGAAGGCAAGCCAAAGACGCCGGCGATCTATAACCCGATCGATACTTTGCCGCGCAAGCACCGGTATTCCGGCGACTATGCGCAAGACAAACGCAATATCGTATGTGTCCGCGACGGCAGGGACGCTTCACGTTTTATATTTTTCGTGCATTTCGAAAAAGAGGAAGGCACCTGCAAGGGCGAGCTGAAAGGCGAGGCAAAGTTCATTTCCCCCGGCGTGGCCCGTTTCAGGTCCTATTCCGACCCCTGCGCGATCGAATTTACCTTCATACCGGAGGGCGTGTCCCTGAAAGAAATAGGGGGGTGCGGCGTCCACAGGGATATTAAATGTTATTTTGAAGGTTATTTCGAGCGGAGGAAGAGCCCGCATGCGGCGCCCAAAGGCCATCGCCATTGAAGCCGAAGGCCCTTTACAATTGAAATGGGGATTATACGTTAATACGCGTAGATCGGAAAATGCCTATATTGCGTACTTTTTACACAAGGAAAACAATTTGGTTTGGCTATGAGCTTTAAAAATTATGTGGTGCCTTATGCCGTGGACGAGCGGTATTCCAAGAAAGTAGCTTATTTCTCCATGGAGTTTGCCGTTCATCAGCCGCTGAAGATCTACAGTGGCGGTCTGGGTTTCCTGGCGGGTTCCCACTTGCGTAGCGCCTACGAACTGCGTCAGAACATGATCAATATCGGTATCCTGTGGAAATACGGTTATTATGATCAGGCGCGTAACCAGGACCAGACGCTGTCGGTCGCCTGGATGGAAAAACAATACAGCTTTCTCGAAGATACGGGCATCCGTTACCAGGTGACCATTCACGATCACCCCGTGTGGGTCAAGGTCTGGTATTTAAACCCCGAGACGTTTCAAAGCGCGCCCCTGTTCCTGCTGAGCACCGATGTGCCCGAGAACGATTACGTGTCCCAGACGATCACGCATCGGTTATACGATGCCAATGTCGCAACAAAGGTGGCCCAATTCATCCTTCTGGGTGTGGGAGGAGCCAAGCTGGTGGACGAACTGGGCTTCAATCCCGATCTGTATCATCTCAACGAGGCACATGCCATCAGCAGCACTTTTTATCTTTATCAGAAATACAACCGCAATATCGAAGAGGTGAGGAAGCGGCTGGTCTTTACTACGCATACGCCCGAAGAGGCCGGCAACGAAAAGCACGATATCTATCTCTGCCACAAGATGAGCTATTTCTGCGGATTGTCGATCGACGAAGTAAAGAAACTGACGGGACTCGAGGACGATGCTTTCAATCATTCGCTGGTAGCCTTGCGGTTCGCACATCTCGCAAACGGCGTTTCGCAGCTGCACGGCGTGGTCTCGAGGGCGCTGTGGAGCAAATACAAGGATATCTGTCCGATCATCGCGATCACCAACGCGCAGAACTGGCGTTTTTGGGCGGATAAGGAACTCTACCGGAAAATGGAGGAAGGCAATGATTTCTGGTGGGATGACCGCAAAAAATACCTGAAGCGCAGGAGTTTCGAGATCGTTGCGGATCAAACCGGAAAGCTATTCGATCCGGGCGTGTTCACGATCGTATGGGCGCGGCGGTTTGCGGGCTACAAACGCGCAGGTCTGCTGACCCGCGACATGGACCGTTTCAACCGCCTGGTCAACGGCAAGAAATATCCCGTGCAGATCATCTGGGCCGGCAAGCCTTACCCCATGGATTACCCGGCGATCAACGAATTCAATCATCTCGTGCATTTGAGCAAAGGATATAAAAACATAGCGGTGGTCATCGGTTATGAAATAGCTTTGTCCAAACGGCTCAAACAGGCGGCCGACTGTTGGCTGAACAACCCGCGGGTTCCGCGCGAAGCCTCCGGCACCAGTGGAATGACGGCCGCGATGAACGGCGCCGTCAATTTCTCGACCGATGACGGCTGGATACCCGAATTCGTCAATCACGGCAATAACGGTTTCGTAGTGCCAAAGACCGATTACGCTTCGATGCATGTCGAGCAGGTAGACGATTACGATCTGGACCACCTGTACGAGATCCTGGAAAAAGAGATCCTTCCCCTGTATTATGACAATCACGACACCTGGCGGCAGATAGCCAAGAACGGAATGCGGGATGTCCGCTACCAGTTCGATGCCGGCCGGATGGCGCATGAATACTACGAGAAGCTGTATAAATAGTCCCGCAATTCCGGCAGGCGGGGTGGGAAGCGCGGTGGGTGCGGCGTGACGCGGCGGGGGCGGGGAAACCGCTTTTATGTAATTCTTCCGTTTGTTGCATCAATAGGGTAAAATCACTCTATGCAACGGTTAATCCTTTTTTTTGCGGGGTTGTGGCTTGTTATCGCGGCTAAAAGCGAGCCCGTCATTCCATCGGTGCTTAGGTCAGCAATGGTCTATCGCAGCGGAGCCGAACTTGTCCATACGGCGACGGCCCGCCTGGAGCAAGGCAACAATCAGCTCATTATCGGCGACATCAGCAATTCGATCGATCCCTCCAGTATCCGGGTCAAATGTTCTTCCAATGTTACTATTCTATCCGTAACGGTCTCCACGGATTATCTCAAACAGCAACCCGCCGGGCCGGTCATCAAAAAATTACAGGACTCGATCCTGGGCATCGAAAAACAGCTGGCGCAGACTGCGGTCCTGACAAAGACTGACAACGAATTGCTAGATGTACTGGCTTCCAATAAAAGCATCGGCAGCACCACGACCGGCGTTTCGGTTGCCGAACTGGCGAAGATGATGGATTATTACCGGCAGAAATCGACCGAGCTGAGGACGGAACTCAGCGGGTATGCCGACCGCACTGCGCAATTGAAAGACCGGCAGCACCGGCTGGACCTGCAGATCGCGGAGGAGGAAAAAAAGAACAGCAAGACGGGCGGGGCATTGGTCCTGCAGCTGATGAGCCCTGTGGCAGGTCCGTGCGATCTTACGATCTCCTATCTCACCACCGCGGCGCATTGGGACCCGTCGTACGATCTTAAGGCAGGAGGTAGCGGCGAGCAGCTGAAAATCCTTTACAAGGCCCGTCTCGTTCAGACCTCGGGTATCGACTGGCGGCAGGTGAAGCTGAGTTTGTCGACGGCATTGCCTGCGCAGGGTGGGAATGCGCCCGTGCTGAAGACCTGGTTTTTGCGGTTCCTCGATCCGTACGGGCGGGGCTATTTGAACTCGAACGCGAAGTCGAATACAGTGGCGGGGGCTGTACCGGGAGTTGCGGTCACGCGGAACAGCGATGCATTTTTTCAGAAGGAAGAGGAAAAAAAGGATCTCGGCGATTATGTATCGGTCAATGAACAGCAGATGGATGCCGTCTTCGACATCGACATCCCCTATGATGTTGCAGGCAACGGGAAAGAGCAGAGCGTGGAACTGAAGGAATACCAGCTGCCGTGTGCGTACCAGTATTATGCCGCCCCGGGAGTGGACAGGGACGCCTATCTGCTCGGGCAGGTGGTGGGTTGGGAAAAGCTGAATCTCCTTCCCGGAGAGGCCAGCATCATGGTGGAGGGGACCTATATCGGGAAATCGTTCATCGATCCGGGATCGCTGCAGGACACCCTGAACCTCACGCTGGGCAGGGACAAACGCATCGTCGTCAAAAAGGAGAAGGTGACGGATTTCAGCAGCGTCAAATTCCTGGGCTCGAACAAGAAGCAGGTCTTTACCTATGAGATCACCGTTCGCAACAACAAGAAAGACAAGGTGAGCATGCTGCTGAAAGACCAATACCCGATCAGCAGCGACAAGGATATCGAAGAAGAGCTGCTGGACAGCGGCGGCGCCGTCGTGAACAAGGACACGGGCATCCTGACGTGGAAGCTCGAGCTGGCGCCCGGCGAAAGCCGCAAGTTCAGGGTCAGCTACAGTATCAAGTATCCGAAGGACAAATATGTGAATATTAATTAGATTCGCTGATGCGATCGATCTGGCTTTCCTTTGGTTTGTGGACGTTGTTTTACGGGCATCTTTTTGCAGGACGCGGTCAGGATGCGTCCGCCGGTGTGCCCTATACGCTGGCGGTTTATCGCAGTGCCGCCGTGCGGGATATCCGCTATGCGCTCGGGGCGACCGGCCGCTGTTGCTGGATTTCAAAACACGCGATGAGGCGGTTGCAGCCCTGAAGGTGAACGGGGTATCCTCCGATGTCAGCTGCCGGAATGAGCATTTGGCGCTGCCGGCGCGACTTCTCCATAGGGGTGTCAATACGGTGCGCGAACGTTGTTCCTCTGTTTCGATCAGCCGGACCTGAAGGCCGAATTCGATCTGACGCTGGTGGCGCCGGCCGGATGGACCGTCATGGGTAATGCGCCATTAAAGGATTCGACGCCGATGGGCGACAGCTGCCGGATCGAAGGGCAGGCGTTCAGCGGACAATTTATTTCGGGCTGTGAAGCTGCAGCAGTGAAACGGTCGAGCAGCCGGGATCATTTCCCTTTCGACGAACTGTCGTGTGCTGTGGGCGGGGCAGCCGGTTTGGTGACGATATCCAGCAATTCGACATCGAAGACGAGCGCGGACCCGGGCGGGATCAACGGGCCGGCCTGCTGGTCGCCATAGGCCAGATCGGAGGGAATGAAGAGCTTCCATTTGCTGCCGACGGGCATCAGCTGCAGCGCTTCGGTCCAGCCGGGGATGACGCCGTTGACTGCCAGCTCGATCGGCTGTCCTCTTTCGATGCTGCTGTCGAAAACCTTTCCATCGATGGTTGTTCCATGATAGTGTACCCGGACCCTGTCGGTCAGCGATGGTTTGGGGCCGGTGCCTTCCTTGATGACCTGGTATTGCAGACCGCTGGGCAGGGTAACTACTCCCGGTTTGGTCTTGTTCGCGGCGAGGAATTGCTGTCCGAGCTTTTTATTACCGGATGCTTTTTCTTCTTCGTTCTTCTTCATGTAGCTGTAAATACAGGACTGCGCCTGTTGCTCGTTCATTTGCAGCCGGCCATTCTTGTTCACATCGTTGATCGCCCGAATCACAAGGGCCGTATTGATGTTGGTAATGTTCTGCCTTTTATAGAAATCGGCTACGCTGAGACCGATGGCATAGCTAAGCGAATCCTGCTGGGTCCTGAGAGCGGCAGGTGTGGCTGTCGAGCTTTTCGCGGGGTTCTTGTGAGCCGTGGAAGGATGCGAGGCCTGCGCGAGAGCCGGAACGGCAGCGATGGCGAGAAGAGACGATACGAACAATACTTTCATGCAATATTATTTGAATGTTACGGACGGCCTCCGGCCTGCTGCCATAGGCGGCCCGGAGCGGCGTAAAAATAGGCAATAAATGGGGTCGGGCGGCGTTGATTAGAAAAAAATTCTCCATGGTCAAGCATTTCATCACTGTCGTAACTCTCTCCGTATTTTCCGTGGTAGTCGTTCGTGCCCAGGGCAGTCTGCTCGACAAGGCCAAAAGTGCAGCCAGTTCGCTCAGAGGCGGCAAAGGACTCAGCTCCGAAGACATAGTGGCCGGTTTGAAGGACGCGCTGAACCATGGCACACAAAAAAGTACGGACAAATTGTCGGCCGTGGATGGATTTTTCAAGGACGCCGCTGTGAAGATACTCCTGCCGCCCGATGCCGCCAAAGTTGAAAGGACTCTGCGTAGCGCAGGTTTCGGCAAACAGGTGGACGATGCGATCCTGAGCATCAACCGCGCGGCGGAAGACGCAGCCACCAAAGCGGCGCCCATTTTCCTGGATGCCATCAAGCACATGACGGTATCGGATGGTGTCGGTATCCTGAGGGGCAGCGATACCGCCGCTACTGCCTACCTGCGCAAGATGACCGCTGTGCAATTGACGGCGGCATTCAAACCGGTAATTGAGCAATCCTTGCAGAAAACCGGCGCCACCAAATACTGGAAAGATATCTTCGATACCTATAACAAGTTCCCCACTACGTTTCACAAGGTGAATCCCGATCTCCCTGCTTATGCTACCGATCGGGCGTTGTATGGCGTTTTCTTTTATGTGGCCGTGGAAGAAAAGAACATCCGGCAGAATCCCGCCGCGCAAGTGGACGATCTGCTGAAGAAGGTGTTCGGTGGAAAATAGTATCTTCGGCGTGAATGCTCACCCGGACGGTTTCCCTTTATAAAAATGCTTATAGCGGTCTCTCGCGCAGCACCTGGCTGTTGTCTGCCGTGATGTTGGTGAACCGGAGCGGCACGATGGTCGTTCCCTTCATGACCCTCTATCTTACGCAACCTTCGATGGGGTATAGCATCGGTCAGGCAGGCGCGGTAGTGGGCATATTCGGACTGGGCTCCATTTGCGGCGGCTGGCTTGGCGGGCGTCTTACCGATAAGATTGGGTTCCACCGCGTGCAGAGAGTAACGCTGGCCGGCGGAGGGCTGATGCTTATGGTGTTGGGACAGGTGAAAAGCTATCCGCTTATCTGTGGCTGCGCCTTTTTGCTGAACGTGGTGAACGATGCTTTCCGGCCCGCCAATTCCACGGCTATTGCCGCCTACAGCAAAGAAGAGAACAGAACGCGGTCCTATTCCCTTAACCGTCTCGCGATCAATCTCGGTTGGGCCGTGGGAGGCGCCATCGGCGGTATCCTGGCCTCCATTAATTTCAAGCTGCTGTTCTGGGTGGATGGCGGCACCAATCTGGCAGCCGCCCTGTTGCTGCGGTATTTCCTGGACCCTTCCGTGACCCGGATCGCCAGACCGGTGGAAAGAAAGGCACCGGTCACTTCACCGTACCAGGATAAGGTGTATCTCCTTTTCATAGGCGCCACCATTCTCTTCGCCTCCTGCTTTTTTCAAATTTTCTCCGTATTGCCTGTCTATTATAAGAACATATTGCACATGCCTGAATACATGATCGGGCTGCTGATGACCACCAACGGATTGCTGATCGCCTGTTTTGAAATGGTACTGGTCTTCAAAATGGAAGGCCGCCGCGAAAACCTGGTCTATATTTTTTTCGGCTCGTGTTTCGTCGCACTGGCCTATTTCCTGCTGAATATTCTTCCCCTCTCGGTCTTTACCGCTTATTTTTGTATGATCCTCATGACGGCCGGTGAGATATCCGCCATGCCGTTCATGAACTCCTTCTGGATCTCGCGAACGAAGCCCGACAACAGGGGACAATATGCGGGGCTATATACGATCGCCTGGTCTACAGCGCAGGTGATCGGGCCTGCCGGCGGTGCGGAGATCGCGCAACATGCGGGCTTCCGACCGCTGTGGTGGGCAGTCGGCGGCATCTGCCTGTTGGCGGCAATGGGGTTCAGGCGATTGAGACGACTAAAAACGGTGTGGGATGAGTGAAGACAAGTTACAAATGTTCCGCAACCGCCTGACGAAGGACTATCGCCACATCGGCCGCCTGGCCCGCCGGCAGGGTGTCAGCTGCTACCGGATCTATGACCATGATCTTCCCGAATTCCCTTTCTGCATCGAGCGGTACGAGGACAAACTGTATCTCGCCGAATACCAGCGGCGGCACGGCATGACCGGGGAGGAACATGCGTCATGGCTCGAGTCCTGTATCCCTGCCATCAGCGAAGTGATGGAGACGCCCGATGAAAGGATCTTTTTCCGGGAGCGCCGGCGCAAGGCGGGACGGCAGGATCAGTATGAAAAGCTGGCCAGCGAACAGGAGTTCTTTATCGTAAATGAAGCCGGTCTCTCTTTCCGGATCAATCTCACGGATTATCTGGATACCGGGTTGTTCCTCGATCACCGGATCACGCGGGGCATGGTCCGTGCAGAGGCCGCCGGCAAAACGGTATTGAACCTGTTTTGTTATACCGGATCTTTCTCGGTATATGCCGCGGCGGGCGGCGCGGTGCGGGTGGACTCGGTGGATCTGTCGAAGACCTACCTGGCGTGGGCGGAAGCCAATATGGCGTTGAACCGGCCTGCCGATGGGGCAGCCCCGCGGTTCATCCATGCGGATGTGAAGCAGTGGCTGGAGGAGGCGCCCGCTGAGACCTACGACCTCGTAGTGATGGATCCGCCAACGTTCAGCAACAGCAAGCGGATGAAGGATTTCCTGGATATCCAGCGGGATCATGCCGGACTGATCAACCAGGCGCTGCGGTCGATGAAGGGCGGTGGTGTGTTGTATTTCAGTACGAATTTCCGCCGGTTTCAGCTGGAGACGGAAAAAATAATGGCGGCGTCGATAAAGGATATTACCAATGCCACCACTCCATTCGATTTTCAGGGGAAACTATTCCGCTGGTGTTACCGAATTACAAAATAGGAAATGCCCTACAGGCCTTTCGGGCCAAATAGCGATTACCGGGTTGCAGCCGTGACCGGGAGCGCGATGTCCCGTCTGAGCATATCGTTGCGATCGGCCATGTCCCAGGCTGTAAAGAAGACCAGCTGCGCCCTTTTCGCCATCAGCCCGTAGTCTATCTTATCCGGGGTATCGGTAGGCCGGTGATAATCGGCGTGTATGCCGTCGAAATAGAAGATGATGGGAACGCCTTTGCGTGCGAAATTGAAATGGTCGCTGCGGTAGTAGATGCGCTGCGGGTCTTTCGGGTCATCGAACTTATAGTCCAGCTCCAGTTTGGTGAATTTCTTGTTTGTGCCTTCGCTGATCGGCCGCAGATCGGTGGACAACTTGTCGCTGCCGACGACATAAACATAATTCATCGAGTCCCCATAATTGCGGTGCGGATCGACGCGGCCGATCATGTCGATATTGAGATCGACCGTGGTGTGGTCGAGAGGATAGGTCGGATGGTCGGTATAGAAGGCGGAGCCCCAGAGACCTTCTTCTTCTCCCGAATTGGCGAGGAAGAGGATGCTGCGGCGGGGACCTTTGCCGGCGTCTCTTGCCTTCGCGAAAGCGCTGGCCAGCTCGAGAAGGCTGACCGTTCCGGAGCCGTCGTCATCTGCGCCGTAATAGATCTCGCCGTTGCGTATCCCGAGGTGGTCCATATGCGCGGAGATCACGACGATCTGGTCTTTCAGGTCGGTGCCGGGCAGGAAGCCGAGCACATCGCTGGCTTCGAGCCGATGCGTCGTTTTTTGGAGCGACATCTTAATGTCGGCGGTATAGACCCTTGACAGCGGCGTGCCGGATTCCAGCCTTCCATAGTCATCGCCGAAGATCGCCCGGGCAACCTTGTCCGTGATGTAAAAATTATTTACTGAATTGGTGCGGCGGTATTCGGAGACCGACATATTCGCTTTCGAGGTCGTCAGTTGCGGCGGCACGCGATCGCCTTTCCACAGGATGAGGACCGCGGACGCACCATTACGTTGCGCGAAATCCTGTTTCGTAGGGCCAAAGCGGCGGCGGCCCGTGGGCGCGGGGGTACCCGGCGGGTTGCCATTCAGCACAACGACGATGCGGCCGCGGACGTTCAGGTCCTTGTAGTCGTTGCGCGTCGAATCATCGTTGCCGTAGCCGGCAAATACAACCTCGCTGCCCAGCAGGGTGAGGTTATTGTTGGACCCCGTCGGGGCGAAGAAATCCTGGTTGAGCGTGAAAGCCTGGCCACCCACCGAAAGCGATGCGTTTTCCAGCGAATCCTGGTAGACGGGATAAGGCAGCTTATAATGGTCCCCATTGCCGGGCTGAAGACCCATGGATTTGAAATGATCCTCGATATAGTCGGCGACTTTGTGCTGGCCTTCGGTCGCGGTCTCACGACCTTCGAAATCGGCGCTTGCAACAATGTACAGGTGCTTTTTCAGGTCTTCGGCGGTTATCGTTTTGGCGTAAGGGCGTGCGTCCGGTATTTTTTGAGCCTGCGCGGCGGAAGCGAGGCACAGGGATGCTGCGATCAGGATCTTTCTCATGAACCAAATATAGGGGAAAGCGATTACATTCCCAGCTCGCTGAGCTCGAGCCAGCGTAGCTCTTTATCGTCCAGCAGTTGGCTGACCTCGCCGATGCGGATGGACAGCTGCTGCAATTGGTCGAACGGGATGGCGCCGCTGTTCAATTTTTCGGTGACTTCGATTTTTTCCCGGGTGAGTTGTGCGATGTCCCGTTCCAGTTCTTCGAATTCTCGTTTTTCCTTATATGTCAACTGGCGTCTGGCGGAAGCAGTTTGGGTGGGGGCGGGCATCGCGACGAGTGGTTCTTTGCCGTCGGCCTCTGCGGTCTCCTGGTCTTTCAGCCAATCGCGGTATTGCGAATAGTTGCCGGGAAAATCCCGGATGGCGCCATCTCCTTCCAGGACAAGGATGTGATCGACGAGCCTATCCATAAAATACCGGTCATGCGATACGATCAAAAGGCAGCCCTGGTATTCGCTGAGAAAATTTTCCAGGATGCCGAGCGTCGGCAGATCGAGGTCGTTGGTGGGTTCGTCGAGCACGAGGAAATTCGGGTTGCGGAACAGGATGGAGAGCAGGTGCAGGCGCCGTTTCTCGCCTCCGCTGAGTCTCGAGATATAGGTATATTGTTGTTCGGGCGGGAAAAGGAAGAGATTGAGGAACTGCGATGCGCTCAGCGAGCCGCCGGCAGCCAGAGGGAAATGTTCCGCGATGCCCTTCACGAATTCGATGACCCGCATGTCTTCCTTTACCACCAGGCCCTGTTGCGAATAGTTGCCGAAGATGACAGTATCGCCGATATTGATCTTTCCGCCGTCGGCGGGTTCCAGGCCCTGGAGGATATTGATGAAGGTGGATTTGCCTACGCCGTTTTTCCCGATGACGCCTACGCGCTCGCCGCGTTTGAAGGTATAGTCGAAGCCCCGGAGGATGACCTTGTCTGCCCAGCTTTTATAGACCTTTTTCAGCTCGACCACCTTGCCGCCGAGCCGGTTCATCTTCATCTGCAGCTCGAGCTGCTGGTCTTCTATGCGTTGTTTTGCGCGGGCTTCCACGGCGTAGAAATTATCCTGGCGGCTTTTGCTTTTCGTCGTGCGGGCCTTCGGCTGCTTGCGCATCCATTCCAGCTCTTTTCGATAGGTGTTGCGCGCCTTCTCTATTGAAGCCGTATCGCTTTCCAGCCGGGCCGTCTTTTTTTCCAGGTAGTTTTGGTAATCGCCCTTGTATACGTGGAGCGAGGTGTCATCCATTTCCCATACTTCGTTCGTGACGGCGTCCAGGAAGTAGCGGTCGTGGGTTACCAGGAGAAGGGTCACCTTCTCCTGATCAAGATAATGTTCCAGCCATTCGACCATTTCTACATCGAGATGGTTGGTGGGCTCATCCATGATCAGCAGGACATGTTTGTGGTCGAAGCCGATGTCGATGAGGGTTTTTGCCAGCGCCACGCGTTTGCGCTGACCGCCGGAAAGCGTGCCCGCGGTTTGGTGCAGCCTGTGTATATTCAATTTACCCAGGATCTGTTTCACGCGTGAATCGAAATCCCATGCGCCCAACTCGTCCATCTTCACGATGGCCTGTGTGAGCCGCTCGGCGTCAGCCGTCTCGCTGGCGTCTTCATAGACCTTGATGGCATTGATTATGGGATGATCGTGGTGGAAGATATTGTCGAGGATGGACCGGTCTTCAATGAAGGAAGGCTCCTGCTCGAACAAAGCGACGGTGACATCTTTATGTATCCAGACCGTGCCCTCGTCGGCGGTGTCTTTTCCCGAGAGTATTCGCAGCAGGGTAGATTTGCCGCTGCCGTTGCGCGCGACGAGAGCGATCTTATCTCCTTCTTCGATATGGAAGCTGATTTCGCGGAACAGCGGCTTGATGCCGTAGGATTTACCCAGACCTTCGACGGAGACATAATGCATGCTGCAAAGATACAGTCTGTATGCTGTAAAGATACGGCCGGGGCTCAAAACCCCGGCCACGAATGCCTTATCCTTTCACGAATTCCAAACCGACATGGACGCGAACCTCTTCGCTTACGATGAGACTGCCTGTTTCCGTTACGCCATGCCAGGCCAGGCCGAAGTCTTTGCGGTTGATCTTTCCGCTGACGGTGATGCCGGCGCGGGTATTGCCCCAGGGATCTTTGATGACGCCGCCGAATTCCGAATCGAACCGAACGGGTTTGGTGACCCCGTGGATGGTGAGATCGCCATACACCTCGTAGGAACCGTCATTGTCGACGTTTTCATACCTGGTGGCTACGAACTTCAGCTGGGGAAATTTTGCCGCATCGAAAAAATCGGGTGATTTCAGATGGGCATCGCGCTGCTCCGCACCCGTGCTGATCGAATCGATATCGGCAGTAAAGGTCACTCTCGCCGTCATGAAGTCTTCGCCCTCCGTCTCCACATTGGCGTCGAATTTCGTGAATTCTCCGCTGACGTTGGAGATCATCATGTGTTTTACCTTGAATTCCACTTCAGAGTGGGAAGGATCGAGTATCCATTTGTTCGTAGCCATGGCTCAAAATTTTTTACAAAGGTATACCCAAACGTTGTGCCCGCCATTAATCTAGTTTAAGACTTTGCTGCCGTGGTTGGGGGACATAGTATTGGACGGGGTTACAGGATGGGTGGGGGACGGGGACATGGAATGGGAGGGGGTCACAGGCTGGGTGTGGGAGGCCATGCTGACGGAAGGGATACTGGCTACGCCGAAATGATAGCTGCCCGACCCGATCCGAACTACGAGGAAGCCTTTTTCGACCGACTCGATGGTGACCTCCTTTACTGCCGGCAGCGGGTTGCCGCTTTCGGTGATACGGCCTCCTTCCGGCGCGGGGATATAGACGGTCGCCGTTGTATTGCCAGGGACGGTTATATCCATTCGCAGCGAATCGTGGGTGACCTGCCAGTGGCTGCTGAGCATGCCGTAACAGGTGAGCAGATCGGCGCCGGCCGAATCGAGGCCTCCCCCGGGATTTGGGGCGATGCGGCTATGCCTGTACCCCGGTCCGTCCTCATAGGTGTCTATGCCTGCCACGACCCTGTACATCCAGTCGCCGATGGCGCCATAGGAATAATGGTTGAAGGAGTTCATGCCCGGCGTCTCGAAGGTGCTGTCCGGGCGAATGCCGTCCCAGCGCTCCCAGATCGTGGTTGCTCCCATCTTTACGGGGTAGAGCCATGAAGGGTAGGTGTCCTGCAGCAGCAGCCGGTAGGCCACGGGTGTATGCCCATAGCGGCTGAGCACGTGGCAGAGATAGGGCGTGCCGAGAAACCCGGTCGTGAGGTGATAGTTGTAATCCTGTATATTCTTCACGAGCCGGTCCGCCGCCTGTTTGCGCAATCCTTCCGGCAGCATATCGAACTGCAGTGCGAGCACATAGGCCGTTTGCGTACCGGAGACCAGCCGGCCGGCGGGGGTCATGTACTCGCGAAGGAAAGCATCCTTGATCTTCTTGAGCAGCACGCTGTAGGTGTCGACGTCTTCCATTTTGCCGAGTACGCGGGCAGCATTGATCAGTAATTGGGTCGAGTGCGCATAAAAACATTGCGCGATCAGGTATTTGTCGGTGACCGCGGAGCGGCCGTCGTTGTCGTCGAAGGGTCTGTAGAAGAGCCAGTCCCCAAAGTGAGAACCGGTATTCCAGAGGTTGTCCCTGGCCTGGCTGCGGATATAGTCCACCCAGGCTTTCATGCTCGGGTATTGTGTCGCCAGGACCTCCGTATCGCCATAGACGAGGTACACATTCCAGGGAATGATGGTAGCCACATCGGCCCAGCCGGCACTGGTGCCCTTACCCGTTACATTCGGGATGACGAAGGGGACTGCGCCATTGGCAAACTGGTCTGCCGCCAGGTCTTTCAGCCATTTGGAAAAGAAATTCTCTGTACCGCGGTTAAACGCAGCCGTTCTGGAAAAGACCTGCGCATCGCCGGTCCACCCCAGTCTTTCATCGCGCTGCGGGCAATCGGTGGGGATATCTAGAAAATTCCCCTGTTGTCCCCACTGGATATTATGCTGCAGCTGGTTGATCATGGCATTCGAACAGGAGAACTCGCCTGTTTTCGGCATGTCCGAATAGAGTGCGACCGCGGTGAAATCGTCCGGATCGATTCGGCCGTTCCATCCTTCGATGCGGATATAACGGAAACCATGGAACGTAAAATGCGGTTCGAATACCTCCTCGCCGCCTCCGCGGAGAATGAACAGGTCCTGTGCCTTTGCGGCGCGCAGGTTTTGCGTATAGAAATTACCGTATTTGTCGAGCACCTCGGCATGCGAGAGGCGGATACTGTCGCCGGCGCTGCCTTTTATTTTGACGATCACCCAGCCGGTGAGGTTTTGGCCGAAATCGATGACATGCTCGCCTTCGGGCGTCGTCAGCAGCCGCACGGCGTGGAAGGTTTCGTGTCTTTTTACCGGCTCATTTTCTGTCGCCACGAGATTGTTCATGGGGTAGGTGGCGGTGTTCGTGGCATACCAGCCCGAATCGTCATAGCCGGGAAGCGACCAGTCCTTTTTTTCCAGGCGGTGATCGATGGTCTCGCCGTCATAGATCTCGGATTGCAGCACTTCTCCCGTATTCGACCTCCAGCCGGGACCGGTGGCGATGATATCCGTTTGCCCATTCTTATAGTTGATGACCAGCTGCAACAGCAGCCCGCGTTTGTCGCCGTATACATTGTGCTGCCAGTTGAAGCCGATATAACCCCGGTACCAGCCGTTGCCCAGCAGGGCGCCAATGGCATTTTTTCCTTGTTTGAGCAAACCCGTGACATCATAGGCCTGGTATTGCAGCCGGTGGTTGTATGAGGTCCACCCGGGCGTAAATACCGCATCGCCGATGGTGTGGCCGTTCAGCTGCGCTTCGTATAGCCCATGGGCGGTGATATAGACGGTGGCGGAAGCGATGGAGCCCTTTGCGGTAAAGGCCGTGCGGAGGATAGGGCATGCGGCTGAATCCGGGACTGCCGGCTCGATCCAGACAGCCTTCCAGTCGGCGGGCGTCATCGGACCCATTTGCCAGAATGCCGTTGGGCTCCAGCCGGAGTTGCGTCCCTTGTTATCCCAGACCTTCACCTGCCAGAAATATTTTTCTTCCGGTCGGAGCGCGGGGCCGCCGTAAATGACCTGTGTGGACTGTTCGGAAGCGATCCTGCCCGATCTCCAGACCGGATCTTTGCCATTGGGGTGTGTGCCGACGCGCAGTTCATAGGCCGTCTGCAGGACATTTCGGTCCGAAGGAGGGACGGTCAGCTGCCAACTGAAGCGTGGCTGCCGGCTATCCAGACCAATGGGGTCCGGCTTGTTTTCGGTCAGCAGGTGCGAAACGCCCAGCTGGGCAAAGGCGGAAGGCGCGGACAGGAGCAGCGAAGACAGGAGCATCATCGTGATTCTCATGGCGATGGAGGTTGAGGTGACAAATATAAGGCACCGGCGGCTTTCGGCAGGGCGTTTGTATATTTGCCGGTATGTTCACCATCGACGCTCACCTGGACCTCTCTATGAATGC
>DATNBP010000187.1:0-24403 GCA_035572015.1 Puia sp. | reverse complement strand
AACGGGCGATCCTCGCACGCGGAGTACCGGCCAACGCCGGCGAGGCGGTGAGCACCTACCTTCGTCAAAGCGCCCAACGATATTACTACCAGGGACAGGCGCCGCCGCAAAACATCCTCAATCCTCTCGCCTGGGCTGACTTCATCCAGGCATGGAAACGGGGTGACTTCCGGAACAACACCAGCACCAGCCAATAACCAACCTGCCATATGCAAAATATTTCCGTGATCGGCGCGGGCACCATGGGCAACGGGATCGCACACGTGTTTGCGCAAAAAGGATTCCGGGTCCGATTGATCGATACCCAGCCGCCGCAACTTGAAAAAGCGCTCAGGACCATCGCCGGCAACTTCGACCGTCAGATCTCCAAAGGAACGCTGACGGAAGCGGCAAAGACACAGGCTCTCGGCGCGATCACCACCTTCACGAGCGTTTCCGAAGGCGTTGCACAGGCCGACCTCGTGGTGGAAGCCGCCACCGAGAACACGGACCTGAAACTTTCGATTTTCCGTCAATTGGACGAAGCGGCGCCGGTTGGCTGTATTCTCGCCTCGAACACCTCATCCATCTCTATCACGCGGATTGCAGCCGCGACCCGGCGGCCCGGCCTGGTCATCGGGCTCCATTTTATGAATCCCGTGCCCGTAATGCGGCTCATAGAGATCATCAACGGCTATGCGACGGACGAGGAAGTCACGCGCCGGATGATCGCACTGGCGGGGCGGCTCGATAAGACGCCCTGCGTCGTCAACGATTATCCGGGTTTTGTTGCCAACCGCATCCTGATGCCAATGATCAATGAAGCGATCTGCAGCCTTTATGAGGGGGTGGCCGGTGTGCAGGAGATCGACACCGTCATGAAGCTGGGCATGGCCCATCCGATGGGCCCGCTGCAATTGGCTGATTTTATTGGCTTGGACGTATGCCATTCGATCCTGGAGGTACTTTACGAAGGCTTCGGAAATCCAAAATACGCGCCCTGCCCCCTGTTGGCCAATATGGTCACGGCGGGTTTCCTCGGTGTCAAGACCGGCGAAGGATTTTACCGCTACACAGCGGGCAGCAAGGATTTGGCCGTAAGCGGCCGCTTCACCCGTTAGTTCGCACGGATTACATCCAATGAACCGGTCATCTGCTGGGTAGTGCCATCCGCCCCATTGGTCATGGTGGCGGTGAAACTTCCCTGTGTGAAAGACCCGATCGGGCCATAGGAGTTGATATTGTAGGTCATCGGCCCATAATAATAGGTGTTGCCGATGGACAGATAAGCCGAATCTATACCACCAGAATAGGTTCCGGCGCCCGATATCCCTCCTGCAATCATTTGCATATTGGTCGTCGGGTTTGACCCGGTGATCCGGGTGTATCCGTATTGGGTATTTTCGGTGATATTGTCGGCCGGTGCAGCCAGGGCGTAAGCGGTTCCGCCGAGCGTAAAGTTGATGAACTGATTTGCTGGCGGCACCACGCTGCAAGCCGAAAAATTCCCGGCATTCACGATACCCGTATCTGCTGCCAGCGTCGCAACTGCGCTCGCCTGCGCCGTCGTCAGGTCTATCGCCAGCACTTGTACCGGCGCGTCCGATATATAACAGCGATTGATCGGCAACGTGAAGGATCCATTAGTGACAAGCGCCCGATAATCCAGCCCGTCCACCAGGACATTGACATAGCCACTGTCGACCGGATTATTATTGCAATCGGCGACCGTACCCGTTAAGGTCAGCTCTCCATGGACTATATTGACGGTAATGATCCCCAAATCCACGTCCGCTACTGCCGGCCCGACATTCGCGCCGCCGATCATTCCGCCGCAATCGCTCATGACCTCCATCACCAGGTGTTCTCCTTTTGGTATCGGTCCCTGCGCAAAGCCGGAGGAATCCGTGTATCCGCCGCGCGACCCGTATCCCGGAACAGTAAACTGGATATACCGGTAGGCCATCGGATTGCCGAACTGATCGATCAGGTGTACTTTGAAATTCACCGTTCCCATCGGCGCATCGCAGTTCCAAAAAGTAAAATGACTGACCTGTCCCGAATAGATATCGCCCTGCTTGACCGCTGTTCCCTGCTGGATCCACCGGCCGGTCGTATCGTTGAAGTACCACATCGCGATCGACGCCGGCGCCGCGGCTTGCAGCGAGGCCGGGATATTCCAGGTCAGGGTGGCGTTCTGTCCGGCCGCCAATTGCAGTTTGTTGCCGTTGTCGTCTTCCATTTCCACACCAAGCATGCCAAAACTCTGAAGCGCGGTCTCATTGCCGTCGGAGCCTATCCCCCGCAGATCACCAGGCATGTATTTGAACAGATTAGGATCCGTCGGATCGAGATAGGTCGAAAAAATATGCACCATTCCGGTATATGCCTGCCCTGTTGATGCGGTAACAAAGGAAGAGGCGGCAAAGGACGCTGTGGCGCCGCCCTGGATCGTGATCGAACCTCCCGACGAGGCAGCAAAATTCCCGGTCTCGGTCCTTGGCGTCAGCTCGATCGTGACATAGTTGGAAGCGCCCGCATTCGTGATGACGCTGCGCGAGCCGGTAAAATAACCCTGCTTAACCGCTTTTACAAAGCCAAACCGGCTCGACAGGCTGATATTGGCGAAGGAAAAGATGCCATTGATATCGGTCGTAGCCGAAACGCCGCCGCTGGTGACCGCCGCTCCCGCAATTGGCACGCCGTTCTCATCCACCACCCTTCCTTTCAGGCTGGCCGTCACGGTTTGCTCGGCCGGAAAGTTGTTGGGATTGGGGTTGGAAGGATCACTGGTTGTTCCATTCTTGTTACAGGCCAGCATCATCATGGCAGAGGTGGCCAGGAGGACCGGTACGAGAGGCAGAAAGGGGTTTTTCAAGGGGTCAATTTTGTGGTTAATCCTTAAAAACGCCCTGGCCCCGCTAAAATTATGGTTTTTGGGGAGAAATTTCTATGTTCCTCATTTCCTGGAGTTTATACTCTACTTCCGCGATCCGGCTTAGCGGTACAGCCAGCGTCATTTTACAAAAAAGCTGCAATTCCTGCCGCACGACGCGGCAATTGCACTGCCGGACCAGGTTCATCAGCTCCCCGATCTGGGTATAGTCGAACCTGACCTCGAGTTCCCTTTCCACCGGCCTCTGGACCAACGGCGTGATCTGGAGCGCCAAAGCTGCGGCCGACCGGTAGGCATTGATCAGGCCCGGCACCCCCAACAAGGTCCCCCCGAAATAACGTATGACCACTACCAGCACATTGACCAGTTCCCGGCTATCGATCTGACCAAGGATGGGTCTTCCCGCCGAACCCGACGGTTCCCCGTCATCGCTTACCCGGAACTGATTCCCGTCCAGGCCGATCCGGTATGCGAAACAAAAGTGTGTGGCTTTCGGGTGCGCCTTCCTGATTTCATTCAGCCGGACCTTTAGTTCATCCTGCGACTTGAAGGGCATCGCCACGCCGACGAAACGGCTTCCCCGGTCCTTGAATTCCGCGGTTCCTTCCTTTTCGATCGTATAGTATACTTGCTTTGTCATGCTGTATGCTGCTGTCGTCATTCTTTCATTTTCGCTGCGGGTGGTAATACCGGATGGTGTCGCCACCCAATTCTTCCGTCCTGTCCGGCGTCGCCCCTTTCAATACAGGCGCCGCAAGCCCCTCCGGTATCGTAAGCCCGTTGGCGGTAATGACCCTTGCCTCGTCCCAAAACCCTTCGTCCGCAAAAGTCTGCAGCAGCCTTGCTCCGCCCTCTACCAACACACTTTGAATCCGGAGTTGGGTAAGCGCCGTGGCGATCTGCTGCACGACGCTGCTGTCATCCGCCAACTGGTAGTATTCCACCGCACCAATCCGGTCGTGCTTCAGCAAATTGAAAACGACCGTCCGAACCTTTCCGTCGAATATCCGCAGCGTGCCCGGCAACCTAAGTTCCTTGTCGATCACAAGCCTTACCGGATCTGGTCCTGTCCACAACCGCACTGTCAGCTCGGGATCATCCAGCAGTGCCGTTCGCGTCCCTACCAGGATCGCAGCCTCTTCCGCACGCCACCGGTGGACCAGCCTGTTGCTATATTCATTGCTGATTTGACGCCGTCCCGGGCCTCCGATGCGCCCGTCGGCGCTCTGCGCCCACTTCAGCACGATATAGGGCCGGTGTCGCGTGTGGAAGGTAAAAAAACGTTCATTCAGCGTCTTGCACGCCTCTTCCAGCACTCCGACCGTCACTTCTACCCCGGCCGCCCGCAGCCGTTCGATCCCTTTCCCATCCACCTGCGGGAACGGGTCCCGGCAACCCGTCACCACCCGCGGGATTCGCTTGTCGATGATCAGGTCCGCACATGGCGGCTGTTTGCCGAAATGAGCACACGGTTCCAGCGACACATAGAGCGTCGATGCGGAGATCAGTTGCCGGTCCGCCTCGCCGACCGAGTCGATACAATTGGATTCGGCGTGCTTCTGTCCATACCGCTCGTGGTACCCCTCCCCGATGATCCGCTCTTCGCCCGTGCCGGGATCTGCGTACACGAGGACCGCTCCCACCATGGGGTTCGGAGCTACATGGCCCGCTCCCAGCAAGGCCAACTCCAGGCACCTGGTCATATACGATTCCGACGAAGGCAAGGCGCAAATGTAAGCAAACTCAAGTATTTTTACGGATGGACCTGAGACAGGCACAGCAGCGGCTGACCACCGACCTGAAAACGATCTATGACACCCGCGAAGCCGCTACGATCGCGGATTGGGTGATGGAGCACCTGACCGGCCTCAAAAAGCTCGACCGCCTTGTCGCCGCCACCAACCTGTCCGACGCGGCCTTGAAGCAATATGACGTCTGCCGGAACGAATTGCTGGCTCACCGGCCGGTACAGTACGTGTTGCAGGAAAGTTGGTTCGCGGGCCTCCGGTTGTATGTCAACGAACGGGTGCTCATTCCGCGTCCCGAGACGGAGGAACTTGTCGAATGGGTAGTCGCCTCGATCGCGTCCGCGTCATCCGCCACTCTCCCTGCCAAAGCTAGATCCGTCCTGCCTGACGCCCTCCTGGACGTTGGTACCGGCAGCGGCTGCATCCCCGTTTCCATTGCCCGCCGCCTGCCACAGCTGCCCATACATGCCTGCGACATCAGCGAGTCAGCCCTCGACGTCGCCCGCCGCAATGCCGGCGAACACCAGGCTGGCGTAACGTTCCATCTGATCGATTTCCTTGACCGCGGCACCTGGTCTTCCCTACCCCCGATCCGCTGGCTGGTCAGCAATCCGCCGTATATCCCGCTTCGGGAACGTCCGTCCATGCCACGCCATGTTGCGGAAGCCGAGCCCTCCCTGGCCTTGTTCGTGCCCGATGCAGACCCGCTCGTCTTCTATCGGGCGCTGGGTGTCTTTGCCCGCGAAAGGCTATTGCCCAACGGCGCGGTTTTCGTAGAGACGCACGAAGACCTGGCTGCCGACGTGGCCGGTCTTTTCACGGCAGCCGGTCTTGGGGAGATCGTCATACGGAAAGACATGCAGGGGAAGGAGCGGATGGTCGGCGCAAAGTCGCCTCCGGGACCTCAGAACTCGATGTGACCGCGGATTGCCAGGACGTGCACCGGCCCATGGCGTGCCCTGTTGTAACCAGGGTTGGTCACCATTTGGTAGTCCAATGTCAGATAGACGTGCTCATACAGCCTGCCATTGTAATAAGCCTCCACGATGGACTCGGGCCTGTAATTCAAGCTACCGTCCCCGATAATAAAGCCGGACCCGCCTGCCTTCAAAAATGCGCGATGGTCCGCTGAGATACCGTTGACAACGCCTGCGATCGCGAAAATATCGTCCGGCCGTTTCCAGGGGCCTCCTTTGAAGGACAAGCCGGCGCTCACGGTCTGGTCGATCTCTGTAAAAGCCCAGGTGGCATCTTTCCCATCGTTCCATCCGCCACGCGCGAACAGCCCGATCCTTGCCGTTAGTTCCTGTTCAATGTTCAGGCCGATTCCCGTCTTATGTCCCCCGTAACCTGTCCCTTCGGCATCTCCCGCAATGACGGCCAGCAATTGGTTGTTTCCCATCTCCAGCGCCTGCAAACCTGCTTTATAGGAGGGGGCCCGGTCCGCGGTGTAACTGAACAGCAGGCGGACTGTCCCCTGGCGAACGCCGATCCTGAGGCGGCGTTCGAATTCGGCTGTTTCAGAATGCGCCTTACCGAACACGTATTCCATTTTCGGATGGTTGGCCACGACCGGAACGGCGACACTCGAGACCCGGATCGCCCATTCAGGCGTATTCCATTCCACGACAAGACCCGAAGTATATCCCTTTACATCGGCGGGGTAATCCCATGCGCCGTTGCTCATCAGCGACCAGTTCAGGAACTGCGATCTCGGATCGTGGCTGAATATGTTCCTGTCGAAGAAATCTGACATCGAGAATTTTCCCGCAGTAATCGTGATCCTGTGGCTGGGAAGCAGGTCGGCCACCTGGTTCACCACATCCGCCATGGAGTCATAGCTCGTGCGGCCCAGCGGAAAGCTTTGCTGAAAATAAGCCCTGGACAGGGACAGCACCGGCTCGGGGTTGCCAATCCGGTAGGTCTCTCCGTTCAACGCACCTGCCACTCCGACGGAGTAACTGAGACCCCGGCCGCCCGACACCTCCGGGTTCGCATACACGGCTGCATTCTTCCACAATTTTCGGCCCAGGAACAAGGTGGTGGTCACGCTGGTGGCTGCCGGTTCCACAGAATCCGCGAGGCTGTTGGATCCGGTGTAGGCGGCTTCGAATCCCGAGTGGATCTGGTTGATGACCGTTAATTGAAAATGGTTGCTCCAGGCACTTTGTCTGGCCGAATCGCCTGTTTGGGCATGAGCTGTCCCCACCCCTAAAATGACCGCAACGGTAAAACCCGGTTTCTTTCGCATAGCCGTTCTTTGCCGTCGGGCAGCGCCGCTCAGGCTCGCCAACGGATGCGCGAAACTAGCAAATTTTACAAATGTCTAATATGAAATGATTGCAACCGGGTGGCACTTGATCGCGGTTCCGGGCGGCTACTTTACGCCATTCTTGTCCACCGCGAGCACCGTCCTCGCGCCCAATTCCCTTGCCACCCGCATCACCGCTACCACATCGTCCACCGGCACCGACTTGTCGGCATTGATGACGATCGAGGGTTGCTCTGTTTCCTTTGCCAGGAAGGGCTGTAGCTGCGCCTTCAACTGGTCCAGCGATACCCTTGTTGTTCCCACATAGAATTGCTTGTTGGCATCAATCGAAACGACCACGGTTTGCTTCGATTTCGTGTCGCTTTTCGATTTCGGCTGCGTCAGCTTTACCACGTTCGGGTTTGCCAGCGTGCTCACGATCAGGAAGAAGAGCAGAAGGATGAACAAAATATCGTTCAACGGCCCTGTATGGACCTCCGTCTCGTCTCCCCGATGTCTTTTTCTTAGATTCATTTTATCTTGCCTCCTCCAGCAGGATATCGACAAAATCGGCACTCGCCGCCTCCATCTTGTTAGTGGTCTTATCGATCTGCGAATTCAGGAACCGGTATCCCACATAAGCGACGATCCCGATGATTAGACCGGCGGCCGAAGAGATCATCTTTACATAAATACCCGCCGCAATATTCGAGATGCTGTATTCCCCGGTGCTGGCGATCGCATAAAAGAGCTCGAACATTCCAAAGATCGTTCCCAGAAACCCGAATAAAGGCCCGAGATAGGCGATCGCCGAAAGGATAGCGAGGTTCTTTTCCATTTTATACAGCTCCAGCTTGCCGATATTCTCCATGCTCCGTTCGATATCCACGATCGGCTTCCCGACCCGCTGAATGCCTTTGTCGATGATCCGGGCGACGGCGGTAGGTGTATTCTTCGCCAGGTTCCGGGCCGCGGCGACATTTCCGGTAGTAATATTGTCCCGGATGATGTTCATAAAATTGTCCTCTAGTTTGGACGCCCGCGATATGGCAATATACCGCTCGAAGAAGACAAATATGGCGATCACAAGCAGAATCGCCAGCGGGATCATCAGCGGACCGCCTTTAACGAGGATATCAATGAGACTTTCTTTTTGCTGTGCCGCCAGCTGCGCAGCCCTGATCAGGCTATCTTTAATCTGTGCTGAATCTGCAATGACCTGCAGAAGAAATAGATGCATTCCTATATCCGGTTTTGTGTAAAAATAAAGATTTAGGTCTATAACGTTCCCCGTCCCATCCTATTTTTTAACAAAATGCTAAAGTTCATCAGGCAGCGTCCCCTCAATGCCCCGCCGTGCCTACAGGGCGCACCATCAGCGACTGGATCTGGCGCATAGTATTCTCCATCCCCTGGCTGCTGCCGTCCAAAAAGATGACATTGCCTTTACCTGCCTCGGCAAAGTTCTTGACAGCCTCGGTCCACATGCTGAACAGGATCACATTCGTGTCGAGATTGGCCTTTTTCATCTCCTCGGCCGCCTCACTCATTCCGTGCGCCACTTCCTGGCGGAAAAGCGCCACCCCCTGACCCCGGAGCCTTGCCGCCTCCTTTTCCGCTTCGGCTGAGATCTTGATCGCGTTCCCTTCCGCTTCCGCGGCCTTCGTCTTGGTGATCAGCAGCGCCTGTCCTTCGTTTTCCGCGGCGGCTTTCAGGTTGTTGCTGGCTACCACTTTGCTCATGGATTCGATGATGGCCTTGTCGAATGTGATATCGTTGATCTGCAGATCCATCAGGTGATAACCCCATTCCTCCAGCGAATGGTCGATTTGGTTCTTGACAAACTCCACGATCTCCCTTCTCAGCCCCAGTATCTCCGCCTGGCGCTTGGTGGCGACAAAGGACCGGATGCTGCCCTCGATCGTCCGTGTCAAGGCCTGCATCAGATCCCGGTCGCTGATGAACTTGAAGGCCACCCTCTTGATCGTTTCCTCTTCTTCGTTTTGCACCGCATAGAGGAGCATACTCTTGAAATATACGTTCGCCTGGTCTGCGGTAACGGCCTGGAATTCCAGTTCCACGGACCTGTTTTGTACCGAAATGCGTTTGTACACCTGTTCCAGGAAAGGCAGCTTGAAATTGAGGCCGGGGTGCAGCACCCGCCGGTATTTCCCAAACATGGTCACGACATCGATATATCCCTGGTTCACCGTAACCCAGCAGCTGAAAAGGATCCCTGCCACGATCACCAGGGCGACGATTAATACGATATTGTTGAATTCCATATTATGATTTTTCGGAGTGAATGTACGCCTTTTATGTGTGCCCTCATTATGGTAACTTTGCCGTGCAAAACAGCAGCAGCATGCAATACGACCTGATCATCACCGGGGGCGGTCCCATCGGTATCGCCTGTGCGCTGGAAGCCCGGAAGGCCGGCCTCAGCTATCTCGTGCTGGAGAAGGGTTGTCTCGTGAACTCGCTCTATAACTATCCCGCGAACATGACATTTTTTTCGACGTCGGAACGGATCGAGATTGGCGGGGTACCCTTTGTCAGCAACAACGTGAAGCCAAATCGTGCGGAGGCGCTGGAATATTACCGGCGCGTCGCCGTCTCCAACCAGCTGAACATCCGGCTACAGGAAATCGTCCGCGAGATCCGCCCGCGCGAAGATGGTTTTGAAGTATTCAGCTCCCGCCAGACCTACCAGACGGCCAACGTGATCCTGGCTACCGGTTTCTACGACATCCCGGTGTTGATGAATATTCCGGGCGAAGACCTGCCCAAAGTGACGCACTACTACAAGGAACCGCATTTCTACGCCATGCAAAAAGTGGTGGTCGTCGGCGCCAGCAATTCCGCCGTGGATGCCGCCCTCGAGACGTGGAGGAAGGGGGCCGAGGTCACGATGGTGATCCGCGGTGAGGGCATTGGCCCCCGGGTCAAATATTGGGTAAAGCCGGACATTGAGAATCGCATCAGAGAAGGGAGCATCAAGGCTTATACAAGGTCAACGCTTTCGGCGGTCCGTCCCGCCAAGGTGGATATCCGCACACCCGAAGGTACAGTGACCATACCCAATGACTTCGTCATCGCCCTGACCGGCTATCAGCCGAATTTTGACTTTCTGAGGAATACCGGGATTGTCCTGTCCGACGATGACCGGCTGCAACCCCAGTACAACCCGGAAACGATGGAAACCAATGTGCCGGGGCTGTACCTCGCCGGCGTTGTCTGCGGCGGGATGAATACCCATGTCTGGTTCATAGAGAATTCACGCGTCCACGCAGCAATGATCATTCAGAATATCTGTCGGAAAACGGAGCTCAGGACCGTTCTTCCCACACTTTGAGCAGATGGACGCAGGTTTCAACCGATCGCTGCATATCCTGGACGCTGACATATTCGTGTTTGCCGTGGAAAGCCATCTCGCCCGTGAAAAGATTCGGGCAAGGCAGCCCCATAAAGGATAACCTGGAACCATCCGTCCCGCCCCTGGCGCTACTTTCCTTCACTGTCAGGCCCGCCCGCCGGATCGCCTCTTTGGCGAATTCGGCTACCTGCGGATGCTCGTCGAGCACCTCCTTCATATTCCGGTACTGCTCCTTGACCGCAATCTCCATCCTGGCTCCCGGCCAGGCAGACAATGCCGAATCGGCCAGGTCCCGAAGGTGGCTCTCATATGCCGGAAGCCGCGAGGTGATGAAATCGCGGATAATAAATTCAACAACCGCCTTCTCCGCAATCCCCGACATCCTGACCGGATGCACGAATCCATACCGGTCGTCGGTTGTTTCCGGCGACCATTCATCCTTTGGAAGTGAGTCGACAAATTGCGCGGCAACTTTCAGCGCGTTGACCAATTTGCCCCGGGCATAGCCCGGATGTGCACTTACACCATGAAAAGTGACCGTCATCGCGTCGGCGGAAAAGGTTTCATCTTCTATCGTGCCCCGCTCACCCGCATCCAGAGTGTAGCCGAAATCGGCGCCGAGCCGTTCCATATCCAGCCTGTTGACCCCCCGCCCGATCTCCTCGTCGGGCGTAAAGACCACCCGCACTTTTCCGTGTTTCACCTCCGGGTGTCGAATGAGGAAATGGATCGTGTCCATGATCACCGCCAGACCGGCCTTGTCGTCAGCACCCAGCAACGTCGTGCCGGATGCCGTGATAATATCGTCGCCCTTGCGACTGGCCAGATAGGGATGATCCCCGGGGCTGATGACCTGTTGCGGATCGTCCGGAAGGCGGATTTCCCCACCGTCGTACTGCGGATGGACGATCGGCCTGACTCCCTCCCCTGAACAATCCGGGGCGGTATCCATATGGGCGCACAGGCAGATCACCGGCACTATTTTTTCCGTGTTGGCGTCCAGCGTGGCATAAACATACCCGAACTCATCCATCATGGCATCGGCCAGGCCGCAGGCCATCAATTCTCCGACCAGCAGCCGGCCGAGGTCTTTTTGTTTTTCGGTCGACGGTTGCGTCGAAGAGGCCGGGTCGCTCTGCGTGTCGATCCGCACATATCGAAGGAATCTTTCCGCGACGGTAAAAGCATAATTATCGAACATGTTCGTATATTTGAATTCCCCCTTTTTACCTCGCGAATATAAAGACTATGCCCGATCCGATTACAAAATCTCCCATGATCGCCAGGCCCTGGTTGCGGATTGTTCTCTTTGGCATCGCGTTTTGCATCATCGCTTTGCTCCTTGGGGTTCCTGCGATCCTGTACCTGACCGGGACGCCAATCGCCGATCTTGAGCATGACGCGTTCGGGACATTGTCCAAACTGATGGCCGGCAACTATCTCTGGCTGATGTTGTTGCTGGAATTTATCGTCTCCGTTCTGACAGTCGCCATTTTTCGCCTGGTGATCGAACGTCGCGGTTGGACGGGTCTCGGATGGGACCTCGATGGTTTTGCTTCCGAGGCGCTGACCGGTCTTTTCCTCGGGCCGGCGATCCTCGGCCTTGCCGCCAGCGCGATCCTGCTCAGCGGACACCTGCAATGGGTGGATATCGTTTGGCAACCAACGGCGCTTTTTATTTCGCTCGGCTGGATGATCCTGATCTCGTTTAGCGAGGAACTGGTCTTTCGCGGCTATCTTCTTGGTAACCTGATGGAAGCGTTGCCCAACAAATGGATCGCGCTTGCAATCTCGTCATTCCTGTTCGCGCTGTATCACGCGGTAACCCCCGGCATTCACACGCTGGCCTTCGCCAACCTCTTCCTCGCGGGTATGTTGCTCGGCACCAACTACCTGTTCACCAAAAACCTTTGGTTTTCTTTCCTGCTGCATCTCGGGTGGAATTTTTTCGAGGGTCCCATTATGGGATTCAAGGTCAGCGGGACAACCTTTCCTTCGTTATTGCAGGCGGAACCCAACGGGGATCTGTTTATCACCGGCGGCGACTATGGCCTCGAGGGCTCGATACTGATGACATTGTTGTTGCTGACGGCTCTGTTCGTAATGTACTGGGCCTGGGAAAGGAAATACAGCCGTGTCACACCCCCTGCTTCCGGCGTCGCAGCGGTCAGCGGCGCCACCTCCATACCAGCCGTCTCGCCCCCTTCGTCCTCAGGTTCATCTAAGGCATAATAATCCTGGACGCGCCTTTGATCTCCACCAGTTCCAGGTCGAAAATCAGGTCCTGACCGGCTAGTTGATGATTGGCATCCAGCACGACACTTTCAGGCTTGACATCGACGACGGTTACGGGGATCTGATTTCCGGAATTGTCGGTCATCACCAATTGCATCCCTGCTTCGGGTTTCATTTGCGGTGGAAATTGATCGATGGGGAATTCTATGATCGCTTCGGGGTCCCGGGGACCATATGCAAATTCGGCAGAAATTTCGATCGTCTTCTTCTGGCCGACGCTCATGCCGCGAACGCCATCGTCGAATCCTTTGATCACCATTCCGCTGCCCACCTGGAATTCCAGCGGCGGCCGCCCCTGCGACGAATCGAATGTAGTTCCGTCAATCAAACGACCCAGATAGTGGACCTTTACGGTATCGCCGGTTTGTACTTCTTGTTCCATGTCTGCAATTGTTTATGTTTGATCCCGAAATCGGGCAATGATGCAAGGTAGGATTAAATAATTAAATTAGTGGCTGATTCGACGACCTCTATCTTTAAAAAACTAACCATGCGAACTGCTTTTTTCTCCCTCATGATGCTCCTGTTCATGGGGGAATCCAATGCCCAACAGTTCGCATCCGGCAGCACATTTTCCCATTTGCCTTCCCACACGGCTGCGAACACCGTATCGATTGCAAAGCCTGCGCCAGCCGCTAACAGGCAATCCACCATCCTGACCGGCGCCGACCAGTTGGAACAGTATCTTCCGCTGCTGGAAGGGCAGTCCGTAGCCCTGTTCGCCAATCAGACTTCGGTGGTCGGCGGCCGCCACCTCGTCGACACTTTGCTGAAAAGGGGCATCCATATCAAAAAGATCTTTTCCCCCGAACATGGCTTTCGCGGCGATGCGGACGCTGGCGCGAGCGTCGGCGATGTCACCGATCCCGCAACCGGTATCCCGGTCGTTTCCCTTTATGGTGCAAAGACAAAACCGACGACCGAAGACCTGGCAGGAATAGATGTCCTCCTGTATGATATCCAGGATGTCGGCGTCCGTTTCTACACTTATATCGCATCGATGCAGCGCTTCCTGGAAGCCGCAGTCCAGAATAACCGGCCGCTCGTGATCCTCGACCGACCGGACCCAAACGGCTTTTATGTGGATGGACCGGTGCTGGATACAAAATTCAGGTCCTTTGTCGGTATGCAGCCCGTCCCCGTGGTATATGGAATGACCATCGGCGAGTATGCCCGCATGCTGATCGGCGAACAATGGCTGGATCCCGCCATCATGGGCCAGTTGAACACCATCCATGATATTAACCAGAATGCCGACCGGATCGATTCCCTCATGCGTGCCCTGCACAAACGGCCAGTCAGCGTTCGCCTGAATGATTTCCGGCTCATCGTCATTCCCTGCCGGAACTATACCCACCGGAGCAAGTACAAGCTCCCGGTAAAGCCGTCTCCCAATCTGCCGGACATGCAGGCGGTTTATCTTTACCCGTCACTGTGCCTCTTCGAGGGTACTCCGATCAGTCTCGGCCGGGGAACCAATAAACCCTTCCAGCAATTTGGGAGTCCGCTTTTCCCGGCAGGGAGCTATTCCTTCACCCCGGAAAGTACACCCGGGGCCAGCAAACCGCCGCTATTGGGGCAACTTTGCAACGGCTTCGACCTGAGCGCTGTCAATTTCGCAAAAGAAACCGCAAACCGGTTTACCCTCAAATGGCTCCTGAAGGCATGGTCCCTATTCCCCGACAAGGCACATTTTTTTAATGGAAACGGCAGCGGGTTTGACCGGCTCGCGGGAACGGCGATCCTCGCGCAACAGATCCGCGAAGGGTTGTCTGAAGAAGAGATCCGGAAAAGCTGGGAGCCTGCACTTGGTAATTTTAAAAAGATCCGAAAAAAATATCTACTCTATGCCGACTAGGCCGCGTATTATTTTCATGGGCACGCCTGAATTCGCAGTCGCTTCCCTGGATGCCATCCTCCGTGCCGGCTATCCCGTCATTGCCGTTATCACTGCCCCCGACAAGCCGGCGGGGCGGGGAATGCAGCTGACCGAAAGCGCCGTAAAGAAATACGCGCGGGAAAAGGGTCTTCCGGTCCTTCAACCCGAAAAGTTGAAAAATGCCGCTTTTCTCGACGAACTGCGCTCCCTTGCCGCCGACCTCCAGGTCGTGGTTGCCTTCCGGATGTTGCCTGAATCAGTGTGGAATATGCCGCCCATGGGAACCGTCAACCTTCATGGCTCCCTGCTGCCCCAATACCGCGGCGCCGCGCCGATCAATTGGGCGGTGATCAATGGTGAAACCGAAACCGGGGTCACGACCTTCCGGCTTCAACAGGAAATCGATACCGGAGATATCCTTCTGCAGGAATCATTTCCGATCGGCCCCGCCGAAACAGCGGGTGAGGTCCATGACCGGATGAAAGACATCGGCGCCCGCCTGCTTGTCCGCACCATCGATGGTCTGGCTGCGGGCACCCTGCGGGAAAAGCCACAAACAGTTGTCGCCGGGCTGCGTCACGCCCCCAAACTCTTTAACGAAACCTGCCGCATCGACTGGACGCGCTCCACCGACTCGATCTATGACCTTATCCGCGGCCTGTCACCATTCCCCGCGGCTTTCACCACGCTCGAAGCCAAGATCCTGAAGATTTTCCGCGCCGAAAAAGAGCATTTTGCCACGGATGCCGGGGCGGCTTCCCCGTCTCACCCTCCCGGCTATGCCGATACCGACAACCGCACCTACCTGCGCTTTGCCACCGCCGATGGTTATATCCGCGTCACTGACGTCCAACTGGAAGGGAAAAAAAGAATGAAGATCGCGGATTTTCTTCGCGGGTATAAACCGCGCCCGCAAAGCGGTTGATCTCTTAATAACTTACCCCGACACCAAACTTTCCCGCATCGCTTTCCCCCAACTCGGCCGCCGCCGCATTGCTGAGCCGGATCGTGAGGCCCACGCTTTCCTTCATTTCGGGCATCTGTCCCAGCACCTTGGCATATACGACCTTGCCAGTCGATTGGTCGGTGATCTTTATGATCGTACCCACCGGAATATCATTGATCAAGGCATAGTATTTTCCATCCTGCCAGCCGCTTGTGCTCTTGAATATTCCGGCCGCGCCGCGCACGGTATGCCCTCCATCGCTAAAGTCATCCCTGAACTTCCCACCGCCAAAATGGGGCGCCGGAGCCGCCAGACTGCCGGCTTGTACAGCCTGCACCGGCGGCGCAGGTTGATGGGGCTTGGGCCGGTACAGCATCGAACCGGAGTCCGCCTGCCTGTCCGTCAGGCTGCTCGCACCCCGGTCGCCGTTAAAGGTTTGCTCTTCCGTCTTCCTTTCGCCGGCGGCAGCCGCGTCCTGCTTTTTTTCGCCGCCCGCAACCGGCTCTTCCTTTTTGTCAGTTCCCGCGACCGGCTCCTCCCTTTTATTCCCGGCCGCAACCGCCGCCTCCTTACTTTCCCTAACCGCCGGGGGCTCCATCACCGCCCTGGCAATCCGGGCCGGCGCTTGTTTCGCCAGCGCCGACAAGGCCGTTTTTACTTTCAAATAACCTACGATCAGGTGCACCCCTGCATGAACCTGGTCACCTGTTACATGGTTCCATTTTTCGAGCACTGGTATAGGCACTTTATTATGGTTCACGCTGATCCGATACAGCCACTCCTTCTCCAGCACGATATGATAGACCGGCACCAGGGTCTCGTTGGCCGGTTTCTTCCCGTCCTGCGAAAAATTTTCCGCCGTCAGCGGGATCTTGAGTTCCTCGCCGATCCCGAGCGGATGCGCGAAGGTCAGGTGGTTGTACTTCGCCAACGCCTTCGGATCGACATTGTATAACCGGCCCACGCTATACCAATTTTCCTTCGCGGCTACCGGGTGATCCAGGTGAAGATTTCCCGTTTTTCCCTGGACGACCAGTTCATCGGATTGCGCATGGAGACCGGCAAAAGAGAAGAGAAAAAGTACGATCATCGGCGTTCGCATAGAAGAAGTTTTAATCACCCCCGCAAAGATAGCATCTCTTCATGGTTCCCGCCGGAGGATTCGCCATTCTTTCGGGTAATAATTATTGATCCGGCCGGCCAGCGCCTTGATCCATCCGAGGTTGAAGCCACCGTATCGTACCAGCATCCACCCCCGCTGCAACGACCCGGGCGACAACTCGTCTTTGCGGAGGTAGCACAACGCTTCTTCGTGCGAGAGGTCTACCGCCGGCAATTCGCTGGCCGCAATCACGCTTAGTGCCAGATCGTGCGCCGGGATCAATTCCCTTTCCGAAAGCTTACCCAACGGCACACCGGCTCTGATCAGGCGGCAGGCTGACCGCAACGCCGGCAGATCCGAAAAAACTGCCGGCGGGATCGCATGTACAAATTCACCATGACTGAAAAATGCAAGCTCGGCATCCTTCCTGATCCAGCCGCCGATCGCCGATTCGTCTTTTTTCCCAACGCGTGCGATCCCCCCTTTCTTTCGGCCATGGACATACGATCCGCCGCCTAGTTTACGCAGGCAGGAAAGATAAAACCCCTCACCGCGAAGCCTGTCGGGATAAAACCTGTAACCATGTTCGCCGGAGGTTCCCGCGGTCTCTACGATCTGCCATTCACGCGGGACCTTCAATGGCAAGTTTTCCGCGCCCAACTCGCACATGATCCAGCCGACGATGTCTTCATCTTCTTCCCTCGAATAGGAGCAGGTCGAGTAGATCAGTACACCGTCCTGCCGCAAAGCAGGCCAGCAATCGGCCAGGATCCGCCGCTGCCGCTGGCTGCATAGCCTAACCGCATCCGGGCTCCATTCTCCTGCCGCGTCCGGCTGCCGCCGGAACAAACCGCTGCCGCTGCAAGGCGCATCCACCACAATGACATCGAAGTAATTCTCCAGTCTGCCGAAATCATGTGGGTCGCTGCTCGTGACCACCGTATTGATGGCTCCCCATTTGATGATATTTTCTTCCAGGATATGCACCCGGTTCCGGATCACTTCGTTGCTGACTAAGAGGCTGTCCGCCGGCAACAGCGACTGCAAAAGCGTCGATTTCCCGCCCGGCGCCGCGCAAAGATCCAGCACTTTCAAAGGCCGGCCGGCGTCAGTGGTCTGTCGAAGCGCCTGCTCGAGGAACATGCCGGAGGCCTCCTGTACATAAAATACACCTGCATGGAACCTTGGGTCTGCCGTAAAGGACGGTCGCCGCGGCAAATAATATCCAAACGACGACCAGGGTACGCGCTCCGTTCCTTCGCCGGGCCCCGCTGATCTTTCGGGAAACCGGGCCATACCCGCCCCTTCGCCAGGTCCTGTCGATCCCCCCGTCGCCCGCCCGTTCCTTCCGTCCCACACAAACCCGGCAAGGGCCTCCGCCGACAACTCAGCTATCATCCCGTTTCCGGCGGCCGCAGACAGTTTTCCGGGATTCAACCGGATAGAGGTCACCGGATCGCCCACGGCATGCACGGCCTCGAAGCTATCCCGGTCAAACCCGGGAAGGCCATCCAAAGACTTGATGAAAGCGACAGGTAATTTCATATCTCGATATCGTCTAAGAGATTTTCCGTCCCGGCCGGGCTGGTCACGGGCTCATCTTTTCGCGCGCAATTCGCCAGCACTGCCAAAAAGGCAATATGAGCAATGGCCACCATTGCCCAGAAAAAGTACTGCAGCTCTTGCCTGTAGATCCGGTCGTCGATCCTTGATTCCGTGTCCCGGATGCCGCGATGGGGAATCAGGAAGGCCGATGCAAATGCCAGGATCAGGAAGGCGGCAATCAGTATACCCGCATGAGCCCAGGACAGCGCGTGATACCGATTGCGACGCCGGATGAGCCAATATATCAGGACTTCCGCAAATATGATCGCCGGCCACATGAAAAGCCGCATCGCCAGGCGAAGCAGCATGCCGCTTTGCCGGATCACGGGGATCGTGTAATATTCTTGCCAGCTGATGACATCCGCGATCACCTGAAGCGTGCCGAATGCAAGGAGCAACCAGAAACTGCCTAAAAATATTTTCCTTTTCATGCCTGATGACACATCTCGGATCGAAAAAGATACACAATATTTTCAAAAGCGGATCGCAAAGTGCTGCTTGACCTTGAAGGATTCCCGGATGACCACCAAACCGAAATGGAACAAATCGATCGTCATTGGCACTCGGCTGTCCGCACGGATCCGTTCCCACGCGCTCTCCATTTCCGTGCTCCAATGAATATCGTCGAAGACGAGCAGCGCGGAGTTCCCCGCGTGCTGCAATAACTGGCCGAAATACCGCAGGGTCGGCTCGTACCGGTGGTTGCCGTCGACAAAGGCAAATTCGACTGGCCCGACAGCATCAAGGAGTGGCTCCAACCTGTCGTCGAAGTTGCCCGTCAGGGTATTTGCATTCTCAAGCCCCAGCCCCGTCAGGTGACCCGCCGCGAGCGCCGCGATCGACGCCGATCCTTCGATCGTCCACAGCTTACCGTCCGTATTCCCGTCCTTCATCCCGGATGCGAGATATGCTGACGACAGACCGAGCGAAGTCCCCAACTCCACTGCCACGCCCGGGCGGTAGTATCTCGCCATCCTGTACAGCAACTGTCCCAGCCGCGCCGGTTTGGCGGCATGCCTTGCGATTTCCGCCACGGACCGTATCCTGACCGCAGCCTTCGCCGCTTCGACACTACCCCTTCCCTTCGCCGACCCGGCGCCCATGTCCTCCACTTCGAGCTTTGTCCGGTCACTCAGCAGTTGCCGCCTCAACCCTTCAATGGCCCGGAAAGCCGGATATGCCGTGCGGTCCCGCAGCACATTCCGGACAAAATCGAACACAAAAGGCGAATGTATACCGTGCCCCCTGGCATTAGCGGCATGAAAGCAATAGCGCAAATACTTTCCTGTAAGAACAAGGCGGGAATACATGAAGCTATTTTTTTCGATCCCAAACCTGAAAACTGTACCCATATTCGTGCCGCTCGTCAGCAGCAAAGTCAGTCTGGCTCATCAGGTCCCAATCCCGTTCATCGAACGAGGGGAAATAGGCATCCCCCTCCACGATCGCATGTACCCGCGTCAGGTAGATCCTGTCCGCCAGGGGCAATGCCTCGGCATAGATCTGCCCTCCGCCGGCCACAAAGACCTCCCGGCAGTCCGTGGCACCGGCCGCAGCGATCGCATCTTGCAAACTGCTTTCCACCGTTACCTTCGGGCTGTTAGGACTCCAATCTTTGTTCCGGGTGATCACAAAAATAAATCTGCCCGGTAAGGGCTCGCTCGACATCGATTCATAGGTCTTGCGGCCCATGATCACCGGCATTCCCCAGGTGGTGTTTTTGAAATAGCGCGTATCGTTCGGCAGATTCCAAACCATGCCGTTCGATTTCCCGATCACATTGTTCCTGCTGGCAGCGACGATAAGACTGATCACCATTGGAAAAGTTTTAGACCGCGACGGACGCCTTGATCGCCGGATGATATTGATAGCCCTCAAGCGTAAAATCTTCAAAGCGGAAGGCGAAAATGTCCCTGACCGCCGGGTTAAGCTTCATCACCGGCAGCGCGTATGGTTTGCGGCTCAACTGAAGGTTTGCCTGTTCCAGGTGGTTGTTGTACAGATGGACGTCCCCGAAACTATGGATGAATTCCCCCGGTTCGAGGTCGCAGACCTGTGCCACCATCAGGGTTAGTAGCGCATAGCTGGCGATATTGAAAGGGACACCGAGAAAGACGTCCGCGCTGCGCTGATACAATTGACAGCTGAGCTTTCCCTTGCCGTTTGCCCCAGGTGCGACATAGAACTGGAAAAGCGCGTGACAGGGCATCAACGCCATGTCCGGAAGGTCCGCGACATTCCAGGCGCTGACGATCAGGCGGCGGCTGTCGGGCGTTGTCCGGATCTGTTCGATCATCTGGCTGATCTGATCAACCGTGCGCCCGTCCGCTCCTTCCCAACTACGCCATTGCTTCCCGTATACCGGCCCCAATTCTCCGTCGGCATCCGCCCATTCGTCCCATATGCTCACCCCATGCTCCTTTAGATACCGGATATTGGTCTCGCCGCGGAGGAACCAAAGCAATTCATAAATGATGCTCTTCAGGTGCAATCTTTTCGTCGTCACCAGCGGGAAACCCTTCCCCAGGTCGAATCGCATCTGGTAACCGAAACAGCTCCTCGTGCCCGTACCCGTCCGATCGGTCTTGGTCGCGCCGGTATCCAATATGTGCTGTAGTAGATCGAGATATTGCTGCATGCCGCAATTTACGAAATGGCGGATTCCCGATATCCCGGTATTTTCCACACCCGGGCCCCGAAGTTCCTGACACAAGCAGGCTGCCGGAGCTGTTCCCGCGCCACCTGGCCGATCTATTTTTGTTTCAGGAGGCTGTCGGCGAGCTCGCGGAATTCCTGCTGCTGGTCCTGGTAATGTTCGCCCGTCCCGGGTCCATTGAAACCCGTGTGAATCCTGGCAATCTTTCCATCCTTGCCGACAAAAATGGTCGTGGGGAAGTCGTGAATGCCGTCGAGTTGGGGCAATGTCTTCGCCGCGCGCTGCGGGTCGCCGACAGCAACCCCGGTGATCAGCATCGGGTATTGAACGTCGAATCTTTGTTGAAAGGCCCCGACGGCCCAGGCCGAACGCGCAAAATCCGTGCTCCGCTCATAGGCCAGCGACACGACCTCGACGCCTTTATTCCGGTATTCGTCGTAGAATTTACTCAGGAACCGCGTTTCATCCATGCAATTCGGACACCAGGATCCCATAAGCTGGACCAGTACTACCTTGCCTTTGAACCTTTCGTCCGGGAAAGACACCGGTTTGCCGTTAAGGTCCCTAAACGTAAAACCAAAAGGCATGTCTTTATTCCATTTGGTCATTGAGAATTGATCCTCCAGGTGCGCCGCGGAGTCCTTCACCGCACTCCAGGTGGAATAACTCACCGGGCCCGAATACATGGCGCCGCTTACCAGCGAGTCGCCTTTCTGCAGTGCAGTAAAATAATACGCATGCGTCCCATCGAATGTCGAGAGGCGGAGCGTATCTCCCTCCATCACGCCCTGCAGGTATCGGAGATCCCCGCCCGCATCGAGAAAAGTGCCCGCCACAGCCGCTCCGGACTGGCTGAATTCTCCAACCCTGAAGGTCGAGTCCGTTCCGTCGGCTGAATGGAACATCGCCGCCCAACGTCCGGATGCACCGCCATGCGGTTTGGAGGGATCGGTCGGAAAACGGTAATCCTGTCCGTACGTCGCCCTGAACGGAACCCGCCGGAAAGAATCAGTCAGATGGATGATCCAAAGCCCCTCCAGGTTTCCGTCCGCCGTAAGCGCCCCCCTAAGCTGCGATTCGAAAAAAGGAAACCGGATGAACACCGAATCTCCCTCGACCCTGATGCTGTCCACCAGCAGTCTCTCACCCGCGTTGCGCATATACAGGACCTGTTTGCCCGCGCTGTCCCTTACATTGAAGTTGAAGGGAATATGGTGGCCGTCCTTTCGCTCGAGGTACGCCCGCCAATCGCCGTCCCGGAACTTTGGCGGACGGGCGCAGCCGGCCAATGTCGCCGAAATTACAAATGCCGCCCTGAAGAAATATCTGACCATAGTATAATTTTCAATTGCCGCTTTGCATCTGCTGCAAGTTGTCCAGCATGTCCGCTGTCATTCGCCCCAGGTCATACTCCGGCTTCCAGCCCCAGTCGCTCCTCGCCACGGAATCATCAATGCTTTGCGGCCAGCTGTCCGCGATCTGCTGCCGGTAATCCGGCGCGTACCGGATCATGAAGTCGGGGATATGCCGCTGAATTTCTGCGGCGATCTCTTTTGGCGAGAAGCTCAGTGCGGCCACGTTGTATGCCGTTCGAACGGTGATCTTCGCAGCCGGCGCCTCCATCAACTCGATGGTCGCCCGGATCGCGTCAGGCATATACATCATCGGAAGATAGGTGTCTTCCTTCAGAAAACAGGTATAGTTCCGGCTTTCCAGCGCCTCATGGAAGATCTCCACCGCATAGTCGGTGGTCCCGCCGCCGGGCGCAGACTTATAGCTGATGAGACCCGGATACCGGATGCTGCGAATATCTACGCCATACCTGCCATGGAAATAATTGCACCAGAACTCTCCGGCGTACTTACTGATCCCGTATACGGTCGAAGGTTCGATGACGGTGCGTTGCGGGCAATTTTGGCGCGGCGAGGTGGGCCCGAACACCGCGATGCTGCTGGGCCAATAGACCTTTTGCAGCTTTTCTTCTCTGGCGATGTCGAGTACATTCAACAATCCCTGCATATTCAGATGCCAGGCCAGGTGAGGGTTCTTTTCCCCGGTTGCCGAAAGGATAGCGGCCAGTAAATAGATCTGGGTGATGTTCTGCCGGATAACCTGTACATGGAGCATCTCCTTGTTCATGACGTCAAGTGACACATATGGGCCAGTCCCTTTCAGTAATTCGTTCTCTTCCCTGAGATCGGAAGCAACGACATTCGAATTGCCATAAATGCGTCTGAGAGCAAGCGTCAGCTCGACGCCGATCTGACCGCTGGCACCGATAACCAATACTTTTTCTTTGGTCATATCCTGGGGTTTGGGCAGCAAATATAACAGGTTTGCCTTACACGGCGCCGGCTTTCCTGACCCGTCCCGGCACGACTCTGCAGCATACCGAACATTTCACGTACGTTTGCAGCATGCAATTTTTGTCCGATCTGTTTCAGCATCAGTCCTACGACCGGGACAATTTTTTCCTGATCGCTGGTCCCTGCGTCGTGGAGAGCGAGGAACTCGTCATGGAAGTAGCCGACAAAGTCTCCGCGATCTGCCGCAACCTTGGCATCCCGTATGTATTCAAAGCCTCGTATCGCAAAGCCAACCGGACCAGCGCCGGCTCCTTTGCCGGCATCGGCGACGAAAGCGGGCTCGACCTCATCAAAAAAGTGGGAGAGAAATATAAAATCCCGACGACTTCCGATATACATGCCCACGACGAGGCTGCGCCCGCCGCCCGACATGTGGACATCCTCCAGATCCCGGCCTTCCTCTGCCGTCAAACGGACTTGCTCGTTGCGGCAGCCGGTACCGGAAAGATCGTCAACGTAAAAAAAGGCCAGTTCCTCAGCGGGCCGGCCATGAAATTTGCTGTGGATAAAATTCGTCTCGCGGGAAACGAAAAGATCGTGCTGACGGAACGCGGAACCACCTTCGGTTACCAGGACCTGGTGGTGGACTACCGGAACATACCCTGGATGAAGGAGCATGGAACGCCCGTAGTCATGGACTGCACGCATTCGCTGCAGCAACCCAATCAGACCAGCGGAGTGACCGGCGGCAACCCCCAATTGATCGGCACGATCGCAAAAGCTGCTATTGCCACCGGCTCCGACGGCCTCTTCATCGAAACACATCCTAATCCCGCCATCGCCAAAAGCGATGGGGCCAATATGCTACGATTGGATTTGTTACAGGGGTTGTTGGAACAGCTGGTAATGATCAGAAAAGTTGTCGCACGCTTTTAGGGGGACGAATTCAGGTCTTTCTGGAAAGGAATTAAAAACGGGACAAAGAAACCCTCAACATAGCAAAGATACGAACCGGTACGGGGTTTTACTAGCTGAAAAGGGGATGGAGATAGCTGCAAAGTCCTTTCAATTGGTTGTTAATAGTTTACTTGGCAGTAGCCCGAATTCTTTCTTAAACGCGATCGTGAAATTGCTCAGATTGGAGTAGCCGAGCTCGATCGCCACCTCCTTCACCGAATGCCCGCCCGCAAGCAACTTGTCTTTCGCCGCCTGCATCCTGACCTTTTGGAAGTATTCGTATACGGGAACACCGTATAATAGTTTGAAATCCTTCTTTAACTTGGACTCGCTGATGGAGACCATACGCGCCAGTTGATTGATCGTCGGCGCCGGCTCGAAGATGTCCCGTGTCAGCACCGCCTCTA
>DATNBP010000186.1:0-3348 GCA_035572015.1 Puia sp. | reverse complement strand
CACCCTGGAATGGAGCGGAGTGGGTAGCCAGCACAAAGGGAGAGCAATATCGCCGCGCGCTGTACACCTTCTGGAAGCGGACCGCATCCTATCCCTCGATGATGTCCTTCGACGCGACCTCGCGGGAACTTTGCACGCCCCGGCGGATCCGGACAAATACGCCGCTGCAGGCGCTGGTGACGCTCAACGATACGGTCTATCTCGATCTCGCGAGACATTTTGCACACCGTCTGGACAGCCTGGCGCCGGATGACGCCAAACGAGAGATAGAGGCGGCCTACCGGACGATGTTGTATAAGGAGATCGGGCCGGACAAACTGGCGATCCTTCTCGGGTTGTATAGTGAATCGCTGGATCGGTTCGTACACCGGCCGGCGGACGCCAGGAAAATGCTTGGGATGACGCCGGGGGACGACAAAGGGATCGCGGCGCCTATGAAAGTAACGCAGGTTAAGGCCGGAGGAGGTGAAGGCGGGGCGGGGGGGATGAGCCTGACGCATCTTGCGGATAAGGCAGCCCTCGTCGTCGTTTGCAATGCGATGTTGAATCTCGACGAGGTGATTACCAGGAATTAGATTATGGGAAGAAAAAATATATTTGCACAGAAGGAGCAACAGGCCATGCAGATCGCGAGACTGCAGCACTATACCCGACGGCACTTTCTCAGGGAGAGTGCCATGGGATTGGGCGGGCTTGCACTGGGCGCATTGCTGGGTTGCCACCGGACTCAGCATTCGGCCCCGGTAGTCTTCGATCCGGCGCATCCGCTTGCCCCGAAGTTGCCGCCTTTTCCAGGGAAGGCCAAAAGCATCATTTACCTCCATATGGCAGGTGCACCTTCGCAGCTTGAGCTGTTCGATTATAAGCCCGAACTGATGAAGATGGATGGTCAGGATTGCCCGCCGTCGTTGCTGGAAGGGAAGCGGTTCGCGTTTATCAGGGGCGTGCCAAAAATGCTCGGGCCGCAAGCGAAGTTTGCGCAGCATGGAGAAAGCCGGGCCTGGGTCAGCGAGAACCTGCCGCATTTCTCCACTATGGTGGATGAGGTCAGTTTTCTCAAAGCAGTTTCGACCGATCAGTTCAATCATGCGCCCGCTCAACTGTTGGTGCACACTGGTTCGCCGCGTCTCGGGAGGCCCAGCCTCGGGAGCTGGGTCACGTATGGACTGGGTACGGAGAACGAGGATTTGCCGGGTTTTGTCGTGCTGACGAGTGGCGGTAAATTTCCGGATGCCGGCAAAAGTATATGGGGTAGCGGCTTTCTGCCGAGCGTGTACCAGGGCGTGCAATGTCGCAGCGTAGGTGACCCTGTTTTGTTCCTCGACGATCCCGCCGGGATGGACCGCAACCTGCGGAAAGAGTCCATCGACGCGATCAATGCGGTCAATCAGCAGGAATTCAAGGATTATCGCGATCCCGAGATCCTCAGCCGGATCGCGCAATATGAAATGGCTTTCCGGATGCAGATCTCGGTCCCGGAAGTCATGAACATCATGGATGAGCCGCCCTATATCCACGAGCTTTATGGCACCAAGCCCGGCCAGGGAAGTCTCGCCAACAATATCCTCCTTGCGCGGAAGTTGGTGGAAAAGGGCGTGCGGTTCGTCCAGATCTTCGATTGGGGCTGGGATAGCCATGGAACCGATGCCAGTCTTGCGATCGACGTTGGTTTTATCAACAAATGCCGCCAGGTGGACCGAGCGATGACAGCGCTCCTACTCGATTTGAAACAACGGGGGTTGCTGGATGAAACACTGGTCGTCTGGGGCGGCGAATTCGGCCGGACGCCCATGATGGAGAACCGCGAAGGCAAACCCAACCCTTTCAAGGGCAGGGATCACCATACAGACGCCTTCACGATCTGGATGGCAGGCGGCGGCATCCGCAAGGGGCATAGTCATGGCGAGACCGATGAGATCGGTTATACCGGCATTTCCGGCAAAGTCGATACCTTCGATGTGCAGGCAACTATTCTGAACCAGCTTGGATTTGACCATACGCGCTTTACCTATGATTTTCAGGGCCGGCCTTTCCGGCTGACTGACGTGAAGGGAAATGTCATCAAAGAGATTATAGCATGATCAACCGAAAACAGTTCATCGCACAAAGCACCTTAGCTGCTACTGGTTTATTGTTTGAATCCTATGCGCAGCCCCTCAAATTCCCGTCGGTCCGGGACGGTTTTCAGTTGAAGATCCTCGCGACCGATTGGGGTTTCCCGGGTACCCTGGATGAGTATGGCGCCAAAGTGAAGGCCGCCGGCTATGATGGGATCGAGATCTGGTGGTCGCTCGACCCCTCACGACAAGATGCCGTCTTTTCCATGCTCAAAAAATACGGGCTCGAGGTCGGATTTCTTTGCGCGGGATCGGAGTCAGACGCCGCCACACACTTCGAACATTTTGAGAAGATGGTGGAAGGCGCCGTGCGGAATACGCGGCAGCGACCGTTATATATTAATTGCCATTCGGGGCATGACTTCTTTTCCTATGAGGAGAACACGAAGTTCATCGACCTGACGACGGCGCTTAGCCGCGAAACCGGCATCCATATCCTGCATGAGACCCATCGGTCGAGGATGTTGTTCGCCGCGCCGGTCGCCCGTCGTTTCCTGGAGGCCCACCCGGATCTTCGGATAACATTTGACGTTTCCCACTGGTGCAATGTCAGTGAGAGCCTACTGGCCGATCAGCCGCAAACGATGGCGCTGGCGCTCGAGCGGACGGATCATATCCATGCCCGGATCGGGCACCCGGAAGGGCCGCAGGTCAGCGATCCGCGCGCCCCGGAATGGCAACCGGCCGCACAAGCACATTTTGCCTGGTGGGACGCCATCCTGCGACGCAAGAAGCAAAAAGGCGAGGTGATGACGATCCTTACGGAATTCGGTCCCCCGGACTATATGCCGACGATGCCCTATACGCATAAGCCGCTGACCGATCAATGGGCGATCAATGAATACATGCTGCAAACCCTGAGGAAAAGATACGCTTAATGGCCTCCTTTTTCACCCTGACCGGGCGGCTGCACCCCCTGCTCGTTCACCTTCCCATTGGCATCCTGCTGCTGGCGATCCTGCTGGAAATATTAAGCGGGCGGGAGCGCCATCGCGGGTTAAAGCCAGCCGCGGATCTCAGCCTGCTGATCGGATTCCTTTGCGCCGTATTTTCCTGTATTACGGGTCTGCTCCTGTCTCAATCGGGCGATTATGACGAGTCGGTGGTCAATGTCCACCAATGGCTGGCCATCTCGCTGACGGTGGTAACCGGGATCTTGTATGTGACCCTGCACGACAAGCCGATCACCGGGCAAGCCGGCGCGCTGATCGCGGGCGTGCTGCTGTTGTTG
>DATNBP010000185.1:0-18801 GCA_035572015.1 Puia sp. | reverse complement strand
TTTAAGGCCGCTCCCTCGCTGCCGGCGTTGCGGGAGCGGTATGCGCGCGAGATGGCCGATTTCCGGCAATGGGGGATCCACGTCATGGTGTCGCAAAACGAGCGCGGCGAACTGACCGTCGGCGATTCACATGAATACGGTCCGGTTCACGATCCTTTCGACAGGGAGGCCGTCAACCGGATGATCCTCGGGTATCTCCGTCAATTTGCAAGGCTCCGCGACTGGACAGTCACCGAGACCTGGAACGGTGTCTATGCCAAGCTGACCGACGGAGCGGCCGATCTCTTCTTTTCCCCCGAGCCCTATGTGTACGTCATCAATGGTGTCGGCGGCGCGGGCATGACCTTGTCGTTCGGGCTGGCCGAGGAGTTGGTGGCAGGTCTCTAGGGGACCTGGGCGCCGCCGGGGGCTATTCCGGCGAAACTCGTAGTTTTGATGTGATGAAAACGCTTCAGCCGATCAAGGCGACACTGGTTGAAAACCGCTATTATTTTTATTGCTATTTCCTCTGCTTCCTCGCCGGCCTGGTCATCCTCCTCGGCCTGGGAAAGGCCGCCAGTTTTATCGATCTTAACCCGCTGCATGGCAGTGCGCTCGACACCGTATTCATCTGTCTTACTTTCCTGGGCGACGGCCGTTTCGCGATCCTGATCTGTGTCGTCTACCTGCTGATGCGCCGCTGGTCCCGCGCCTGCCAGTTGATCTCCGCCTTCCTCGGGTCCGCGCTGATCGCCCAGATCCTCAAATACGCCTTTTCGATGCCGCGCCCCAAACAATTCTTTCCCGTCGGACAATATTCCTACTTTATCGACGGTGTGACACATGTCGGTTTCGCCAGTTTTCCGTCGGGCCACACGACCTCCGTCTTCGCGCTGGCGACACTGCTGGCCGTTTTCGACAACAACAAAAAAGGAAATGTGCTGTATCTCTTCGGCGCGGTGGCCGTCGGGTATTCACGCATATATCTCGGTCAGCACTTCCTGCTGGACGTGCTCGCCGGCTCGGTGGTCGGGACGATCACGGCCCTGTTCTTTCACTGGCTCTTTTCCACGAGGTTGCGTTCCGTCAGGGCGTTTGCGAGAGACTAGCGTGCGGCCGGGGAATGGCGCAAATTTTAGGAATTGCGCGGTTTGGTGTACGTTTGCCGTCAATTTTCCATATCGTATGATCGAAGGTAAAAAGCTGGTTATCGTCCTGCCTGCCTACAACGCGGAGCTTACCCTCCGGAAGACCTACGCGGAGATCCCGTTTGACATCGTAGACGAGGTGGTGCTGGTGGATGACAACAGCAGCGACCGCACGGTCGCGGTGGGCAGGGAACTCGGTATCCGGCATATCATCAGGCATGACAAGAACCGGGGCTATGGCGGCAACCAGAAAAGTTGCTATGACAAAGCGCTCGAGCTGGGTGGCGATATCGTGATCATGCTCCATCCGGACTATCAATATACCCCGAAACTCATCCCGTCCATGGCCTGGCTGATCGCCAACAACGTCTACCAGGTGGTCCTGGGGTCGAGGACCCTGGGCAGAGGCGCCCTGCACGGCGGCATGCCCCTCTACAAATATGTTTTTAACCGGGCGCTTACCTTTTTTGAGAACGTCATGCTGCAGCAGAAGCTCGCGGAATACCACACCGGTTACCGCGCGTTCTCCCGGGAGGTCCTCCAGCGGATCGACTACCACATCAATTCGGAGGACTTCGTTTTCGACAATCAAATGCTCTCGCAGATCATTTATCTCGGGTATGAAATTGCCGAGATCACCTGCCCGACGCGCTACTTCGAGGAGGCCTCGAGCATCAATTTCAGCAGGAGCGTGACGTATGGCCTCGGCGTCCTCAAGGTCAGTATCGTTCACCGGCTCTGCAAATGGCGGCTGATGAAACGGGCCATGTATAAACCACTCAACTGATGCAGCTCAACAAGACAACCATCTCCCTCCTGATCGCCGCGCTGGCCGCCCTGCTGTTCATCCCATTCCTGGGTCATGTCCACCTGTTCGACTGGGATGAGATCAACTTCGCGGAAGCCTCCCGCGAGATGATCAAAATGCATGACTATACGCGGGTATACATCGACTTCAAGCCGTTCTGGGAGAAGCCGCCGATGTTCTTCTGGATGCAAAGCAGTGCGATGAAATTGTTTGGCATCAATGAATTCGCGGCGCGATTCCCGAACGCGGTCTGCGGCATCGTGACGCTCGTCTGCATCTTTCTCTGCGGGTCCCGCATCTATGACCGGAAGCTTGGCGTCCTTTGGGCGTTGGCGTTCGGCGGGTCGCTTTTCCCGAATATGTATTTCAAATCGGGGATCATCGACCCCTGGTTCAACCTGTTCACCTTTTTATCGCTGTACCACTTCATCCTGTACCATTGGAAAAGGAACAACTACGACAAACCGGGGATCAACAAACCGAAACTCTATTACGTCGTTGTATCCGGGGTCTTCATGGGACTGGCCATCATGACCAAGGGGCAGGTCGCCCTGATCGTCTTCCTGCTGGCGCTGGGCGTGTACTTTTGCTACAACCGGTTCAGGTTCTATTTTTCCGGCTGGCACGCGCTGTTGTACCTGCTGGTGGCCTGTGTGGTGACCTTTACCTGGTACGGCTACGATACCATCGTGAACGGGCCCTGGTTCATCCAACAGTTCCTCAAATATCAATGGCGGCTCTTCACCACGCATGACGCCGACCAGGCCGGCTTCTTCGGCTATCACTACATCGTCCTGCTGGTGGGTTGTTTCCCGGCATCCCTCCTCGCGATCCCGTCCTTTTTCAAAGCGCGGTACAGCAGCCGGTTCGAGAAAGACTTCAAGATGTGGATGATCATCCTGTTTTGGGTGGTGACCGTTCTGTTCACCATCGTGCAGTCAAGGATCATCCATTATTCCTCCATGGCCTGGTTCCCCGTCACCTTCCTGGCGGCCTATTCCATTTATAAATGGGAGCGCGGCGCGCTGTTGTACCGGAAATATGTGGGCGTGCTGCTTGCTGTCCTGGGGGGGATCATCTCGGTGCTGATCCTTGGCGTGGCCGTCATCGGGCTGAATGTCAAACGACTGGCGCCCTATGTCCACGACAGTTTCGCCCGCGGCAATATGGAGGCGGATGTGCATTGGTCGGGATTCGAGGGCCTGATCGGGATCTTGCTGGTCGTCGCGCTCATATTCGGGATCCGCAGTCTGACCCGGAAGGCTTTCAGCCGCGCGGCCGTGTACCTGTTCGCCGGTACCGCCGTCGTGGTCTTTTTTGCCAGCGCGATCATCGTGCCCAAGGTGGAGCGGTACAGCCAGGGCGCGGATATCGACTTTTTCATCGCCCGGCAGGGAGAGGATTGTTACGTGCACACCCTTGGCTTCAAAAGCTATGGCGACCTTTTCTATACTAAAAAGCCCAGGCCGACGAACCCGAATTCCTACGATCAGCAATGGCTGCTGACCGGCCCGATCGACAAGCCGGTCTATTTTGTCACGAAGGTCGACCGCGTGCAGAATTGGGAGGATCCGGCCAAGTACCCGGATCTGAAGGAACTGTACCGTAAGAACGGGTTTGTGTTCCTCAAGCGGGATGTTCCGCAGGATGTTCCGCGGGGTGTTCCGCAGGATGTTCCGCGGACGAAGTAGTTGGCGGGCAATTACGCGCCGGGTAACCGCCGGGCGGGAGCTCAGCGCGGGCTATTTCTTGCGTCTTCCGAATAGCCGGAGCATTTTGCTGACGACCTTGTCATTGGCGCCAAGCTTGCCTTTGATGGAAGTATAGGCCGATATGAGCGCATTGTCGAGCTTCACCAGCAGCTTGTTGCTGCCGTCACCCGGCCGGGCCTGGTAAAAGGTGGCCCTGCGATAGGGATTGGCTTCTACGGTATAGTAATAGAGCGCGATAGACCGGCGGAACACTCCCTCCGGACAGCTCATCGGCAAAGGATGCCCGTGATAGGAATCCGCATCCGTATTGAAAATTACGCAACGGTTGAAGACGGGCAGAACGCTTTCCTCGCAGGCTTTCATTTTCCGGTCCCACAGCTCCAGCTTGCCGCCCCAATCCTCCTGCCAATCCTCATTCAGGTAGACCAGTACGTTGACGCGCCGCTGCCAGTTGCGATGGTGCGGGTGGACCGTGAAGTCGGCATGAATATTCAGGAAACCGCCGCGGGTGGACTGGTGAATGCCGCCGCCCTCGAGACCGTCGTCCTTTTGCAGGTTGGCGATGCCGGTGATGGTTCCGAGCCATTGGAGAAAAGCGGGCGAGTTCAGCTCGTTGATCGTGGATCTGATCGTGTCAGGGAGAAGATCGATCTTGTTCAGACCGCGCTTGTCTTCGTTGTAGTGTTTGTAGTTGATCCAGCCGTCCGTTTCGTTCAGCCGATTGAATTCGGCGATACAATCCTTTAGTACGTCAGGGTCAAGAAAGTTCTCCAGCACGATATGCGGATAAGGCTTTGCCGACTGATATCTCCTGCTCAGTTCGGGCAGCTGCGCTGTCCACTTGCTGTAATCAAACACCTGGGTAGTCGTCATGGCCTGCAAATGTAGTGAGATTTTCGGATTGCTCAATCCCGCCGGGACTCCAGCGTGAAGCCGATGGTCGTGCCGACGTCGGGGCGGCTCCGGACATGCACAGACTGGCCATGCGCTTCCACGATGTGTTTGCAGATCGCCAGCCCCAGGCCGGTGCCTCCCCTGTCGCGGCTTCTTGCGGCGTCGGTCCGGTAAAAACGTTCGAAGATCCGCCGCAGGTGCTCTTCCTCGATCCCGATACCATCGTCACTCACTTCGACCAGTACGTTCCTTTCGTCGATCCGGTATACGCTGGCAACGATGCTACCGCCGGTCTTGCCATATTTTGTCGCGTTCTCGACCAAGTTGATCAAAACCATACGGATCTTTTCCTTATCGGCAAAGACCGTGACCGGCGATTCACATCCCTTTTTGATCCCGGTGCGGATATTCTTGCCGTTGGTCTTGATCGACAGGGATTCGAAGATCTCCCGGATCAGGTCCTGAATGACGAAGTTCTGTTTGTACAGCAACTGCTCCCCGCGTTCCAGGGCGGAGATCTCATCCAGGTCGTTCATCAGGTTGACGAGCCGGTCCACGTTCTTTGCCGTATTCTCCAGGAATTTTTTCCGGATCACCGGGTCGTCCATGGCCCCGTTGAGCAAAGTGTCGACATATCCCTGGATGGCAAAGATGGGGGTCTTGAATTCGTGAGCGAGGTTCTGCAGGAACTCCTTGCGGTAGGCCTCGTTCTTTTTCAGGAGTTCGATCTCCTCGTTCCTTTTCTCGCCCCATTTTTCAACATCCTCCCGCACTTCGTCGATGCTCTTTTGCGGGAGGATGTACTTGAAATACACCTCTTCCTTCCTGGTGGCCTTGGTCTGGTGGATGAGCTTATAGATGAGTTTGATCTTCCGGTAGATGAACTTCTCCAGGGTGAAGAGGATCAGGCCATAGCTGCCCAGGAAGATGGCCAGCAGGGAGGCGCCGCCCACGAGGCGGTTGCCGGTCAGGAACCAGATTCCGGCAGAGATGGGAAGGGCCAGCAGGAAGGCGGTGAGGGCCGAGAGTTGTTTCGGCGACAGGTTCTTGGTCGAAGGCATGTTCTACAGGTTGAACTTATAGCCCACTCCTTTTACGGTCGTAATGCAGTCCAGTCCGAGCTTCTGCCGGATCTTGCGGATGTGGACGTCGATCGTCCTGTCCCCGACGATCACCTCGTTGCCCCAGACCTGGTTGAGGATCTCGTTCCTCAGGAAGACCCTGCCCGGCCGGGAAGCCAGCAGGTAGAGCAATTCGAACTCCTTCTTGGCGAGCGTGACGTTCTTGCCGTCGACCATCACTTCGAATTTGGCAGGATCGATGCTGAGGTTCTCCACCTTCAGCACCTTATCCCCGGGTTCCTTGCTGAGCCGGCGGAACAATGCATTGACGCGGCTGATCAGCAGCTTGGGGCTGATGGGCTTGGTCACATAATCGTCGGCGCCGGTCTCCAGTCCCCGCACGTGCGATCCTTCATCACTCAGCGCCGTCAGGAAAAGAATGAGCGTTTCTTTAAAGGTAGGCGTTGATCTGAGGATTTCACACACTTCCACGCCATTTTTTTTGGGCATCATGATGTCCAGGATGATCAGATCGGGCCTGATCGTCCGCGCTTTTCCGATCGCCTCGTCCCCGTCTTTGGCGGTGCTCACCTCATACCCTTCCTTGGTCAGGTTGTATTGGATGATTTCCAGGATATCGGGTTCGTCGTCGGCGATCAGTATTTTCCTGGCCTTTGCGTCCATTCACGAAAATTTACGCAAACCTACTGGAAATAAAGTTTGGCGCCGGTTTTTGCGGTTCCGGTTTACAATTAATTAATAGATAAATAACACTGGGCGGGCGAATGCGAAGTTTTGACTAGATTTGGCGGTGCATTTCCCGCACATTTTTTGATAGAAACCGAAGTGAGATATCTTATGAGCCCAGCTTTACTGTCCCTGATGCGGTCACTCCTTGCGGCGTTATTCGTGGGGCTGTCGTTTGGCAGCCAGGCGCAGCCCAATGCATACCCTTACAAGGTGGCGCAGGACAGAATGATCTGGCACGACAAGGTGGATCAGGCGCAGGAACGGCTGATTATCATGGGTAACGGCCGATCGGACAGCATCATCAGGCTCACCGCCGACGATGCCATCAATCTGCAGGTCACCGATGCGTTATGCCGCCGGGTGGACGAGATCCAGCAAAAGATCGAATTCGATTCCACGCTCAACACGAATGAGAAAAAGCGCTATCTCCGCGGACTGGAGGCCATGCTGAACGGTTTCGCGGCGGAATACCGGTCCGGCCACATCCCCGCCTCCATGGCGCCGGACCTGGTGGAAGGGTTCGACACCGCGATGGCGCTGGACAAGCGATCGCAAAGCATCGAGCCGGTTATCCGCAACCGTTCCTACCCCGTGGGCAATATCCTGGTCGACTGCTTCCTCTACCCGACGCCTAATATCGGCGTAGAACCCGCGCGGCTCCTGCTCACGCGGCGCTATTGTCTGCAGCACCCAGGGCTGATATTCAGCTATTTATCATCCCACCGCGGTTTGCCGTTCGAAGACAGCCTGATCGTGGTCGCAGGTCGTTACGACATTGGACAGCTGTATAATTTCGCGGCCGCGGGGGATGGGCTTGCTTGGCGGATCCGCAACAGCAAAGACTCGCTGATCCATACGGTAGCCATGCTGGCGAACAGCAAGAGCGGCCAGCTCTATCTGCCCTTCCTGGACGAACTGGTCCGGGGGAAGCTGACGACGGACGATATCGATCGGGTAAAAGACGACGACCTCAACTATTTCCGCCTGCTGGTCAAGACCCGCCTGGACTATGCCGCAAGGGTCCTTCCGCCGTTGCGCGACACACCGCTGGAAATGAATGCGCTTACCGCCATGCTCGAAAAGAAGAGCAAACAGGTCTTTGTGAATGAGATCAATGCGTTGCACACCGTCGAGAATCCGGCGGTCCGCTTCAGGATCCTCGACCCGCTGACGCCGGAAGAACTGTATTACATCATCGTACTGAGCGAAGACGAGATCTATACCAGCAGTTATCTCGGGGTATACGACCGGATCTTCCAGCGGATGCGGCAGCCGTATGGCGACAGCCTGTTGCTGGCGGTGCACGGCGATTATTTCCGGAAGTTCATCAAGATGGCCGCGGCCTACAACAAGCTGGAGCATTTCCTGGGAACGATGGACAAACAGAATGCGGGTACGGTAATGAAATCCTTCGTGATCCACCTGGAGCGCGCGGGGGAGGAGGAAGCAGTCGACGTCGCCGACTCCTACAGCAGCATTGTCGAGAAAAGTCCGGCACTCGCCAGGTTTATCCTGGAAGAGGTCAGGTGGAACTATCAAAAGAACCTGGCCGAAGATAACCGGAAAGGGGTGGTGATCTATCACCTGCTGGAAACGCTTTTTGAATCCGCGGATACCGCCAGTCATGTCGACCTTTCGGCCGCGCTTGGCATTCCGCCCGTCTACTCGGTCGATCATCAGTCCCTGGTGGACGACAGCGGGCGGGTAATAGAGCAGGTGTTCTTTTATGGGGATAAGGACAAGGACGGGCAGAATTCGTACGAAGATTTCATGTCGCTGTTCCGCCCGCGTTATGTCCGGCTGGCAAAGGGACACCGACCAGCGCATCCGGAAGGCAAGCCGCTGTGGAAGATCACAGAGAACCCGCAGTGGACGACCATCACTTCCACCCGCGGAAAGCCGGTGCTGATCTTCGCCAACAAGCCGCTGCTCGGCGACGACGACCCCGACGCCAAAGCGCAAACCGCCCTGTCCGACTATCTGCAGGCGCGGCACCTCCGGCCGACGGTCGTGATCCACCGGGGTCATTCCTACCATGTGGGATCGACCATCGAACAAATGGCTCCGACCGCGCGTATCGTGGTGCTGGGTTCCTGCGGCGGGTATAACAATTTGAGCGAGGTGCTGAAGCGAAGCGAGGATGCGCACATCATTTCCTCGAAGCAGGTCGGTACCAAAACGGTGAACGAGCCGATCCTCGAGGCCATCAACAATACCCTGGTCGCCGGAAAGGATATCGACTGGTTGCCCATGTGGCGGGAGCTCGAAGCCAGATTCAGGAACGACCCGGCGGGAAAGGAAAAATTCGACGACTATATCCCCCCTTACAAGAACCTCGGCGCCATCTTCATCAAAGCCTATCGCAAGGCGATGCAAAGAGAATAATGCCGCCTGTCACATTGTCGCCGTCCGGACCACCGTGCCGCCAAAAATCGGTAAATTGCAGGCCAAACTTCGGGTCAACCTACCTATGACGGAGGAGAAAAAGAAAAAGAAGATATTCAATTTCAGTCTGTTGAGACGTGTGTTCCGGTACGCGGCGCCTTATCGGTCCCGGGTCTGGTGGTCCGTTCTCCTCGCGATCCTTCTCGCGATCCTCTCGCCCCTGCGGCCCTTCCTGATCCAGTGGACGATCAACGGTTTCATCCGGAAAGGGACATCACCCCTTCCGTCCATCAAAGAAGAGATGGTGCGGGCTATCTTGTGGATCACCGTGTTTCAGGTCGGCCTCCTGCTGGTGGAAACCGTCGCGAGGTTCCTTTTTGGATTCATCACCGCCTGGCTGGGGCAGACCGTGGTGCGCGACATGCGGGTGGACGTGTATAAGAAGGTCGTCGGCCTCAACCTGCGGCAATTCGACACGACGCCGATCGGCACGCTGACGACGCGGACCATCAACGATATCGAGGCGATCAACGATATTTTCTCGGACGGCCTCATTCCGATCATCGCGGATCTGCTGTCCATCCTCTCCGTCCTGCTCTTCATGTTCCAGGCCGACTGGAAGCTGACCCTCGTCTGCCTGGTGCCTTTCCCGGCCCTGATCCTGGCGACCTGGCTGTTCAAGGAATCGGTGAACAAATCCTTCATCCGGGTCCGGAACGCGGTAGCGGCCCTGAACGCATTCGTACAGGAGCATATCACCGGTATCCAGATCGTGCAGGCCTTTGCGGCAGAGAAGCGGGAGGCCCGGAAGTTCGATAAGATCAACCGGGAGCACCGGAACGCCAACATCAACGCCATATTCGCATACTCGATCTTCTTCCCTGTTGTCGAGATCATCCTGGCTTTCAGCACGGGCCTGCTGGTCTGGTGGGGTGCGACCCAGGTGGCGGGCATGCAGGACCAGGAAGCCCGGGAACTGGCAGGAAAGATCGTGTCTTTTTACTTGTATCTCAATCTCCTGTTCCGCCCGCTGCGGGTCATGGCCGACAAGTTCAACGTCCTGCAAATGGGCATGGTGGCGAGCGAACGGGTCTTCCGGGTGCTCGACAACACCGATGTAGCGGCGGACAAAGGCACGTACCGGCCGGAAAAGGTGAAGGGAAAGCTGGAGTTCGACCGGGTCAATTTCGCCTATGTAGGGGACCGGTATGTCCTGAGGGATATTTCCTTTACGATGCAGCCGGGTCAGACGGTTGCGATCGTCGGGCACACCGGCAGCGGCAAGACGAGCATCATCAGCCTGCTCAACCGGCTGTACCAGGTGCGGGAAGGACAGATCCGGATCGACGACGTACCCATCGACGACTTTCAACTCCAGGCGCTGCGCCGCAGCATCGGCGTGGTGCTGCAGGACGTGTTCCTGTTCTCCGGCTCGGTGGCGGACAATATCACGTTGCGGAACGAAGACATCCCGATGGAAAAAGTGGTCGAGGCGGCCAAACTGATCGGGATCCACGACTTCATCATGCGGCTGCCGGGCGGATACCAGTACAACGTGATGGAACGCGGGAGCAGTCTATCGCTCGGCCAGCGACAGTTGCTGTCCTTTGTCCGTGCGCTGTTATACAACCCGGCCATCCTCGTCCTGGACGAAGCGACCTCTTCGGTCGATACCGAGTCCGAGCAACTGATCCAGGAGGCGATCGACAAGCTGATCGCGGGGCGCAGTTCGATCGTCATCGCCCACCGGTTGTCCACTATCCGCAAGGCGGACCAGATCATCGTCCTCGACAAAGGTGAGATCCGGGAGATCGGGACGCATGACCAGCTCCTGGCGAAGGGCGGGTTCTATGCCAAATTACACGAAATGCAGTTCCGCAAACCGGCGGGCGCGGAGCGGAAGGCGTCGTGAGCGCGGGGCGGGCGGCGTAGGTCCGGGCCCGTATTTTTTAATCTCCTTTTCATAATCTGACCCTCCCCCCCTATCTTTGCAGCAAATTTCGAGGAACTTATGTCCGTCAGAGGCTTCAAATCTATATTGGTCGCGGCTTTCAGCATAGTTAGTATGTTTTTTTTTAATGTGTCTCAAGCCCAGCCAAAACCGGCCGGAGGAGCGGCAAGAACGGAAAAGGATTCGGCCGCGATCAACCCCTCCGGAATCATCCTCGAACACATCGGCGACGCGCACGAATTTCATTTCTGGACCTTTCGCCACCACATCGCTTCCATCCCGCTTCCGGTCATCCTGTACAGCCCCCAAAAAGGCTGGTCGGCCTTTATGGCCTCGAGGTTCGAACACGGGGAAAGGACTTATGACGGATATCGCCTTTTGACGGAGGAGTATGTAGCGTCCCACCACCTGGATGAGAAACTATACAAGAACGGCAGGGTGGTGGCGGTAAATCCCGACGGGACCGTCGATCCGACCGTCAAAGTGTACGATTTTTCGCTGGGCCGGAATGTCGTGCAAATGCTGATCTCGATCCTGATATTGATCTGGATCATGGGCAGCGCCGCCAGGAAATACAGGAAGGGCGAAGGAGTAACATCTGCTCCGAGCGGGATGCAGGGCGTGATTGAGCCCATTGTCATCTTTATCCGGGATGAAGTCGGGAAAGTCAACCTCGGGGACAAGTACGAAAAATATATGTCCCTGCTGCTGACCATTTTCTTCTTCATCCTGATCAACGCTTTCCTGGGTCTCATTCCGGGATCGGCGAATGTGGTCGGCAATATCGCCTTCACCGGCGCCCTCGGCGTTCTGGCCTTTATTGTCATCATGTTCAGCACGGGTAAGCATTACTGGCTGCATATTATCAACCCACCCGTACCGGTGGGAGTAAAGCCGATCCTGATCCTGGTGGAGATCCTCGGCATTTTCACCAAACCTTTCGCGCTCATCATCCGGCTTTTTGCCAATATGATCTCGGGGCATATCATCATCCTGAGTTTTATCATTCTGATCTTCGTATTCGGCGCCATGAGCACCGGTCTCGGATGGGGCACATCGCCCTTTTTTATCCTGATGGCGGTGTTCATCTATATGATCGAGCTCCTCGTGGCTTTTATCCAGGCCTACATTTTTGCAGCGCTGACCGCCGTATTTGTCGGACTGGCGTTCGAGTCGCATCAACACCACGACGACCATGAAGGCCACGTGAAAGAAATATTGACCGTATAACCGAAAATTTTTCTTAATAAAAAACCAGAATTATGATGTTGATGACAACTTTGTTGGATGTAGTTCAACCCGGCCTGGGTGCTATCGGCGCCGGTTTCGCGGCCGTCGGCGCGGGCATCGGTATCGGCCTGATCGGCAAGGGCGCCGTCGAAGGCATCGCCCGCCAGCCGGAAGCTGCAAACGACATTCGTGCCAACATGATCCTGACCGCGGCGCTGGTCGAAGGGGTTGCCCTCCTGGCCGCCGTTGCCGGTCTGCTCGCTGTGTTTGCCAAAGGGTAACATGGCCTGCCAGGGTCCGCAAGGCACCTGAAGAAACATACTGCATCTGACGCACAGGGCCGAGGATGCAGTATTCTATCTAAGTAAGACGTATAAAAATAATGGTATGGATTTACTGACGCCGGATATAGGCTTATTCGTTTGGAACGTCATCGGGTTCCTGCTCGTCCTTATACTCCTTCGCGCATTCGCCTGGAAGCCGATCCTGAAGTCCCTGAAGGACAGGGAGAGCGGGATTGCCGAGTCCCTGGCCACCGCAGAGAAGGTAAAGGCGGAAATGAGTCAGCTGAAAAGCGAGAACGAGGCATTGCTGGCCAAGGCACGCGAAGAGCGCGCCCAGCTGCTCAAGGAAGCGCGCGACACCCGCGACAAGATCCTGGGCGAAGCCAAGGAGCAGGCCAAGCTGGAAGCCTCCAAGATCATCGCCGACGCCCAGACGGCCATCGAACAGCAAAAAATGGCGGCCCTGACCGAGGTAAAGAACCAGGTAGGCAATCTTGTTGTCGAGGTAGCTGAAAAAATCCTGCGCCGCGAGCTGTCCGACAAGCCCCAGCAGGAAAATTATATTCGTCAACTGACCAACGAAGCGAAACTGAACTGAACATGACGCCCAACCCCCGTTTAGCAGCCCGGTACGCCAAATCGATCCTGGACCTCGCGATCGAAAGAGGCCAGCTCGACAAGGTCTACGCCGATATGGTCTATTTGCGGGACCTTTGCCGGGCCAGCCGGGACCTGGTAAACGTGCTGCGGAGCCCGGTCATCAAGACCGATAAGAAGCGGAGCATCCTGGACAAGATCCTGGAAGGGAAGGTCTCCCCCCTGACCACCATTTTCACCCACCTGCTGACGGCAAAGGAGCGGGAAGCCTGGCTCCCCGAAATTGCCGCGGCATTTGTCGAACAATACAAAACGCATGAGGGCATACAGACCGTGAAGCTGACCACCGCGGTGGCGCTGGGGCAGGATGTGCGTCAGGCCATTATCGACAAGGTAAAGACGGACCGCCAGGTGCCGAAGATCGAACTGAACGCCGAAGTCGACCCGGCGCTGATCGGCGGTTTCGTGCTGGAGATCGGGGACGAGCTGATCGATGCCAGCGTCGCCTATGACCTCGCCAAGATCCGGCAGCAGTTCCGGCGCAACGATTTTATTTACAAGATCAGATAGTACAAAAGACAATTAACTTCAAACTGAATACACATGGCAGATATTAAACCGGATGAGATTTCAGCGATTTTGCGTCAGCAATTGAGCAATGCCAACGTGGCCACGGAGCTCGAAGAGGTCGGCACGGTGCTGCAGGTAGGGGATGGCATCGCCCGCGTCTACGGCCTGAGCAACGTCGGCGCCGGTGAACTGGTTGAATTCGAGAACGGCGTCAGGGCGATCGCGCTCAACCTGGAAGAAGACAATGTGGGCGTGGTGCTGATGGGTGAAAGCGGGGACATCAAAGAAGGCGCAAAAGTGCGCCGGACGGGGAAGATCGCATCGATCAATGTTGGCGAAGGGATGCTCGGCCGCGTCGTCAATACGCTGGGCGAACCGATCGACGGAAAAGGCCCCATCGCCGGGACAAAATATGAAATGCCACTCGAACGCAAGGCGCCAGGCGTCATCTACCGCGAGCCGGTAAAGGAGCCGCTGCAGACCGGTGTCAAGGCCATCGACGCCATGATCCCCATCGGCCGCGGCCAGCGCGAACTGATCATCGGAGACCGCCAAACGGGTAAAACGGCGATCGCGATCGATACGATCATCAATCAGAAGGAATTCTTCAAGGCCGGGAAACCGGTGTATTGCATTTATGTCGCCATCGGTCAGAAAGCCTCTACGGTCGCCGGCGTGATGAAGACGCTTGCCGACAACGGCGCGCTGGAATATAGCGTCATCGTGGCCGCTTCGGCGTCCGATCCGGCTCCCCTCCAGTTCTACGCTCCGTTCGCGGGCGCCGCTATCGGCGAATTCTTCCGCGACTCGGGCCGTCCGGCGCTGATCGTTTTTGACGACCTGTCCAAGCAAGCGGTGGCTTACCGGGAGGTGTCGCTGCTGCTACGGCGCCCGCCCGGCCGCGAAGCGTATCCGGGGGACGTCTTCTATTTGCATAGCCGGTTGCTGGAGCGCGCGGCCAAGATCATCACGGATGACGCCGTCGCCAGGAAGATGAACGACCTGCCCGAGTCCATCCGGCCTCTCGTAAAGGGTGGCGGTTCGCTGACGGCTTTACCCATCATCGAGACACAGGCCGGCGACGTGTCCGCTTATATCCCGACCAATGTGATCTCGATCACCGATGGACAGATCTTCCTGGAAGGTAACCTGTTCAACTCCGGTATCCGGCCCGCGATCAACGTGGGTATTTCGGTTAGCCGGGTCGGTGGTAACGCCCAGATCAAATCGATGAAAAAAGTCGCGGGGACGCTGAAACTCGACCAGGCGCTGTACAGGGAAATGGAAGCGTTTTCGAAGTTTGGCGGCGATCTCGATGCGGCTACCAAATTGATCATTGATAAAGGCGCGCGGAACGTGGAGATCCTCAAGCAGCCGCAATACTCGCCGTTTACCGTCGAGCACCAGGTGGCGATCATCTATCTGGGCACGCAGGGCCTTTTGCGCCAGGTGCCGGTGAGAAAGATCCGCGAATTTGAAGAACATTTCCTGATGGAAATGGACAACAAACTGCCCGACGTGCTGGCCGAATTCAAGAAGGGCAATCTGCCTGACGATGGCGTCAAGCGAATGGTGGAGCTTGCCAACGGTCTGATCCCGCAGTACGCAAAATAGCCTTAGCATATTCGTTATATCGCGCCCGGCCAGTGGCCGGGCGTTTTTTGTGCGCCAGCGAGGCAAGTTGGAGTGCGGGTGATTCAAATTTGCGGGTCGGCCCGTCGAATTTGTGTGCAGGACAGGCAAAAAAATTAAGTGTAAACGCTTGCAGAATTAAAAACTTTTGGCAATCTTTACAGAGTCGTCACCGACAATCCCCTCCAAGCTCCCGAAAAACATCCGTTCATTTTATTTCCAATTCTTTTTCTTCTTTTCCGTACATCGACAGACTATGAAGCAATTGTGTCCGTATCGATCTGTGTCTTCTTCTTTTGGGTCAAGCCCGTGTCTATCTGATCATTATCGTTTTATGTTGTTGATTGCCAAAGACTAAGCAAGAGGGAGAACCGTCGTCGCACATAAGCACTCTAAGATATTTTATAGGAAGATTTTAGTTTTAAAGGGTACGATCAACAACCGCCGGGCTTTTCTAAGCCTGGCTTTTTTTATGCCTGTTACTCTGCCGGGCGCACCGGCCGGCGGAGAAGGCTGGAGGGACGTTCGGGTTAACCCCTGTGCGGCGCCCGGCTGCGGCGACCGAGGGAACGTTCGGACTGACACCCGCCAGCGTGTCCGGCTGCGGCCATAATAAAAAATATCGCTCAAAATTTGGTTTATATTGTAAACTAGTTTAGTTTAGCAATAAATTTATAAATATGAGGGCCCTTTTCCTAACGCTTTTTCTTGGTTCCATGGCCGCCGGACTACGGGCGCAAACCGTGGTCTCCGGCACCGTCAGGGACAGCAAGGGGCATCCGTTGCACGGTGCCAGCGTGGCCATAAAGAACAGCTATGACGGGGCAACCACGGACTCCACCGGAACATTTCGGTTCACGACCACCGAAAAGGGCGCGGATACGCTGACCATCTCCAATATCGGCTATAATACGGTGGACCGTCCCATTACCCTCAACGGTGCGTCCCTGGTGCTCCACATCACCCTGAAAGAGCAGCTGAGCGAACTTCGGGCTGTGACCATCACTGCCGGGTCCTTTTCCGCGGGCGACTCGAAGCGGGGCGCCGTCCTCAGTTCCATCGACGTCGCCACCACGGCAGGGTCCAATGCAGACATCACGGCCGCCCTAAAAACCCTTCCCGGCGCGCAGCAGGTGGGAGAGCAGGAGGGTCTTTTCGTCCGGGGCGGCGCCGGCTACGAAGCCAAGCAATATATCGACGGCACCCTGGTCAACAACCCATATTTCTCCAGCGTTCCGGATATCGCACAGCGCGGCCGGTTCTCACCGTTCCTGTTTAAAGGGACGGTCTTCAGCACCGGCGGTTATTCCGCACTGTACGGCCAGGCCCTGTCTTCGGTTGTCCTGCTGGAGTCGATCGATCTTCCGGAGAAATCCGAGATCGATGCGACGATCTCGCCGATCGTGGTCGGTGCGGGCACCCAGCAACTGGCCAGGAATAAACAATCTTCCTGGGGGATCAACTACGACTATACCAACGTCGGCCTGTATTTCCATGCGATCAAACAGGTGCCGGACTATTTCGCCATGCCGCAGTTCCACAGCGGAGACGCGAATTTCCGCATCCGTACCAAGAGCGGCGGCATGATCAAATATTACACAACCTTCTCCTACAACAATCTCGGGCTTCGCCGCCAGGACTGGGACAGCCTGAACACCAATGACGCATTCGGCCTCACCAATCACAACTGGTACAACAACCTCAGCTGGCGCGATTACCTGAACAATGGCTGGAAGTTCGATCTCGGGGCGAGCTACAGCACCAACCTTGACAATATCGGTCAGCAGGTCCAGGACCTGAACGACAAGAACCTGTCGTTCCCCGACTCGGTGTTCTGGATGAACTTCAAGAATTTCGGGATCGATCAACGCCAGGACCTCTCCCAGGTGAGGGCCGTCTTTGACAAGAAGCTGGGCACGCTGAGCGCGATCCGCTTCGGTACCGAATACTGGTATTCGTACAACTACCAGAAATATCACACTTTGGGAAACCAAATCGACACGTTGTATGCCTTCCACGACCATTTCAATTCGCTCTTCGCGGAATCGGATATCTATTTGACCAACGCACTGGCAGCAAAACTCGGGGTCCGGTACGAGCACTCTTCGGTCATCAGCCGGTCGGATATCGCGCCGCGCGTGTCGCTGGCCTACCGGACCGGTCCATCGGCACAGGTCTCCCTTGCTTACGGCGTTTTTTATCAGAAGCCGGAGAACAGCCAGCTGTTTTTTACGAAAAATGTCGGCTTTACCAAGGCTACGCATTATATCCTCAATTACCAGAAAATGACGCCCGAGAGGATCTTCCGCGTGGAAGCCTTTTACAAGAAATATGAAGACCTGATCAAAACCGTGCCGGTCAACTATTTCTTCTCGACCTACGACAACAGCGGGACCGGTTATGCCAAAGGCATCGAACTATTCTGGCGGGATAAAAAGACGATCAGGAACTTCGATTACTGGGTCAGTTATTCCTATCTCGACACCAAACGCAATTACCTGAATTACACCAGCCAGCTGATGCCCAATTTCGCGGCAACGCATACCGCCTCTATCGTCATGAAGCGGTTCTTCACCAAACTGCGGTCGGGCGTCAACGTGACCTATAGCTGGGCGACGGGCCGGCCCTATTACAATTTCAGACTGGACAGTCTCAACAAGTACAACCTGGCAGAGAGCGGGAAAACCCGGGACTATAACAGTCTTAACTTCAGCGCAGAATATGTCCCCAGTTTTGCCAATCCCAAAGCCAGGACATTCATCGTCCTGTTCGCCAGCGTCAGTAACGTACTGGGCTATGACGCGGTGTACGGGTATAATTTTTCGTACAGCGGGCTGTACAGACAGCCGATCACGCCGCCGGCGAAACGGTTCTATTTCGTAGGCTGCTTCCTCAGCTGGGGAGTGGACCGGTCGCAGGACGCCATCAACAATAACCTGTAAATAACTTGCTTCACCAATAAACAACATCAACATGCAAAAGACAATGATTGCCCTCGCTCTCCTGATCGGCCTTGGCTGCCAGGCCCAGTCGGATAAATACGCCGCTGCGATGGAAAAGAACATCGCATTGCTGGATTCCGCCAAGACCATCGATCAGTTGCAAAGCGTCGCCGGGACCTTCGAACGGATCGGGGACGCCGAAAAGACGCAATGGCTGCCCTATTATTATGCCGCCTTTGCGCAGACCCTGGCCGGCTGGAATCCCGATGTGAAAGACAAGGACGCCAATGCTCAAAAGATCAACGCCTATCTCGCCAAGGCCGAGGCCCTGGATAAGAATGCGGAAACCTATGCTATCGAGAATATGGCCGCAACCCAACAAATGCTGATGGATCCGCAAACCCGCTGGTCCACCAACGGTAAGGATGCATCCGCGGCCCTGCAAAAAGGGATGGAGCTGGATCCGAACAACCCCCGATTGTACTATCTGCAGGCCATGAGCCTTTTTAACACTCCTCCCCAGTTCGGCGGAGGAAAAGACAAGGCCAAACCGGTTTTTGAAAAATCGATCGCGCTGTTCAAAGCCGCGCAGCCAAAACCACTCTACCCGAGCTGGGGCGAGAAGCAAGCCGAGGCGATGTTGGCGCAATGTCAATAAAGTCCCCGCCATGGCGGCGGAAAAGTACCGTCGCCATCCTATTTTTAATCTAATATTTTGATACATTAGTGTCTCGTTAAGGTAATAAGCAGTTCTTTGAAAGTCTTGATACGCCTGCATTTCAGGGAGATTTAGTCGCGTGACGATTTGAAATCGCCAATTTTATAACTTACTGAAAATCAGAACGGTTATATGAATGG
>DATNBP010000184.1:0-14165 GCA_035572015.1 Puia sp. | reverse complement strand
CGCGCAAAAACCGGTTGGCAACGACCCGGTAAACGAGTCCGTCCCCGGCATCCGACAGTTGCGACCAGGGAGACGATGAAGATTCCCAAACGCTGGTCAGGATGTTACAATGAAAGCTTTTGACCTGGGTCCGCCGTTTAGAAAATGTCGTGAAATCGCGGAATTCGGGAACGAGGGCGGCGGCGGCATCCAGCTTTTCCCGGTCGATCGTATAGGGGAAGAACCAGGCCCGGTCGGCCAGAAAGGGATTCTTTTTCCGGTAGATATAATACCCGTATTCCCGGCTCACCGCATCGAAACGGCAATGTGCGTCGTCGGCGACGATATGGACATCCCTCAGTACGATGTCGGAAGGTAGGATGGCATTGATGTTGTAAAGCGATCGTCTATCGATAATCTCCTGGTAATCAAAGTGAAAAAAGTTCTGCAGGGCATGTACCCCCGAATCGGTTCGGGAGGAGCCGGTAAGAGCGACGGCCTTCCGGAAGAAGATGGTAAGGGCCTTTTCCACCTCTTCCTGGATGGAAGTGGCGTTGTCCTGTATCTGAAATCCACTGAATTGGGTGCCTTTATAGGCGAGTTCCAGGAAATATCTGGGCATAGCGAGGCGCTTGAAGCGCAAATATAATGGGTATGCGGTAGGGATCGGCAGAAGCACCATGTGCAAGCGAGCGAAGTGAAGATAGCGACCAGGAGAAGCGAGGACTCGAAGCTTCACCGAAGGTCCGGGAACCCGACCCGGCCAAAGCCCGGGTAACGCCCTAGGGCCGACCGGTCATCGTTTTGAACTTCCCGATATAGACCGGGTCGCGGAGCAGCGTGGACAGCTCATGGAAATGTTCGTCCGCGGCGAAGGGCCAGGCGGCTTCGAAAAACCGGAATTTGCCGGCGTCGGAGGCGAAAACCTCACTGAGGGCCCGGATTTGCAAGGTATAAAAGCATTTGGTTTTGAATACTTTGCGCGCAATCGTCAGCCGGTCATCGTCTCCTGTGGCCTCCAGCATCTTTACGCGCAATTTATCGATATCATATTCCGTAGCATAGTTGTGGCAATCTGAATTGATATAGGGTATCGATTTGGACGACTCCCACGATGTGTCCGGAGCGTTGCCGGAAAGAGGAACCATGGTCGAATCCGCGGAACGGGGCCTGACAATAGCCGCGACCTGGACCGAGTCGGCAGAATAACGGGGTTTGGCTGTTGCGACGGCACGGGTCGAATCGGGAGAATGGGGGCTGGCCATTGCGGCGGTGCGGGTCGAGTCGGTGGAAGGGCGATTGACGGATGTAGCCGTGCGGCTCGAGTCGACGGAACGTGATTTGACCGATGCAGTTGACTGACGCCTCGCCCTGGCGACCGTGTCGACCGGTATGATGACTTCGATGGTATCGGTCCCGCTGCCGCCGGTACGATCGGCGTATACCTGTCGAAGCGATTTCGACGATTTTTTTTCGCTGAGCTTTACCACGCCGGGCACGGGAACCGGGGAGGAAGAGGATGCACCGGGAGCAAAGGACGTTCCCCTGACGGCCTTTGTCGTGTCGGCGGGCACGGCTGCCGGAATGGCGGGGTGAGTTTTGACCGTCATGGCGGAATCCGGCGACGGGCGGTTCCCTATCGAATCGGACGGGGAACTTTTTTTCGCGAGGGCCGCGCTGTCGGCGAGCGCCTGCTCCATTGCAAAGGTGTTATACAATACGGCCGTGTCGTGGACGACGCCGGCCATCATCCTCGAGAAGGCATCGTCTTTTTTGATGCCGGCCGCCAGAGTGTCGCTTTCGACAGACGGCGTTTCCTGCGGAGTCATCCATTTCTTGCCCTGGGCATCGTACAATCTCCACGCGCCATCGTTCTGTTTTTTAAGCTGGAACTCCTGGTCCTTGTGGTGGACGCCGAATACATACCTTTTTTCGGGATAGGTTTGACCGGGGAACCCGACGGTCAGTATATAATCGCTGTCTTTCAGCGGTGCTAGAATGAGATGCCCTTCAGGTGTGGAGCTATGGAACTGGCTATCGACACGCACATAGAAGGGTTGCCGGTCATCGTTCCCGATAAGAACGAAATAATTTTGGGCTACGGTCCTGCCCGTCAGAAGAGACAATAAAACTACCAGGCCTAACTTACACATGTTTGTTGAAGGGCGGGGCGCCCGCGTTTGCAAGATAAGAAAAATGCGGTTGCCGGGCGAAACGGGCGGGATCAGGGATGAGCGGAGTTCGCCGCAGAACGAGGATCATTATCTTTATCGCCAGAAAAATAATACTATGAACGTTACACGCATGAGACACTACCTGAAATTGTTTACCGTCTTGCTGTCCGGCTCAATGGGTTGTTCGCTGGTGACGCAGGCGCAGGAGACGCCTCCACCAGGCAACGAGGCCTGGAAAAAGGTCTACCGCGCGGCGGCCACGCGGTATGACGATCTGATCAACACCAAGCTGGAAGTCAGGTTCGATTATGACAAGTCGTATATGTACGGCAAGGCCTGGGTGACGCTGAAGCCTCATTTCTATCCCACCGATACGGTCACCCTGGATGCCAAGGGCATGGATATCCATTCCATCGCCATCGATCGCGGCGGCAGGAACACCCCCCTGAAATACGATTATGACGGGATGGAGGTGACAGTGCACCTCGACAAGACCTATACGAATAAGGAGAAGTATACCCTCTTTATCGATTATACCGCCAAACCCAACGAGCTGAAGGTCCACCAGGGCAGCGCGGCGATCACGGATGCGAAGGGTCTTTACTTCGTCAATCCGAAAGGCGAGGAAAAGAACAAGCCGACCGAGATCTGGACACAGGGCGAAACGGAGGCCAATTCGGTTTGGTTCCCGACGATCGACAAGCCGAATGAAAAGACCACGGAGGAGATCTTCATGACGGTACCAGCCAAATATGTCACGCTTTCCAACGGTCTGCTGGTCGATCAGAAAACCAACGGCGACGGAACGCGCACCGATCACTGGAAACTCGACGAGCCGATTTCGCCCTATCTTTTCTTCATGGGGGTCGGCGATTATGCCATCGTGAAGGATTCGTATAAAGGCAAGGAAGTGGCTTATTACGTAGAGAAGCCGTATGCGTCGGTGGCGCGCCGCATTTTCGGTCACACGCCCGAGATGATGGCATTCTATTCGCGTATCACCGGCGTCGAATATGCCTGGCCGAAATACGACCAGATAACTGGACGCGACTATGTCAGCGGAGCCATGGAAAATGTCAGCGCTACGCTGCACAGCGATGCGGCGCAGCAGGACGCCCGCGAGCTGACCGACGGCAACAATTGGGAGGACGTGATCGCGCACGAGCTGTTCCACCACTGGTTCGGCGACCTCGTTACCTGCGAGAGCTGGAGCAACATCACGCTGAACGAGTCCTTTGCCGATTATAGCGAGACGTTGTGGAATGAATACAAGTACGGCAAAGACGCGGGCGAAGCCGTCAATTATGCCGGGATACAAAGCTATCTCCAGCAACCCGAAAATGCTAAGAAGGACCTCGTCCGCTATTACTATGCCGATAAGGAAGACGTGTTCGACGGGGTCAGCTATCCGAAGGGGGGACGTATCCTGAACATGCTGCGCAATTACGTCGGCGACAGTGCCTTTTTCAAAGCCCTGAATCTTTACCTGACTACCTATCGGTTCAAGAGCGCCGAAGCTTCCGAGCTGCGACAGGCCTTCGAGACCGTGACGGGCGAGGACCTGCACTGGTACTGGGACCAATGGTATTACGGCAGCGGTCATCCGAAGCTGACGATCGATTACGTGTATGACGACGCCGGGGGCAAGGTGCAGGTGTTCGTGAACCAAACGCAGGAGACCGGGAAGGTCTTTCGTCTGCCGATCGCCATCGACATATATAACGGTCCGACGAAGGCACGGCATAAGGTATGGATCGAAGACAAGACCGACACGTTCACCTTCGCTTACAAAACCCATCCCGATCTCGTGAATGTGGACGGGGACAAGGTCCTGCTTTGCGAGAAGAAGGACAACAAGACGCTGGATAACTTCATCTTCCAATACAAATATGCAGGCAATTATGTCGACCGTCGCGAGGCGATCGAATATTGCGCCAAACACCAGGACGATTCCAGGGCGGTCGATCTGCTGAAGGCTGCTGCCAAAGACCGATACTATCGTCTCCGCAACCTCACGCTCAGCCGGATCAATATGAAAAGGGACAACATCAAGACCGCTTTTGAACCTGTTTTATTGGAAACCGCGGAGCATGATCCGAACCGGGTGGTGAAAGGGAGGGCGATCGAGCTGCTGGGTAGTTTGAAAAACCCCGCTTACAAGGCCTTATTCGCAAAGGCTACGGCCGACTCTTCGTATACAGTGTCGGGCGACGCGCTGTCCGCGCTGGCGGAGATCGATAACGTCCAGGCGCTGGAGATTGCCAAGCGGCTGGTCAAGGAACCCGCAAAAGGTGATCTTACGGTCGCTATCGCAGGCGTGCTGATCAAAGCCGGCGATGAAAGCGATTTCGATGCGATCTCGGATAATTTCGAAAAAATGCAGGTAGGACAGGCCAAGTTCAATTTCTCGATGTCCTACGCAGCGATGCTTAGCAAGGTATCCAATATGGATAAGCTGAAACGCGGCGTCGAACTGTTGATCCAGTTCAAGGAAGCGATCCCGTCGGCCTTTCGCGGACAGACCGATCCGGTATTCGATAACATGCTTCAAGGCCTCGCTAAAAAGAAAGAGGAGGCGGGGATGAAGGATCAGGCGGAATACATTACATCGCGGTTGGCAAGCGAGAAGAAAGGATTCTAAAAGTCAAACCCCCGGCCGGCGCCGGGGGGGGGTTATTGAATATTTACTCATTAATTTACCAACTGCCACCGGCGCCACCGCCACCGCCGCTGCCGCCGCCGAAACCACCTCCGAAGCCACCGCCTCCGCCGCTCCAGCCGCCACCACCACCGCCCCATCCTCCACCGCCTCCACCAAGACCGCGTCCGACCATGGTGCCCAGGAAAAAGGGCCAGAAACCACCGCCGCCGTAAAAACCTCCGCCGCCCCTACCCCCTCCGCCTCGGCGGCTGATGATGAGGATGATAATAATAAAGATGATGACCCCGATGCCGATGCCGTTGCCGCCACGGGAACGACGATGCCGCTGGGCGTACCCTTCCGGAGCTTTGTATTCGCCGGCCGCTGCCCTGATCAGGTCGTCCGTGGCCACATCGAATCCCCGGTAATAATCGCCGTTGCGGAAATTGGGGACGATATCATTGTCGATGATCTCTTTTGCCGTCACATCGGGGATGGCGCCTTCGAGGCCATAACCTACGGCGATATAGACATGATGCTGCCTGATATCCGCCACGATGACGATGCCATTGTTGTTCTTTTTATCGCCGACCCCCCAGTTTCGCAAGACCGCCAATGCATAGTCCTCGATCGATGCGTTCCCGAGATCGGGTTGGGTCATGACGACGATGTCCGAGGTGGTGCTGTCGTTGAAGGCGATCAGTTTTTGCTCGAGCGTCGCCACCTGGTCCGGGGTCATGACGTGGGCATAGTCATTGACGCGGGTGGGCGGGTTAGGCTTTGGCGGCACTTCCTGGGCGTAGATGGAGGTGGCGGCCACCAGGAACAGGGGGATCAGGAGTATCGATAGAAGTTTGTTCATTGAGTTGATTTATGGACCGGTTATTAGCCGATCTATTTGCCGGTCACCGGCCGAAGACAATATCATCCGGCAGCTCGTTTTTGTCGGTGTCCGGATCGTACGGGAAATGGTGTTCGAGCGCTTTTCCAATCTCCGACACCACAGCCGCTATGCCTCCGGAATAATTGGCTTTATTGAAATGCGAAAGGATGTTGCTCACCTGCCGGTTCCAGAATTCGTTCCCCACCTTTTCATGAATGCCCCTGTCCCCAAAGATGGCCAGCTGGCGGTCCCTGAGCGCGACATAGACCAGGACGCCGTTGCGGGCTACGGTTTTTTCCATCTCCAGCCCGACAAAGACCTCGGCGGCCCTGTCCAGCGGATCGACATAACGGCAATGCCGTTCTACGTATACCCGCACCTCGCCGCTGGTGCAGCGCTCGGCGTCCTGGATGGCGGAGACGATCTCCTTTTGCTGCTCGTCGTTGAAGAGCGGTTTGCGTTTGAAAAGGGACATACTATTGGACACTATTTGATATTGAAATGAATGTCCGGGGCGTTCTCGCTGCCAGGTTCCGCCTTATAATAGGGTTTCTCGTGGAAACCGAAGATGCCGGCGAAGATGTTGTTCGGGAAGGTCTTCACCTTCAGATTGTAGTCCTGGACGGCGGAGTTGAAATCGCGACGGGCCACATTGATGCGATTTTCGGTACCGGCAATGTTCGTCTGGAAATCGGCAAACTGCTGCGTGGTCTTGAGATCCGGGTATGCTTCCGCGACGGCCATTAGCCTGCTGAAAGAACCTGCCAGCTGCTGTTGCGCGCGCTGGTATTGCCCGAGCGAGGCCGAGTCATTGACATCCACATGGACCGAGGTGGCACTGGCGCGGGCCGCTATGACCTCCTTGAGCGTGGATTTCTCGAAATTCGCCGAACCTTCGATGGTCTTGATGACGCTGTTATACAGATCAGTACGTCGCTGGTAGTTGGTTTCTACGTTGCTCCAGGCAGTCTTTACGCCCTGATCAGAGGTGACTAGCCCATTATAACGGGTGCAGGCGCAGCCGCCGAACAGGAGGATGACTATCAATATAATGATCAGGGATAAATTCTTCGTGCTCATGTTTAAGATTTTAAGTTAAAGGTGAACGGACCGGGGTTAACGGACCCGTTCCGTTTCGATGGTAAAATTAACATTTTTGGCCGGCCTCCAGTTTGATTTTAGGCGGGCTAGCCGCTAATATCACTTGATCCGGGCAAAAGCGTCGGCGAGTTGCCTGATCCTGTCGGTGGGAAGCCGGTGATCCCCGGCGGCTATGACTACCCGGTACCTGAAGGTAGCAGACTGTCCTTTCGCAAGATGAAAGTTCATCGTTTCCCGGCCGTTGCTGAAAATGCTCTGTCCGAGCGGGTTGGCGGCGAAAAGGCCATATCCGCGGGCATGCCAGTAGGTGGGATAGCCAGGGTTGCCGGGATGATCGATGATCGCAATGCTCAGCATATCATTGTTCTTTTTGCCATATAGCATACACCAGGCGCCGCGCGTGCCCCAGGCGCTGTCGCCCGTTTTGCCTTCGCTCGTGAGGTAGTTGCCATTGATACCAGGCGAATTGCCGGCGGCGACTTTGGTGATGTTGCCTTTGTCATCGATGAACTGGCCGGGAGTATTGGACGGTATCTGCAGCTCCTTCGTGACCCGCAGCCCCAGCATGCCGTCTTTGGCGTCGGGAAAGGACACGCCGGTGTCACAGACGGCGGTAAGGGTAGTCGTGCGGTCGATGATGCGTTCGCGGTTGGTGGCGCTGAAGGTGAAGGTGGTGACTTCGTCGAGAAGGGTGCGGCCCTGCTGATCGGTCCAGCGGGCTTTATAGGTGAGCTTACCCGCGCCCCGTATGGCTCGCGTCGGGCCGTTGCTTTTTCCCGTCGACGGATCGAGGATCCCGTCCGTGCGGATCCAGCCGTATTGCGATTTTTTAGCGGCGGGGATGGCATAGGAGTTATTCCAGAAATCCAGCCCGTTCACCTTTTCATAATTGAACCAAAGCCCGAGATGATGCGGGTGATCGACCGGTTCCCCGGGACGCGGCGCGACGGGGAAACCGCGGGTGACCAGTTGCCCGTCGGGAGCATAGATGGGATACAGCACGGGTTTCTCCAGGCTGTCAGGATATAGAAAAGTAGTGAATGGCTGGCCGTCTGCCGTGACGACCGCCCGTCGGTTGGCTGCATCCACCGAAACGGTGACGGGCAGCTCCTGAGCAGGCAACGCCGCTGGAACCAGCGCAAGTGATGACAGGGCAACAAGCGGAAGCGGGCTGCGGCTACGAAAACGTTTGCGTAAAACCGGAATGCAGGAGAAGATCATATTTGTATCGTTTGCGTGAGCAATAACCTAAATTAGTACATTTATTGTATCTAAATGACACTTCCATATGACAACATCCCGCAGAGATTTTATCCGTAAGAGTTCAATAGCCGGCGTAGCCGGGTACATGGGCGCACTGAGTTTCCCCGCCAGCAGCTATCGCAGGATACCGGGCGCCAATGATCGTGTGCGTGTAGGCGTGGTAGGCTTTTCAGATCGGCACCGGAGTTCGCATGTCCCCTGTTTCATGAATCATTACAAAGAACTGAATTTTGACGTGGTGGCCGTATCGGATATCTGGAACAAGAGAAGGGAACAGGGCGCCGCGTTGTGGAAAGATAAAATGCAGCACGATATCGTCGCCTGCCGGAATAACGAAGAGCTTTATTCGAAAAAACTGGTCGATGCCGTATTCGTCAGCACCGCCGATTTTCAGCACGCGCGGCATGCCATAGAAGCGGTAAATGCAGGATGCGACGCTTATGTTGAAAAGCCGTTTGCCGAGACGATGGAAGACAACCGGGCGGCGCTGAAAGCGATCAAGGCAACGGACCGGATCGTGCAGATCGGTTCGCAAAGAAGAAGCGGGGCCAATTACCATGCAGCGAATGAATTTATCCGGTCCGGAAAATTCGGACCGATCACGATGGTAGAACTGACCTGGAATGTCAACCAGCCCGGTCGTTGGCGCAGACCTTCCCTTGTAGGCCAATTGAAAGAGGAGGATACCGACTGGAATCGCTGGCTGCTAAACAGGCCGCATGATACGTTCGATCCCAGGAAATATCTCGAGTTCCGGTTGTTCTGGCCTTATTCATCCGGGCTGCCCGGCCAATGGATGAGCCATCAGATCGATACGGTACATTGGTTCAGCGGCTTGAAACACCCGCGCAGCGTCGTAGCGAACGGGGGCATTTACGTTTGGAAGGATGGCAGAAAGAACTGGGATACGATCACAGCGGTTTTCGATTACGGTCCGGACGATGATCCGTCCTCTGGATTTCAGGTGACCTTCGCTTCGCGCATGCACAATGGGGAAGAGAAACCTGCTGAAATTTACTACTCCAACGGCGGGGAGTTAAATCTGATCACCAACAAGGTATCCCCGACAGGCGGGTTGACAAAGAAGTTTGCCGATGAAATGCACATGCAGCCCAATCTGTTGCCGGAATTGAGCTTGTCCGAAGTGGAACCCGTAGTGGCCTCTGCGAATACCGGCGGAGACCGGCTCACTTCCAACCATATCCGTAACTGGATGGAGTGTATCCGGAGCCGGAAAACGCCGAATGCACCCGTGGAAGCAGGGTATAGCCATTCTATTGCGAACATCATGACCAATGCCGCCGTACACACGGGGTATAAGGCCTTTTTCGACGAGAAGACGCAGGAGGTGATGGCCGGCGGGAAGGTGTTCAAATACTAGGTGGTGGAGCGTGGAAAGCGTGGGTGGTGCCGCGCGGAAAGAATGGTGATGGCGCGGTTTGATGTTTTTACTGAAAAATTCAATGGGTATGAAAGGATTGGTGCTGACCGAAAAAGGGCGGCCGCCGCATTGGCAGGAAGTGCCGGATCCCCGGCCGGGGCATGGGGACGTGATCGTGCGGGTGCATGCTGCTGCATTGAACCACCGCGATGTCTGGATACAAAAAGGACAATATGCAGGATTGAAGTATCCGATCGTTCCGGGATCGGACGGTTCGGGGGTCGTGATGCCGGGGCCGGATGCCGGCGCATGGGCCGAAAAAGAGGTGATCATCAACCCGGCTTTGCAATGGGGAAAACATGCCGCTTACCAGGATCCCGCGGATTTCCGCATACTGGGATTGCCGGATGACGGGACGATGGCCGAGTATGTAAGAGTGCCGTCTTCGAACCTGGTGCGAAAGCCCGCGCATTTGTCGTTCGAGGAGGCGGCGGCATTGCCGCTGGCGGGTCTTACGGCTTACCGGGCGTTGATGACGCGGGCACAGGTGCAGAGGGGTGAGACGGTGCTGATAACGGGTATCGGTGGCGGCGTGGCCTTGTTTGCCATGCAGTTCGCCCTGGCGCTTGGTGCCAGGGTCTATGTGAGCTCCGGCAGCGACGCGAAGCTGGGCCGGGCACTTGGGCTGGGGGCTGTCGGGGGCGCGAACTATAAAAACCCCGGTTGGGTGGATGCATTGCGGGGGTTGTCCGGTGGCGGTTTCGATGTGGCTATCGATGGAGCGGCGGGAGATGGCATGAACGATCTGATGGACCTGTTATCGCCGGGTGGAAGGCTGGTGTTGTATGGCGCTACGCAGGGTAATCCTTCTGCGGTAGTCGCGCGGCGCATATTTTGGAAACAGCTGAATATATTAGGATCGACCATGGGCAGTCCCGAGGACTTTGCCGCGATGGTGGCGCTGGTCGATCAGCATAAGATAAGGCCGGTGGTGGATAAGGTATTTCCGCCTGGCGAAGGTGCCGCGGCCTTTCAGCGGATGGATGAAGGGTTGCAGTTCGGGAAGATCGTGGTGAAGATGCGGTAGGCGCCGCCGGGCGTCGGCCGCGGAGACGCGTCGGTTGAGATCCGCGTGCCCATGCAGAACGGTCGCGGCTTAGGCCACAGGGTGTCAAGCTTTTATAGCGGCTATGCCAGGCAGTTCTTTCCCTTCAAAATATTCGAGCAAAGCGCCGCCGCCTGTGGACACATAGCTGACCTTGTCGGCATAACCGAATTGATTGACCGCGGCGACGGAATCTCCTCCTCCTACCAGCGAGAAAGCGCCTTTTTCGGTTGCCTCGGCTACCGCCTGGGCTATGCCTTTTGTTCCGCGCTGGAATTTTGCCATTTCAAATACGCCCATGGGGCCGTTCCAAAGAATGGTTTTGCTACGGTGGATGACGTTCGTGAACTGCTCGCAGGCATTTTCGCCGATATCGAGACCCATCCATCCGTCGGGGATATTGTTGCTGGGCGCCGTGGAATCGTTGGCGTTGGCGTCGAATTTATCGGCGATGATCGAATCGGAGGGCAGGTGGATGCGGACGCCTTTTGCATCGGCCTTGCTGCAGAGCTCGCGCGCCGTATCGAGACGGTCGTCTTCGCAAAGCGAATTGCCGATGTTGCCGCCGAGCGCCTTCAAAAAAGTATAGGCCATGCCGCCGCCGATGATGATATCGCTCGCGCGTTCGAGCAGGTTTTCGATGATGAGGATCTTGTCGGAGACCTTGGCTCCGCCGATGATGGCCGTGAACGGCTGCTGCGCCTCATGCAATACTTTTTCGGCGCTGTTGACCTCCCCTTCCATGAGCAGACCGAACATGCGTTTGTCTTTCGGGAAGAATTGTGCGATGACGGCGGTGGAGGCGTGCGCGCGGTGGGCGGTACCGAAGGCGTCATTGACATAGACGTCGCCGAGTTTGGAAAGTTTTTCGGCAAAAGCTTTGTCGCCTTTCTCTTCTCCTTTGTAGAAACGCAGGTTTTCCAGCAGTACTACCTGGCCGGGCTGCGCCTTTGCGATGGCCTTTTCCGCCGGCGATCCTATACAATCTTCGGCGAAGATGATAGGGGTCTTGAGGAGTTTGCGAAGATGCGGCACCAGGTGGTTCAGCGAATATTTTTCGGTAGGTCCGTCTTTTGGCCGGCCGAGGTGGCTCATCAGGATCGCTTTTCCCCCGTCGGCGAGGATCTTTTTGATCGTAGGGACGGCCGCGCGGATGCGGGTGTCGTCGGTGATATTGTATTTATCATCGAGCGGGACGTTGAAGTCAACGCGGACGAGGGCTCTTTCGTTGGTGAAGCTGTGCTGGCTGAACTGGCTCATGGCTATAAGAGATAAAGAGGGCCCGGCGATGGTGGCCGGGCCCGGAGAAGCAATGTTATTTAGAGATCAGTTTGGCGAAGTAGTAAAGGCTGCGGACGAGCTGGCTGACGTAGCTCATTTCATTGTCGTACCAGGAAACGGTCTTGACGAGCTGCTGGTCGCCGTTGGTGATAACGCGGGTCTGGGTGGCGTCGTAGAGCGAGCCATAGGATATGCCGATGATGTCGCTGCTGACGATCTCGTCTTCTGTATAGCCGAAGCTTTCGTTGGAAGCGGCCTTCATGGCGGCGTTCACTTCTTCGGCAGTAACTTTTTTATTGAGGATCGTGACCAGTTCGGTCAGCGAGCCGGTGAGGGTGGGAACGCGTTGGGCGCCGCCATCGAGCTTGCCTTTCAGTTTGGGCAGGACCAGGCCGATAGCCTTTGCGGCGCCGGTGCTGTTGGGCACGATATTGACGGCTGCTGCGCGGGCGCGGCGGAGATCGCCTTTGGGATGTGGGGCGTCCTGGGTATTCTGGTCGTTGGTATAGGCGTGGATCGTGGTCATGAGACCGGTGACGATGCCGTATTTTTCGTCGAGGACCTGTGCCATCGGAGCCAGGCAGTTGGTGGTACAGGAGGCGCAGCTGATGATCGTTTCGCTGCCGTCGAGGATGTTGTGGTTTACGTTGAAGACGATGGTCTTCAGATCGCCCGTTGCCGGTGCGGAAATGACGACGCGTTTTGCGCCGGCCTTGAGGTGGGCTTCCGCTTTTTCCTTGTCGGCGAAGAAACCGGTGCATTCCAGGACGACGTCTACGTTATGCGACTTCCAGGGGATTTCGGCAGGGTTCTTATGTGCGTATATTTTTATCTCATCGCCGCCTACGACGATGGAGTTCTCGGTAGCCTTTACTTCTTCCGCGAAACGGCCCTGTGCACTGTCGTATTTCAGCAGGTGAGCCAAAACCTTGGGGCTGGTCAAATCGTTAATTGCCACTACTTCTATTCCTTCCAGACCATGGATCTGGCGGAAAGCCAAACGTCCGATCCGGCCAAAACCATTGATAGCAACTTTAACTGTGCTCATAGATGTTGAATTGAGATTTTAATTTTTGAGGTCACGAAGTTACGTTTTTGAGGATAAATAGTGTTGTAAATTTTTGGATATCAATTGAAAAGGTGGCCTAATTTTTTTAAAACCAAGGAATTGACGGGGGTGGATCGACGTTGGAGATAATAGGAATGGGATTGCGGGTGCGCCCGCGTTGTGGCGCTGAATGCAGGGCATTGGTGGGTGGATCGTGTGAGGTTGGAGGCGCACAGCGTGGGGTTGAGGGTGCAGCGTGGGGCTCTTCGGATTTGAGCGAAAGTTCACACGGGATTGCCAAGAGTCGGCGAGCGGTTGCGGGCATATCTGACGTGAATTGCGGGTGGCGCCAGGCATTCGTGCATGGCATTCAGCCGATAGCGCAGGAAGAAGGCAAAAAATTTGGAGGGTCTTTCGAATGCCTATATCTTTGCACTCCTTTCGAGGAAAACCGGTAAAACGGTTTAACTGAACGCCGCGTTGGTCAATCGGTTAAGACGCCTCCCTTTCACGGAGGAATGAGGGGTTCGATTCCCCTACGCGGTACGAAAAAACGGCTTGAAGATCAAGCCGTTTTCGTTTTTAAGTAACTTCAGTGACCAAAACAGTGACCAAAATTTGGGCAAGTTTGTCAACTGGAAGCCACCCAAGCTTTACAAAGGAAAGCGCTGGTGGGTAGAGTATCAGTTCCGCATCCCCGAGGAGCTGCGGCATCGCTATAAAGGCGCCCGATGGAAAGGATTCCCGGTCTTTGAAGACATCAACCGCTACAAGACGGACGAATACGCCGAGCTCCTGCTAAAGGCCGTCAGGTTCGCCCTGGAGCAAGGATTCAACCCGTTCGAATACGAGAAAAAGGCATTTTTGGAATTTCAGCAGACGATGAACAAGGACCCGGACAATGTCTGGACTTATGTCGAGGCTTCCAACTATTTCATCCAGGAATGGGAACAACGGGGGCTTGAGCCAGCAACACTTACAAAGCTGCGGCGTGCGATTGAAGTGCTAACGGTCTTCCTGACCAAGGCGAATCTTCAGCATGCACCGGTAAAAACCATCACCCGCGATCATATCAAGGCGGCCCTTCGACAAGCCTCCGACGAATTCTGTTGGAGCAACCGCACGTTCAACAATAACAAAACAGCCCTGTCCACTCTATTTACCTTTCTCGAAAGCGAAAAAATCGTTCCGGATAATCCCACAACCAGTATCGAAAAGAAGAAAACAATATCTAAAAAGCACCGCTATTACGACACCAAACAGTTTGACCGTGTCCGTAAAGTGATGAAGGAAGAAGACCCGCTAACCT
>DATNBP010000183.1:0-5149 GCA_035572015.1 Puia sp. | reverse complement strand
TCATCCATCACCTGGTCAAACCAGGCAAAGTCAAATTTCCCTTCGGCCGGCTCATAGCTGTCCCAGGCGAGGTGCCCCATCCTGACGACTTTGAATCCGGCAGCCTGCATAAGCGCGATGTCGCGTTTGATTTTTGCAGGGTCCTTATCGTCGTGCGGATGATAGTTGGCGCCCACATATAGCTCCTGGGCATATCCAATACCGCAGCGGGAAGCAATAAGGAAGATAAGAAAGAAGAATGCCGCCGATGTTCTAAACTTACTTTTCATGACTTATTTTATTGGCTTGTACACGAAGTTTCTAAACGTAACAGTGCCTTCCCCAATGGCGCAAAGGCCGATGCGCACTGCCAAAAATCCACCCAAAGCATTGTGATCAAACCCCGAGATATCCAATGAATTCTGGATCTTATTCCATTTATCGCCGTCGGTGCTATAAAACATCGCGACGATATTGTCGACATTTTTCAGGCGAAGGAATACGTGATTGGTCACCACATTTTTTTCCGCCGGGAATTGCCAGCCATGTAAATTTCCCAGGATATCGCCATTCTTTACAAGAATACCTGAAGATGTGCTTTCGTTATAAAAGACGACCAATCCGCCGGTAGCTCTTCCTTCAAGGATCATTTCCACCTGGGCTGTGTAGGAGTGGCCGGACGGCAGGAAAAGTAGTGGGGAACAATTGCCGATAGTATTCCCTTTGGCTTTCACGACCAGGCCATTCCCGGACAGATGAAACCTGGAGGTATCATATTCGCCAAAAAATTTCCATAACGCTTTTAGCTGGCTGCCGTCAAATTTATCTTCCAGCATGGCATGGGACCGGGAGGGGACCAACGCCGGTCCCTTAATGGGCTTATCCGCTGCAATGCCATCGGGTATTTTGTACCAGCCGTCCTTTGTCCATTCGACGGGCAGGAGCAAGGTCTGCCGGCCCATGTCATAATATCCATTTTCGTAGGCATGAAACACCATCCACCATTTCCCGAGGGCATCTTCAAACAAGGTGCCATGACCTTTCGAGCGCCATCTATCGGCGGGGTTTGTCGTCCTGACAATGGGATTGTAAGGAGAATTTTCCCAGGGGCCGGACAAGGATTTTGAACGTGCGGAGATGACCATATGCCCTGTTGCCGGGCCGGCTGTTCCTCCTTCCGCAACGGTGAGATAATAATATTCCCCTTTTCTTATCAGTTTAGGGCCTTCCAAACAAAAACATTCTATGGTCCAATCACGGGGAATGGGCCACCCGCTATAGGAGTTGCGGAGATCCCCTGTAACGGAAAGTCCGTCATCCGACAGCGGAACATAGCCGCCGCTGCCGAAAAACAAATACCTTTTCCCCTTCTCATCGACGATATGCCCGGGATCGATGTTGCCGACTTTCAAATCTACGGGATCGGTCCATTTACCATTGATGGAATCGGCGGTAACGACATAGTTCGTCCCATTGGCAGGGAAATAGATATAATATTTGCCTTTGTACTTCACAAGATCCGGAGCCCACACGGAACCGACATATTTATACAGGGCATTGGTTAAAGGGGTCCAGTTAATCAGATCTTTCGAGTGCCAGATCAGCAACCCGGGATAATATTCAAAAGACGAATGCACCATGTAATAATCGTTCCCGTCCCGAAGAATGCTTGGATCGGGGTGGTCGCCTGCAAGGATGGGATTCTCATAAAAACCGGCGCCTTTTGCAACAGCTCTGTTTTGGGCAGCAACGGAAAGAGAAAGGAGGGCGAAGAACGAAAAAATAAGCGGTGCTTTCATATTGAACAAGACATTATAGTTTGATCAGCTTCAGCAGGTAAACATCGTTTTCCCGGAGATCGAGCGTCTTGGAAAACAGGGCCCCGTCCTTCACGGTCACCAGTTCGCGCAGGATAGGCGATCCGTCGTTCTCCTTTCTAATCTGTTCCACCTGCTGCCGGTCGAGTTGGTTGGGTTTTCCCATCCGCAGGTAGGTAGCGTACGCATCGTTGCACCGGTAGCCGGTTTTGTATACTTCGACTGCATACATGCCCTCGGGAACGTGGTCGATGCGTAAGGTGAGCTTTCCTTTTGGCGCGGCGGGCAGGTCGCGGATATAATAATCCTGGTTATTCACCGAATCCACTGGCTGGTTAATGGTAAAATCCCAGGCGAGGACCTGGATATTGCCTTGAGCGTCCTTGCATACCCAGGAAGAAGCATCTTTATTAGCCAGCTCGATGTTTCCGAGCTGGTTCAGGAATTTGTATGCGTAGAAAACGGGCTTTTCGATCCCCTGGATAGTGAGCATTCCAAACCCGCCATGAAAGGGTGTAAACCGGGGGCCGGGCTCTTCGAAAATGTCGGTAAACACCCAGTACGACATGGAATTCGCGGCGTTCCCCACCTGCCTGAGCTTTTGTAGCACGTAGGGGGCCTCGATATAACTATCATGGATCGGATCGGCAGGGGTATAAGAGGCGCTCCATTCCGTATAATGCAGTTCGAGGTCGGGCATCGCCGAGGCGGCGATCTCGCGGCGGCTTTGGAGGACATCGCCGCTGACGCTCATGGGGTTTTTGTCCAGCACGGTCCCGGCGTGGCCGTACTCGTCGAGGAATCCCTGTTTTACGCCGTAGGCATGGGTGCTGATGAAGTCAAGGGGCACGTTGTTCTTATGACAGTATTCGATCATCTCGGGCTCCCAGGCTGCGCCGGCGGTAGCGGGTCCGCCGACTTTGTAAGCTGGGTCGACAGCCTTGATGGCTCTGGCTGCGTAGGTATACAGCTTGAAGTAATCCTGCTGCGTGCCCGCCCAGAAACCGTCGAGGTTGGGTTCGTTCCATACTTCAAAGTACCAGGTCTTCACCTCCTCCGAGCCGTACCGCCGGCTGAAATGTTCAACGAGGGCACGTACGAGCCCGGCCCATTTGTCATAGTCTTTGGGCGGCGTCACGTTGCCCCGCCACCAGAAGATCGTTTTGTTGCCGCTGGCCAGCCGAGTCGGCATAAAGCCCAGTTCGACAAAGGGCTTCATGCCGATGCTTTGTAAGAAATCGAATAATACATCGACGTACATGAAATTATACTGTGGTTTTCCATTTTTATCTTCCGAGTAAACGGCCATCTCGTCCGTCAACAGGCCGTGCATGCGGATGTAGCGGAATCCGCATTCTTTGTGGACATAGGTCAGCTGTTGCTGCCAGTCCGCCCGCAGGCCTTCGGCTGCCCGTCCGGCGCCCACGCAGTCGTTGAACATCGTATTTAGCGGACGGGCAGTCTTATTGAAATCCACATTAATGGTCCTTTCCTGGGCCTTCGATCCCAAGGTAAGTGAAGACAGCAAGATGACAAGTGAGAGTAATTTCCTATTCAATTTAAAAAGCTTTATTTTTTTAATGCGTACCGGCAAAAATGGCGTTGACGGTGCGGGCGTCTTTTACGGTATCAGCCGACCTGTCCACCATCCCGCCCGTCTCCCAGAAAAATGGCTTGAGGCCATGAGCGATCGCCTGTTTTGTGTTAAACGTTATCCAATAATCCACTGCGTCATTGTGGGTTGGGAGGTCTTTAGGGGTGGTTCGGCGGTAGGCCCCGTACTCGCCCATGAGGAAAGGTATTCCTTTGTCCACGAATTTAGCCTTCATACTGTCGAAATAGGTCATCAGGTAGTCTTCCTCGCCCCAGGTGGCGTTGCGATCGGGTTCGATGGCGGAATGGTGCCCGGCGCCCCAGTAATAAAACATCTTACCCCAGGAGGCGTCTGAACCCAAGATGGTAAATTGGGAAGGTGTGTAGTCGTGTTCTTCGAAAGCCATCCGGGCAGGTGTGGGGTCGACGGGAAAATTGTTGATCAGGTTGGATGGCGCCTGCACTACCAGCACCCGGTAGGTGTTGTGTCCTCCGGTGGAGCGCACGGCGTCGACAAAGCTCTGGTGATAGGACAGCAGTACATTCATCTGGGCGGCGTTGGTAGGGTCTGGTTCGTTGGCGCTTGCAAACATCAGGTGCTCGTCGAAATCCCGCATTTTGGTGGCTATTTGCTCCCAGAATGCTTTTTGTTTGGCGTTGATGCTATCCGCCCGGGCGCCGGTGGCGGAACAATCGAGCCAGCCGCCATCCCAGTGGATATTCAGCAGTACGTAGAGATTGTTGCTTATGCAATATTGTACCACATCGTGTACCCGCTGTAGCCAGTTCGGATCTATATGGGCTGTCGACTTATTATCGACATGGAAGTCCCAGGCACAAGGGAGCCGAACGGCGTTGAATCCGAGGTTTTTCATATACGCTACATATTCCGCGGTGATCGGGGGGTTGCCCCAGCCTGTCTCTCCGCCGGGTGCTTCCAGGGTGTTGCCGATGTTCCAGCCGACTGTGATGTTATTGGTCAGCTGCATTGCCGTGCTGGTCATCCCCGTGGAATCGGGCGGTAGGGGTGAGACATTGTAAGGCGGGTAAATGGAGCCGACTTGTGAGACGACGATACGCCGGGACTGACCGTTGGTTGCCGTTACTACAAGGATCCCGCTGCGCGTGGCGCCGGACGTATTCGGACTCGAGGTCAGCTTGATGGTTGCCGTGCCGCTGCTGCCATCCGACTCGCTCAATTGCAACCAGGCGGAAACCGGGTTATCGATGCTCCACTGCGAGTTGCAGGTGATGATTACCGTGGAGTCGGCGCCCTGGGTCTGAAAACCGATGGTGGATGCGGAGACGGATAATTGGGGTGTGCTGCCCGGATTTTTTTTGCATCCCAGTGAAAAAGTGGCCACCACGAGGGTGGCCACCAGTACGTGTGCAAGTATTGTTTTCATAAGTTTTTTTATTTTAAAGTCCGGCACCGGCGCGCAGCGAGTCCAGCGCCTGCTGATCGTATATGACGTTGTTTTGCCGGTCGATGAGATCATAGTACGCGTCCCAAAGGAACAACGGTATGCCATTATTCCTGGCGGACTGTGTAACGTACCGGAAGAAATGCGCCCTGGAATTCAGGGACAGGATGGAATCCTGCGGATTACCCGTCAGCGTGGCATTGTGGCGCGGCACGCCCATTTCACCGATGAGGACCGGTATATTGTTTTTTACGAACCTGCTTTTCATATAACTCCAGGTACTATCGATAAAGGATTCTTCGGTGTTCGCGGTAGCGTTTCTCGCGGGCATGTCCT
>DATNBP010000182.1:0-67019 GCA_035572015.1 Puia sp. | reverse complement strand
TAGCGAAAGCACCAGCAGATCTTGCGTCACCCATCTCCACCTGCCATCGGCATGTCTGAACCGGTAAATACACTGAAAACTGCCCGTGGCCGGATCGTCGAACCAGGTGGCTCGCGGGCGATGCGATGCTTCCATGAACCGAAGTACGGCCGGCAGGTCTCTGGGGTGGACCCTGGAAAGGACAAACTGCACTCCCTCGGCGATAAAACACTTGGCCGGACACCCGAGCACGCTCCTAAAATTCCGGCTGGTAAAAAAGGTAGACACCGTCTCACCGCAGGAAGAAAAGATCACTACGACGTTTCTGTCTGCCGGTACGATGCGACTGATGGAAGAACGCTCCTCGCTGGTTAATTCGGAAAACGACTGAAGGAACCTTTGCACTTCACCTTGTGCCATATCATAAATGTATGGAATTCCGCAATTTTTTTGTCGTTCGGCAAGGCGAAGGGTGCCGATAAATCACTGTTTTCAGGGATGGATTTCGCTGGAGTGTCGCGATAAATTGCATCTTTCAACACTTCAAAAACAGGAACCGATGCAAACAGAGGAAACACTATCAGTCATTGGCCACGAGATCACCGTCAAACTGGGTGCGGATCAGACGGATGGAACGTACAGCGTATTTGAGCTCATTGTCCCGCCCGAAGTCGGAACCGGCTTACACATTGACCAGGATTGGGACGAGTATTGGCACGTGATGGAAGGAACGTTTGCCTTTACGGTAAACGGTGAACGACTCGAATTGACGCCCGGCAGTTTTGCCTTTGGACCTAAGGGTATACCCCACAGTTTTCGAAACGTGGGTGAGACAATGGGCAAATTGGTTATGGTGACCGTGCCCTCGGGTCTGGAAGCGTTTTTCAGACACGTCCACCAGGCGTCGCTTCAGGGGCGGCCTGATAAAGAACGGTTTGTCGGCATCATGAAGGAACACCATATCCAACCGGCGTAACGTATTACGGATTTACCGCGTCCGGCCGACCGACCCCCGCTGCGATCGGCAATTCATTTGCCGGGAATGCTGTTGCTATTCCTCGTCTTCCGCTGTCTGAACAGCCACTCCATCATCAACGGGTCGCTGTAGGCCCCCAACCAGGAAAAATGCCCCACTTCCGGGTACTGGGTAAATCCCGGATGCGCGCCGGCGCGGGTCAAAGCCTCGAACATAGCCATCCCGTACAACGGGTTGACGGCGGGATCCTCCGCCCCCAGATAGATCCACATGGGAATATGGGCGATCGAAGCCGCCCGCGAGGTGTCGCCCGCACCGCAAACCGGCACCGCCGCGGCAAAGAGGCTGGGATAACGTTCGAGCGCGTCATAGGTCCCGTATCCCCCCATCGACAGGCCGGTGATATATATCCGGTCGGTGTCCATGGGCATAGTCGTCTCCAACTGACGGATCAACCCGATGAGCAGGCGCATGGGTGTGCTTGGCTCGGCGTTGAGCGTAATGTTCCGGCTGTCCTTATCGCGCCTTTCACTGCTCCAGGTCTGGTGTTCGGGGCATTGCGGAGCAATGACGAGTGCGGGATGTTCCAGCATATTCCGGTCGGTTGCGAAATTTGCTACGCCCCACTTCAACTGGGCGTCATTGTCATTGCCCCGTTCGCCCGAGCCGTGCAAGAAGATCACCAGGGGATATTTTCTTTGTCGGTTGGCATCGGGATACAACATGCGATAATAAAGGGTATCCCCTTTTTCGACATATTTTTCGCGGCTGAACCGGGATGGCTGGGCCTGTGCCAGGCTGGCGGCCAGGGCGAATGCGAGGAGAGCGAGGACTGATTTCATAATGCCTGATTTTGAATATTTTCATGTCCACTTGCCGATGAAATGGCCGAAGGCATCCCTGTACTGGTCGCCGACGGTAATGACGGTCTTCCCGATCTGCACGGAATTCCTGGTCATGGAGGTGATCTTATCCAGCGAAACGATAAACGACCGGTGCACCCTCATGAACCGCTTCGGGGGCAGTTTCTCTTCCAACGCCTTCAGACTGGTGAGCGACAAAATCGCCTTCTCGCGGGTCTTCAGGTGCACTTTTACATAATCTTTGAGCCCTTCGATATACAGGATATCATCGAGGGCAACCCTTATCAATTGATATTCTACCTTGAGGAACAGGTACTCACCGTCGGCATCCCCGGCCTTCCCGGCCTCCGGCGCAACCGCGGCGACGGGGGCAACCTTGTTCAGCGCTTCGACTCGGCGGTATGCCTTTGTCGCCGCACGCAGAAACTCCTCGTAATTAAACGGTTTCAGCAAATAATCCAGGGCATCGACCTTGTATCCTTCCAGTGCGAATTGATTGAAGGCGGTTGTAAAAATGACCTGCGGAGCCTCCGAACCCTTCGCCAGGATTCGCGCAAGCTCAATGCCGTTCAGATCGGACATCTGGATATCCAGGAAGACGACATCGATCTTTCGTGCCTGAATCGATTCCAATGCCGCCACAGCGCTCGAATACCGCCCGACCAGGTGAAGGAAAGGGGTCTGTTCGATCAACTTGCAAACAAGTCCCAGCGCAAGCGGCTCATCATCCACAGCAATACAATTCAAGGTCATGACAGGTCGAGAACTAAGTGAACCGTAAACTCGTTGGCAGCAGTCAGCTCGTCGATATCCAGCTTGTATTTTCCGGGATAAAGAAGGTCAAGCCGGCGCCTGGTATTTGCCAGGCCAATGCCGCTACCGTTGTCTAAACTAACACTATTATCCCTTATAACCGAATTCTTTACGGTCAGATCGACAACCTGGTTGCGCTGCACAAGCGCGATGTCGATATGGCTGGGGTGGGTGGACCGAACCCCGTGTTTGAAGGCGTTCTCGACGAACGGCAGAAATATCATCGGGGCCAGTGGCAGGTCCTTGAGATTTGGCGGGAAATCGACCCTGACCCGGACATCCTCCGCTAATCGCAGTTGAGTCAGACTGATATAGTCCTTTACAAAGGCCACTTCCTGGCTCAGCATCGTATGGCCGGCTTGGGTCTCATAGAGCAAATAACGCATCATGCGGGACAGTTGATGGATCGCCTTCCCGGCCAGTTTGCCGTCTACCTCCGTCAGCGCGTAAATATTGTTCAACGTATTGAAAAAGAAATGCGGGTTGACCTGCGCTCTGAGGAACGACAGCTCGGAACTAAGCTTTTCCCCTTCCAACTCTTCCCGCCGCTGTTTGTCCCTTTGCCATTTTTGTATGGCCGTTATACTCGTGCCGATCCCTAGTACCAGCGCAGTGATCACGAACATGAGCGGTTCTAAATGTGTGCCATGATCGAGTCTTGGGGGGCGCATGGGCCGGGAGGAAAAGACCTGATCGGCACGGGAAGGCTCGAGCGCGCTGTCCGCGCCCGCGTGAACCAGGACGACCGCCGCAATAATGACAGCGATCGCAGCAAAATACAAGGTCAACCGGTTCTTCAATAAAAATTGGGGGACGAGGAGGGACGCGTTGATATAAAAAGCGATCAGGAGCAATCCCAGCGTAACGGTTTGCCTTATCCAGAATTGGTAAGGGATGTCGCTGGTGGAGAGGATAGGCCGGTATAAGAATATGGCAAGCGCGAACACCGACCATATCAGTACATGTGTCAGGATAGTGATCAGCCTGCCCTTCGATCGTTGCAACATCATATCAAAATGGAATCGGGGTACAATATCACGCTTCAACCTCTTACCTGCAAGTCCAACCGGTATCGGCCCCTTTTTCACCGACAAACGGCCATTTATCATCTCCAAACGGCTATTTTGTGGGCCGGTCGCCAAAAAAGGACGTTGGTCGGGTAAAGAAGCCGCCCCGTCGATGACCGCCGGACCGTCGTCTATTACATTTCGTCACGGAGGATGAATATGCTTGCTTTGGGCAATTACTTCAGACAAGACTACTTCCATGCTGGGCAACCACTTTAAGATCGCGCTCCGGAATTTATCGAAGCATAAGATATTTTCGATTATCAATATCGCGGGGCTGACCATCGGGTTAACCAGCTTCATCCTGATCGGGCTGTTCATCTTTGATGAACTCACGTTTGACGGCCTGCATAAAAATGTGGAAGACATTTATCGAGTGGTCGAAAACAAAAAATCCGCCGAAGGGAAAACCGAAAAGCGGGCCGCAACAGGCTTCCAGGTTTCTGCGCGAGCAAAAGCCGACTTTCCGGAAATCCGCGATGTAGCCCGGATTTCGGTGTATTGGCGTGCCGACGTCGCCCCGGGAGATAACCGGGCGAATATATTCCATGAGGACTTTATCGCAGGCAGTCCCGGTTTTTTGACGGTCTTTAGTTTTCCATTGATATATGGCGACCGGAACAGCGCCCTGTCGGCGCCAAAGTCCGTCGTATTGACCCGGGCGTCCGCGAAGAAGTTTTTTGGTACGTCCGACGCCGTGGGAAAGCTGTTATTTTTCGACAACGATTCGGTACCCTTTACAGTGACCGGCATATTGGAAAATTTTCCAGTCAATTCGAGTATTTCGTTTGATCTCGTGGTCTCCGAGGCCTCGCTCCTGGTCAACAAGGACGCAAAGGGCTGGATGGACAATGACTGGACCTCCGGCGCCTTTTCGACGTATTTTCTGGTCGACCGCAATGCCGATATATCCGCCCTGGAAAGCAAATTGGATAACCTTATCGCCGCCAATCATAAACCCGACCCGGGCGTCAAAAGCACGGTCAGGCTACAGGCATTGAAAGACATACATTTCTATTCCAACGATATCGAAGGCTCGCCGGGGAAGAAGGGGAACATCTTTTATATTTACGTCTTTATCATAGTTGCCTTCTTTATCATTTTTACGGCGTGCATCAATTACATGAACCTGTCCACCGCCCGTTTTACCAACAGGGGAAAGGAGATTGCCGTTCGAAAAGTAGCGGGAGCATCGAGGACAACCCTTGTAAGACAATTTCTTGCAGAAGTATTTTTGGTAACGCTCCTCTCCGTTTTGCTTTCGCTTATCCTGGTGAATCTGCTCTTGCCCGTCTTCAATTCATTCACGGAAAAACACCTTACGCTGGGCCTTCATACCGATTACCGGATTTGGGCCGGTGTCCTCCTTGTCCTGGTAACGGTCACTTTGCTGGCCGGTCTCTATCCCGCCTTGTTTCAGTCCGGTCTCAATCCCTTGTCTTTGCTGAAAAGCAAGATCCATCCGGGGCGGGGAAATATTTCCCTGCGGCGTTCGCTGGTCGTGTTCCAGTTCACGATTTCCATCGTACTGATCGCGGCCACGCTGATCATTTACCAGCAAATGCAATACGTAAACAACAAGGACCTTGGTTTCAATAAGGACAAATTGGTGGTCATCGATATCAACAGCGGTTTAGTCCACCGGCATACCGAAACGGCAACGAACGAATTCTTACAGCTTCCGCAAGTTAAATCGGTTTCGGTGACATCGATGGTCCCGGGAGAATTAAAAACGATTCCCACCGTGAAGGTGATTACAAAAAACGAGAGCCCGGAGGACGGAAAAGACATGTACTATTTTGGTGTGGATGGCCAGTTCCTGTCAACCTATGGCATACGGCTGCTAAAGGGCAGGAACTTCTTTTCTTCAGGCAACGGTGACTCTTCCTCCGTGCTCATCAACGAAACGGCGGCAAAGGCGCTTGGTATAACGGATGCGGCGAGCCAGACGATCACCATTTTGTCCGCAAAATTCGGCGGTGACAATCGTTCCGCGATCGACCAGCCGATTACGGCAACCATCGCGGGCATCGTACAAGACTTCAATTTCCAATCACTGCACGAGCAAGTCGCCCCAATGGTGATCGGCTTTAAAAGGAGCCTCGGACAGAGCTTTGGACACTTTACCGTGAAGCTTGGCGGAGGCGATCCCACCGGGTCATTACATAAAATGGATGCCATTCTGCGGGGAATAGATCAGGGGCACCTGTTCCAGTATCACTTCCTCGACAAGCAATGGGAATCCCTGTACCACGACGATAAGACAAGACAAACCATCTTTCTGATCGTCTCCCTGCTTGCCATTTTCATCGCCGCTTTAGGGTTGTTGGGCCTCACCATCTACGCCGCCCAACAACGGGTGAAGGAGATCGGGATCCGGAAGGTCATGGGCGCCACCGTGGCCGGCATTGCCCTAATGCTTACAAAGGATTTTCTGCAGCTGGTGCTGATCGCCGCGGTGATCGCGATCCCCGTTGCCTGGATATCCATGCATAAATGGCTGGAAGAGTTTGCCTACCGGATAAACATCAGCTGGTGGGTCTTTGCCCTCGCTGCGTTCGCAGCCGTCCTCATCGCCATGGCAACCGTCGGACTACAGGTCGTAAAGGCAGCAATGGCAAACCCGGTGAAAAGCCTAAGGACGGAATAACCAAAAAGATTTGCATTCCCGGACCTACAGCCGTATATTCGCAACCGATCGGCTTCTCATTTAATGTCAAAACCATGCGAAAGATCATCATAACCGAATTTATCACCTTGGACGGCGTTATAGAGGCGCCGGGCGGCAACGAGACCGCTCATCCCCATCGGGGCTGGCAGGCTAAATACCAGCATCCGGAGACGGGGAAATACAAGGTCGGGGAATTGGCAGGCGCGGATGCCTTATTGTTGGGCAGAACCACTTTCGAAATGTTCGCGGGATACTGGCCGGCGCAGACCGGCGCGGGCTTTGCCGACCCGATCAACCGGATGCCCAAGTATGTCGTATCCCGGACCCTGCAAAAGGCGGAGTGGAATAACAGTCACATCCTTCGGGACCTGGCGAGAGACGTCGCGGCGCTCAGGAAGACCGACGGCGGGAATATCCTCGTGTATGGAAGCGCAACGCTTGCAAAATCCTTGCTTCATCATGCCCTCGTGGACGAATTGCACCTCCTGGTCTACCCCGTCTCTGTGGGGGGCGGCCTTCGGCTGTTCGATGACAACAGGGAATGTACAAAATTCGACCTGAAGCATTCGCACGCATTTGACAACGGCGTTCTCCTCCTCGAATATTGCCCGAGCGCGTAAAGGGTCCCGGAAATGGGGAAAATGGAAAAAAAATCCCCGGGACCCGAACACGGATTCGCCGAAATCACCCAACTTGGGGGAAGAAAACCGACATCCATATGGTCAGGACAACATTACTATATCTGGCGATCGCGGCATCGTTCGTCACTGGCGCCGCCTTCCACTCCATTTTAACTTCACCAACTAAACCCCCGGTAAGAATGAAACGCGTTACAGGGATCGGAGGCATTTTCTTCAAATGCAACGACCCGGCAAAAATGAACGATTGGTACAAGACCCATCTTGGTTTCGACATGAGTCCTTACGGAACCAAATTCGATTGGCGGGAGGATGGGGATTCGGCGAAAAAGGGATATACGTTATGGACCCCCTTCCCCGACAAGACTAAGTATTTCGAACCTTCGACCAGGGACTTTATGATCAATTACCGGGTCGACAACATCGAGGCGCTCGTAGCGGCGTTAAAAAATGAAGGCGTTACGGTGCTGGATGATGTTGAGACCTATGACTACGGGAAGTTCGTTCACGTACTCGACGTGGAAGGCAACAAGATCGAATTATTCGAACCGCACGACAAGAAATAGGTCCCGCTATCTCACTTCCCGCTGGCCGCGTCCGGAGCTGTCAAGGAGACACCCGGGTGGCTTTGCGCGTGACCCTTGAAACGGTTGCCCGAGTAATCGCCGGAATAGCTTCCCGGGTCATAGTACGGGTCCTGGCTGGGATCATAGTAAGGATCCTGGTTAGGGTCATAATAAGGGTCCTGGCTGGGGTCGTAGTACGGGTAATAGCCGTTTGACCAGCCGGCATCTGGCACGGTCACCTCTTTCGTGCATGAAGAGACCGCCAGCACAACGGCGAAAAGTATGGTTAGCTTTTTCATCTCTCAGGTATTTATTATCGGAATTGACTGAAGTTATTAATGAGACAGCTTCGAAGGAAAGAAGTTGGTCCCATTAAAAGGATTTAATCGCAGATTAAAAGCTGCCGCGTTGAAATTTTAATGAAGATTAAAAGGCGGTTAAAAGGCGTTCAAACATCCAAAACGCACACTAACCGCCTCCGCCCGCCGGTCACTACCTGGAAATATTATAGGTTATCACGGCATGGTTGAACCCCAGCGTGCCCATGGATTCATCCATCAACTGCTGGCTGTTCTCCCCGGTGCAATCGATGGTCAGCGGCAATCCGGCCCGGTTATAGGAGTAAACTGCATTCAGCGGATTGTTCAGGCTGTAGTCCCTCGACAGGAACATCCAGACCCTGTTGGTGCGGCGGAAATTGAGCTTGTCATCGTGCGGCCGGCCTTCCAGATTCCCGCTCGCGTCATAAGCGTATGTGCTGACAAAGAAGACCTCTCCCTGCTGGACCATGCTGACCCGGATGATCCTGTCGAGCGCATCGTAGTCGTAATAGAGAAGGGTAACAACGCCAAACTTACCGGGAACCGGCCTTCCGTCCACGATATCGGGGAAAAAGTACAGGGAGTCTACGGCGATCCTGCCCTTGTCATCGTAAAAGAACCTGTCCCAGCTTTCCGGCGACACTACGTAGGAAAGATCTGTACCATAGGTATTGATCTGGTCCGTTAGCCGGTGCTGGTAATCATACCGGAAAAGAAAGTTCGTATAGCCGGTCCCGGTCCGGGAACGGATGCCGTTAACAGGATCGCCCCACGCGTTGTAAGTAAACTGAATGGAATCCAACGGCTCGTATATGCCGGAATAGGTCATCTTCACGATCCGGTATGCCCCTGCCCCATTATGGTCCTGCCAATAATCGAGCGCTTTCTTGCAGCCCGGGACGGCCACCGACACTCCAATCGCCGACAGAAGGGCGATCCCGAGGATATTTTTCTTCATAAGAAGTTTTTTCTCGCACGAAATTATGAAGATGGAAACCCCGCGCCGGTGAGCACCGTCAGTTTAATATATGATTTGGAGCACATTAGCACCAATTTGACAACGGCCTGTCAGCGCTTCCCGGCAATATCCCTGACGCAACGGAAACCAACTGTGGCATTTCTTTCAAACCCGGCGCTCACCCGGAGCAGGTACTGACGATAGGTGAGTTCCCGCGGACCGCCCTGTACATACCACCAACTGCCGGAGGGCCGGTAATAGCTTCCGCCTTTCAGGATAATGTACCGGTAATGGCCGGCCATGTAGATATCATTGGTCAACTGCCAGACACAACCGACAAGGTCCTGCAACCCGTAAGGATTCGCTCCGTCAGGATATTTCCCCACCGGATAAAGGGAAACGTTGCCCAGATTACAACGTGACGGGTCGATACCCTGCACTTCCCTGATCGTAAGCGACTCAGTCACCGCCTTCTCTTTCCAGGTAACCGGCGTCGTCTGACTCCACGGCCAAAGGTTCAGCGCCGTTGTCTGTGCAGCATACTGCCATTCGATCTCGGTGGGCAACCGTTTACCGGACCATTTCGCATAAGCTGTTGCATCCTCGTAGCTGACATTCACCACGGGCATGCTTGCCTCACCGGGCCGTATACGGCCATGGATCCAGTGCCGGAGAAAATTAGTGGTATCCGCCGGACGATAATGGGTGGCATCAAGAAACCGCTTAAAATCTGCATTGGTCACGGGGAATTTGTCCATCAGGAAGCCTGGCATTACAAAGCTGCTATCGACGTCCTGTTTGGGGTAAGGGATGAATTCGTCGCCGTGGGTTTCGTGAAAACGGAAAATGCCACCCGGGATGGGCGCCATGCCCGGCGAATGATCGCCTAAGGCGATGGGATTGGTCCTTGCCGGAAGGGAGATTCGTCGCGGACTGCCGGGTCGCATCGTGACGACCGACTCATCCAGGAGCATCCCGTTTCTGATTAGTTGGATAACGATTCGACCCTCGTACGTGCCGAAGTGATCGTGTAACATCAACCGTTTAGGCTTTGCCGGGAACGTCAGCGGCCGATTTTCATATTCCGGGGCGCCGGCCCATATCCTGAGTTCGCCAGCGGCTGCGTCGGGTCCGGGGTCTACCCGGATAGTCAACTGATCGCCATCGAGGGAGACATGCAGTACCCGGGGAAGGCGGGCGATACAGTCAACTTCTCCTTCATTGTTGGTGCCGAGATCGCTGGCATCGAACGCGTCCGCGGTTGCCGGCAGCCACCATCGCCCGTTGCGTTGTTGCGGGATTACCGGCTCATGACGCCATAGGTCGACGAAATGAACGCTGTCGGAAGGCTCCTCGCGGAAAAGCAGACCATGGTAACCGGAGGGCCGCAAGCTGAAAATGGTATAGATCGTCTTTCCGGGCAACATCCAGCGGTTGACCCAAATGCTGTCCACCGCAGTGCCGATCAGCGGAGTATATCCCCGGGATACAAAATTCAGCGAATTTCCCCGGAGTATCCTGGTCGTTCTGCCAAGATAGCGGTATTCCTTATCCACCCACTCGGGCTCTCCGGGCGCCATGACGTTGAGCTCAGTGCCATAGCCGTTGAAAAACGCAAGCGCCAATTCCCGCTTGATCCTTTCCTTGTACAACTCAGTAACCCGGTAGATCGTGAACTCGGGCTTGATCAGCTTGTTGAGATTCAGGATCGGCGGATAGTACAGCGCATTGTGGACCCGCCCCGCGACGATACCGGCCATGTCCTTTGGAACGGCCATACCTTCGCTGTACATCACGACTCCTTTTCGCACCCGGTCGGCGGCCTGCTGCAATTCTCTGCTGGAACTGCCCCTGGTATCCAGCACGACTCCGTCGGCGGAGGTGGCGGCGATAAGCCGCGACAGACCTTCAAAATGGCTTTCAGGCCGGGTGCCTTCATCCCATGGGTTATAGCAGACAAAGAAACGGGTGTCGTTCCGGTGGCAGAGATCCGACAGCCGGCGAACCTGCCGGAGACCGCCGGGCAGGTCGCGGAAAAGATCGAACTGGTTTCGTTGGTCAAGTCCCAACGTCGGCCAGGTGGGCCAGATGGCAAGGACGTCGTCTCCGCCATACCATTTCCTGGCGTTTGCAAGAAAACCTTCCAACCTGAACGAACGCGTGTCGTCGTCATAGAAGTTTCTGTCCCACGCCATCATGATATGCATGACATAAGTGTGTCTGATCCACTGGAGGTCCTTTCGGCGGAATATGGAGTCATCGAAACGGGTAACGTCGTACAACATCCGGTGCTGGAAGACCTCGGTCAGGGCGTCCTGCCAGTCTCCATGGGTCACCGAAGTATACCATCTATAACGGACACTGCCTCCCGGATAAAGAATAGTCTCGAAACGGGTTGTCCGGCCGTTGGTAACGGACTGGCGATTACGCCGGAGGAGTGCGGCTATCTGAACCGGGTCGTGATCGAACGCGCCGCCAACGGCAAACGAACAATATCCCAGGTCCCAGGCGTCGTCCGGGACAATGACGTTCACGGGACTCTTTCCTGGAAGAAAAATATATGTGCGCGACAAGGGATGGTCACCGAGCCCTGTAATATATACGTGGCTGCTGTCGTCCCCGAAAGGGACTGGATTTGAGACGACGACCGTATCGGTCGAAATGTTCGCGAATTCCAGGCTAGTGTCAGCCATGCGGATGCGGAGCTTGTCACCCCAACTTTCAGCGCTCATCGATGTATTGCAACGCTTGCCGTTCAACATAAAGCTGACCAGTGGCACCCGTCGTGAAAAAAGAATGGCGGACCCCGCTGACCGGACGCCGGTAAGCCAGGCTGAATCTGGCGACCATATGAGCCGGTCACTCCCTGGGAAGTCCTGTGCGGATCCTATTAATGAAGATATCACCAGGGCCAGCACACCTGTGATACGTTGGTATAGATTCATTTTCTCATACAAATGTTAATGTTGGCCGCCTGTACAATATTAGGATTTTTGTGCGCGCAGTGTCGTCAAAGCACTTATATTTGTTAACCTAAGGCTCCCCGTGTACCTTCAAAACGTTTGACTATGCCAACCCGTCGCAACTTCCTTCAACAAGCCGGATTACTTTCGACCGGCCTCTTTATCAAGCCATCTCCCTTGTTTGCAACGCGCCCGCTGATCGGGCTGCAGCTATACACCGTCCGCAACCAGATCGGCAAAGATCCCGATGGCACGCTGGCCAAGGTGGCCGGAATAGGGTATAATTCGGTAGAGCTGATGGGCTATGGTAACGGAAAATACTTTGGCCTCACACCGGCGCAGCTCGCCGGCATGCTCAAAAAGTACAAATTGGTCAGCCCGAGCGGGCACTATATGATGATGAATTATTTCATGAAGGATGACGTCAGCGACCTGAAGGACAATATCGCCGCTGCCGCAACCCTGGGTCATAAATATATCGTTGTCCCCTTCCTGACCGACAACATGCGGACCAGCCTCGATGACTATAAAAAGCTCGCCGCGAAATTCAACGCAGCGGCGACGGAGGCCAAAAAGAGCGGGTTGAAATTGGCCTACCACAATCATGATTTTGAATTCAAGGATTGGGGCGGCGGCCAAACAGGCTTTGATGTCTTGCTGAAGGAGACCGATCCTTCGTTGGTCTTCTTCGAGATGGATATGTATTGGGTCGTCCGCGCAGGGCACGATCCCATCAGGTTGATCAAGGAAAATCCCGGCCGGTTCAGGATGTGGCATATCAAGGATATGACGCAGAAAGAACCGGCAAGCTACACGGTCGACGGCAAGCAGTATTTCGCCGAAGTCGGCGCGGGCATCATCGACTTCAAGAACATCTTCCGCTATAAGAAGCTCTCCGGGATGGAGTACTTTTTTGTGGAACAGGACCAGACCAGCGAACCCGTGTTCGATGCGATCGCGAAGAGCTACCATTACGTCAGGACAAATCTCGTATAGTCAAATCCGGCCCGGCAGCGGGTCACTCTGATATATTTTAATCCATTACAATGGCCGACAATCAATTTGACGCGATCGTCGTAGGCTCGGGCATCAGCGGCGGCTGGGCGGCAAAAGAGCTTACCGAAAAAGGTCTGACCGTGCTCTTGCTGGAGCGCGGCCGGAATATCGAGCATATTAAAGGGTATGTGAATGCCACAAAGGCGCCCTGGCAATTTCCCCACCGCGGAAGCAAGACGCAGCAGATGATCAAGAACTATCCGGTCCTGAACCGGGATTATCCGCTGAACGAGACCAATCTCGACTACTGGACGAACGAACAGGAGTCGCCGTATACTGAGATCAAGAGATTCGACTGGTTCCGGGGGTACCACGTCGGCGGCCGGTCGCTGATGTGGGGCCGGCAAAGCTATCGCTGGAGCGACTTCGACTTTGAAGCAAATGCCAGGGACGGTATCGCCGTGGACTGGCCGGTACGATACGCGGAAATTGCTCCCTGGTACGACCATGTCGAAAAATTCGCCGGCGTCAGCGGATCCAGGGAAGGCCTGCCCCAGCTTCCCGACGGACAATTCATGAAGCCGATGGAAATGAACATCGTGGAGAAGGACATGGCTGCCCGGTTGAAGGATCACTACAAGAACGGCCGGCATATGATCATCGGCCGGACGGCGAATATTACGGAGCCTTTGCCGGGCCGCACTAACTGCCAGTATCGCGACAAATGCTGGCTCGGCTGTCCATTCGGCGGCTATTTCAGCACCCAGTCCTCCACCCTTCCCGCAGCCATGGCCACGGGAAAACTGACCCTGCGGCCCTGGTCCATCGTAACGCAGGTGCTTTACGACAAGGACAAGAAGCGGGCGACGGGGGTCGAGATCCTGGACGCCGAGACCAACAAAACCTACCGGTATCAATCGAAGATCGTTTTCCTGAATGCCTCGACGATCAATAGCGCCTGGCTGCTGATGAACTCCGCTACGGATGTGTGGCCCGACGGCCTGGGCTCCGGCAGCGGAGAATTGGGTCATAACCTGATGGACCACCACCTGGATGTCGGCGCCTATGGACGCGCGGAAGGCTACGAGGACAAATATTATTATGGCCGCCGCGCCAACGGCATCTATATTCCGAGATTTCGCAACCTGTTTGGCGACAAGCGGGACTATATCCGTGGTTTCGGCTACCAGGGCGGCGCGGGACGGGAAGGGTGGGACCGGCAGATCGCGGAATTGAGCATCGGCGCGGAACTTAGAGCCGCGCTCTCGGAACCGGGGGCCTGGACGATGGGCGTTGGCGGATTTGGCGAAACGCTCCCCTACCATGACAACAAGGTGACCCTTGACAAGACACGGAAAGACAAGTGGGGGCTCAATATCCCCGCCATCGAAGCCGTGATCCGCGACAACGAGTTGAAAATGCGGAAGGACATGCAGTCCGACGCGATCGAAATGCTGACGGCATGTGGCCTGAAAGACGTGCAAGGGTTCGACAACAACCCGGTCCTTGGCCGCGGCATCCACGAAATGGGCACCTGCCGGATGGGGAAGGATCCAAAGACCTCCGTCGTCAACAAGTGGAACCAGGTGTGGGATGCGCCGAACGTCTTTGTGACAGATGGCTCCTTTATGACCTCAACCAACTGTGTCAATCCGTCGCTTACCTACATGGCCTTTACGGCGCGGGCTGCCAATCACGCCGTCGACGAACTCAAAAAAATGAACATCTAAACAAGTCACCATGCAAAGAAGAGAAGCGTTACAAATGGTCGCCGTCCTGATGGGCGGAACAGTGATCGGTGCAGATGCTTTCTTGTCGGGCTGCAAGACCCCTGCGCGTAAGGAGGGGCTTTTTTATGACACCGACATTGCTCTGATGGATGAGGTTGGCGAGACGATCCTGCCTGCCGGCCAGGACGTGCCGGGCGCCAAAGAAGCAGGCATCGGTGACTTCATGAAAGTGATCGTGACGGATTGTTACACCCCCGAGGACCAGGATACTTTCACCAAAGGCCTGCAGGCGTTGCGGGATAAGAAATTCATGGACCTCAGTCCCGGCCAGCGCCACGACCTGCTCGTGCAGCTCGACAAGGAATCCCGCGATCCGAAGAACAACGGCAAGCCGGACCACTATTTCAAGATGCTGAAACAACTGACCATCTGGGGCTATTTTTCGTCGGAGGCCGGCGCCACAAAAGCATGCCGGTACATCGAGACCCCCGGCCGCTATGACGGTAATGTGCCCTATAAAAAGGGAGACAAAGTCTGGGCGATATAGACTTATCCGGCCGATATGCTGCGGCCTGTCCGCACGACAATGTTAATCAGCGCTTCGATATCCGGTGCGGTAGTCCGGAAATTGACAGTGGTATAAGGCCAAAATTTGTTTTGAATTCGGGGATAAAACTTCAAAATCCGCGTTCACTCCATGACCTCCGCAGTCAAAAAGCTAAGGCCGGCAAGCGAAAACCGACATAAAAGGCGTGAATTTGGATTCTTCGAAAGTTGAAAAACCCGCTTCACCAAATGCGCGCCTCCAAACGGAGCGGGAAAAGAAGTGAGTGAACCCGACCGAAAATGCCAGGAAGTTCGGAAAATCACGCAAATGTTCCACCATAACGACCTTTCCTCCTGACCGGCAAATCCGATGGCACTCCGAAAGAAATATGACTTTCTCGTTAAACGACCTGATCTCATGGACGGCGGAAAGCAAAAAGACAATGTCGACGCTCCCGTCGTCCAGCGGTAGGCATTGGCACGCGACATGCTGCGTACCAGGATACAGCAGGCTCACCTTCCGGGCACGGCGTATGGCTGCTTCTGTGTGCCGCCCGGGATCATAAAAATCAAAGGCTTTCAAATCGGCGGAAGGAAATTTCCCTTTTATCAGGAAACTGGTTTCGTCAAATCCCGCGTTGATGTTTACGATCAGGTCGGGATGCTCGTGTTCCGTAACCACGCGGTTCAGCCAATGCAGGTCGTAATAGCCTGAAAAATCGTACACGTAAGCGGAAATTGCCAACGGCATGATGAGACCGATCAGAAAGGCGGCGACGACGCGGGACGAAATTGAATATCTTGCAATAAAGACCATTGACCAGCCAGACTGCTGCGATCAGGTAATTGATAATTCGGGTGATAGGCATCGTTTGGTTGACGGTCCAGGGTTTTCTTTGTTAAGATAGCGTTTTCCTTCAAATCCTGAAGAGCCCCTAACAAAAAATTGTATTTTTAGGGATATTAAAATGTATGCGCGAATCTCAAGCAGCCATGACCTGACCGAAGCGGTCGTGCAGACAAACGATGTAGCAAAGAACCTGCGGCTCCCGACAAAATCGACCGGATTTGGCTCGGGCATTAACGGTGGCGAACTCCTGCTGCTCAGCCTGGCCACCTGCCGCTGCAACGATATTTACCGCGAGGCGGCCATAATACGCTTCGCCTGGGTAGGTCGGTCGAGTTAAAGCGGTGAGGTCAACAATACGCCGCGGGCCACGGTCAATGCCAAAACCAAGCCGCCGGAATGTCACGTGGCTCCGTTCGCCCGTCGGTATAGCGCAGCCGCAACGTAAACCCGCCGCCGCCTTCGATGAAATCAAGCCGGAACGGGTGTCGGCCTTTCTCGAGAATGACCTGACCGCTCCGCTCGATTGCGCTGTGATTTCCATCATTGTCGACCACGATATCACCGCCGACACGCAGGACACCGCCGTCGTCGCAGTCGAGGAAAAAACTGTATACGCCGTCGGCAGGAATATCGATGGATCCGGAATAGGTGAGCCCAAAGGCGGGTGCATGGATGCTGCCGGGCACCTCCGGTCGGTCATAGGTAAATAGACTATCCGGCGAATGGCCAGCCATGGCACGGGTTGACTTGAACCCCGCCTTATAATAAGCGCAAGCCAGCCCGGGCCGCAGTGCGTCCGATTGGCTGGCGGCGAGCGCCGGTTGCATCGGCTCGCGGTGAAATCGCAGGTCGTACACGTCGCCATGACTGCCGGCGTGTGAAAAGGCCTCCAGCTGGACAAGTGTGTCCTGTTTGATGACCAGTGGCCGCGGCAGCACGGGGGAGTGGATGGTGGGGCGCGTTCCGTCCAGGGTGTACCGGACTGCCAGGTCGGCGGCGGGCGGCTCGATGGTGAGACTGTCGACGGCTTTGAAGGCGTAGTCATTCAACAGGCCCGGCAGATCGGGTAGTCGGTAATTGATGTGCAGGGCATCCAGACGAGGGAACTGCGCTTTCAGGCGGCGGAAATAGCTGTCGTACGCTTCCGGCGTTGCCGTCCAGAGCGCCTCGGCCAGTGCGGTCATCCTGGGCATGGACATGTAGTCTGCACGCTTTTCCGATGGCAGTTGTTCAGCCCACAGACACGCTTGCGCGCCAAGGACAAGCTTGGCCTGGACGCTGTCAAAATCCTTTGGGACCGGGGCAAAGTGATAGATGTTGCTTAGGTCGTACCGATCGGCCGGCCGGTCGAAATAAAGCGGCTCCCCTGGCGCCATGACGATCCGGTTCCCGTTTTCTGCGGCCTTGTACGGCGCGTCCTTTACCCAGGTGCGCCAGTACATCACGACGGCCGATCGACTGATTGGCCCCTCGATGATCTCATCCCATCCTACGAGGGTCCTTCCCCTCGAGGCGAAAAATTGCTCCATGCGCCGGATAAAATAACTCTGCAACCCGGGCAAATCGCTGATCCCTTCCTTTGCCATCAAAGCCTTGCAGGTGGGTGACCGGGCCCAGTCTGTCCTATCCACCTCGTCCCCGCCGATATGGATGACCTTCGACGGAAAAATATCCATGATTTCCGAATAGACGTTCTCCGCGAACGTAAACGTGCTTTCATTACACGGACAGATGGGTTTCGTAAACAAGTCTCCCCATTTGTTCTCGCCATTACAGGTAAGAAACGGGTAACTATTGATCGCTGCCATCATATGCCCGGGCATGTCGATCTCGGGAATGATGTCGATGTGCCGTGCGCCAGCGTAAGCAACCAACGCTTTCAATTCGCGTTGGGTATAAAAGCCACCATAGAGCTTTTTGCCGTTCCGGGTAACGATGTGACTGCTGTCGATGGCAAAATCCGGGTCGTCGGCAGCCTTCGCCATACAAGCGGAGTCCTGGTTGTTAAACGACCGCCAGGCGCCCGCCGCGGTAAGCAAGGGATATTTCTTTATTTCGACGCGCCAACCCTGGTCGTCGGTGAGGTGCAGGTGCAGCTTGTTCATTTTGTAGAGCGCCATGCGATCGATCAACCGGTATAGATAACCGATGGAAAAGAAATGGCGCGAGACGTCGAGATGCATGCCCCGCCATGCATACCGGGGATAATCTTCGATGCTGACGGCCGGAAGAAAAATGGCCGGCGTTCCGGCGCTGGCGGTGGACTCAGCGATCAGACCCTTTTCGACAGCGGCTGGCATGAGTTGCCGGATGGTCTCGATCGCGTGAATAATTCCCGCGCCGTCGCGGGCTTTGATCACGGTGTGCTGCGGGGCGATCTCAAGGCGGTACTCTTCGGGAATCGCAATAGTCTTATCATAAACCAGATTGAAGGCCGGCCCTCTTTTTTCAGGATCCAGACCCACTGTTCGCTTTTGCAGGTCCCGCAGTATTTTAGCTTCCTCCAGGAATACCTGCGGCGCGTGGATGGCGGTATGTCGGGTGAGCACAAACGAACCGGGATGGGTTTCCAATTTTTGCGGATACGGTATGAGGTCCTGGGCGGAGGCAAGACCGGGTAAGAAATGCATAGCGAGTAAGAGTAATAGCTGGCACCTGTGTATCATGCGGGCAAGATACGAGGATTAAAATTGCTTCAGGTAGCTGCCCTTGAAGATCAGGTGATCCTCGATCTGCGACTTGACGGCCGGCTCCGTCAACTGCGCATTGACCCCGCGGTTGTAGATCAGGTACACGTAGCTTAAAGGAGAGAACTCCCAGGCGAGCCTGAGGTTATAGGCATCCGACTTGTTGAGGGAATTGTGCTGATAAATACCGGTAAATTGAAGCCGGGGATTCAATGCGAGCCGGCATTGCAGGATATAAAGGTTGACCGAGCTACTCGTATCCTTTATCCCGACGTGCTCGAAATGATTGCGATTGTATTCCGCCTGTAGCGATACATACGGGACCGGTGCGAACTGGAGTTTGTAGTCGCCTGTAATTAGCCGTCCGTTAAAATAGCTCCCCGCCGTAAGACTCACCTGACCATTGACCATCTTCGAAGGGTCGGTTGAAAAATAGACCTGTTGGTTGACATAGTGATAGTCCCCCGGAGTTATCGCTACGTTCAGCGGTGCGAATGTATCGGTGAGATGTTGCCAGACCATCGCAATCCCGTAACCGAGAAATCCGCCGTCCTTGAAATTGAACCATACCGGATAGACAGGAAGATCGGCCTCCGAGAATTGGCCGGTGGAAGCGGTATAGTACAACTCTGGAGTGATGCCGGGTGAAGAAGCCAGCAGGAACCGTTTGAACGGCAACAACCGGCCGCGGTAAAAATAATTGACTCCGGGTGTGATCCCGATCACGTCGCTGCGTGAGATAAAGCCCATCTGCGGATCGAAGTCTTTGCTGATAACTGAGGCGGTGAGCCACGCTTCATGATCGTTGCTCGTATTATAATATTGGACAATGCCGCCGAATCCGTGTTTGTCTGTGTTACTGGTCGTCGTTTGCGTCAGGATCGCATTGATCGAATTGCTTTCGCCAAGTCGGAAAAAGCCATCCACGGTCGATTCCACATTGGTTGCGCCCGGGCGCTCTTTGACCGTGACCATCGCCCCGACCCTGTCCAGCCGGGCAAGGTTCCGCGAAAAGCGGCCGACGAAAAAGTTGGTAGGAGCGACCCCATCGGCGCCTTCCTGGCGGATCGCCAGTGCGCCATAGTTAAGGATTGACGAGCGATGGACGAAACGGGCGCCTCCTACGATGGAAACCGGGCTGCCGGCGCTATCGAGGCCGATGGTCCGGCTGTTGAACGGCTGGTAATGCATCGAGCCACCGGATTGATCCGCCGCCATATTCACCTGCACGCCGAAAAGCGAAGCATTCTCGAGGAAAAATGATCGCTTTTCGGGGAAAAAGACGTTGAAGCGGGTGGTATTGTTGACCTGCTGTTCCACATCCGCCTGGGCGAAATCGGTGTGCGCGGTGAGGTCCAATACGGAATTCGGCGTGATCGCCCATTTCAGATCGCCGCCCGACTTTACGCTTGACGCGTGCCCCGGTTCGGCGTTGCCAAAATTCGTGTAGCGATCCGACTCGGCCAGGATGTAGGGATCGACCGTGATATTCGTGGATGGCGGCGGGGGTTGGAGGCCCGTCAGCAATCCTGCATAGTCCATATGCGTCGCCGAAAAGATCCGGGGAAAAGGCGAGAAAGCACTGATCTCGTTGGTCAGTCGCCGGTTCCGGTAGACATTGAAGCCCCAGGCCTGCGTGCTGTCCTTTGTCCTGGGGTAGCGCAGGGTTTTCCACGGAATGGCCATTTCGGCCACCCAGCCCGAGTCTCCCCGGGTAGTCCGCACCTTCCACAGACCGTTCCAGTCGATGTCGTAATACAGGTCGTCAAAAGCCAGCAGGTCGCGTTGCACGCCATAGGCATTGGTGGCAAACACGATGGCGTTGCGCTGGTCATTGTAGGTATCGAACGAAAGATTGACAAGGTCATGCCGGGTATAATCGAAATCCCGCATGAAGTCTGTCGCCATGATGGCCTTTTTCCCTTTCGGGTCCCTGCAGATGATCCCGACATAGAGGTATTTTTGATTATACAGCACCTTGACCGTCGTGCCGAATTGAGAAGGCCGTCCCTGATAAGGTTCGACCTGGATGAAATCCGATGCGCCCGGCGCCAGCTGCCACTCGGGCTCGTCGAGCAAGCCATCGACGGTAATATTGCCTGCGATCCTGATCGCCTGCAGCACGCGCCGGTGCGGATCCGGTCTGAAGAAATCCGTGGCCTGCCCGAAGGCCCGATCCGCCAGCAACAAAAAGAGGAGGGCCGCGGGTATTCTCATAGTCAGCAGTTATAGCATATATTTCTGGCCAGCCGGTACAGTACTGCACCAATTTAGTAAATTACCCCTGAAATCACCGGAATTGCGATGACTGACTTGCACGGACCATACTGCTACCAGCGATTTGCGCCGGGTAAGGGGCTGGCGGGTTTTGTCAAATTCTTTTATTGTTTCCGGGGGCGCAGCAGCCAACCGGAGCGCATTTTGCCGCTGGGCTCGACCGAGATAACATTCAACCTGGAGGCCGGGGGCGTAAAGGCCTATATCGTGCCGCCTGGCTGTGTGCCCTATTTTGTAGTGCCCGAAAAGATGGACCGAACGGTTGGCATCTGCTTTAGCTCCTGGGGGCTTCATGGTCTACTGAAGGTTTCTCCGGGCGAAATCGGAAAAGAAAAAGCGCCGCTCGGAGAGGTATTGCCACGGCTCTGGCAGGAATCGAGCGGTCACATCGGAGATGGCGGATCTTTGCCGGCCCTCCTATCGGGACTCGAAGGCTGGTTGGCCGGGAAGGCAAGTACCGCCCGCAACAACCTGGCAGAGGATGCAATCGCCTTCATTGACAGGCAAAGGGGTCAATTGCAATTGCCGGAATTATACCGGCGGTACGCTCTGTCAGATAGGAGGCTGCAAATGATCTTCCGGGAATCCATCGGCATGTCCCCAAAACGGTATTGCAAATTGAAACGCTTTCATTTTGCCGTTACCTTTTCGTTTTTTTACAATTTATTTCGCTCCGGATGACTTTTCTTTGGCGGCAAACCTTCATTCACGCGCAATATGAAATACACCTCCCAACAGATTTTCGCGGTCGCGGCCGTCCTCGTACCGCTCCTGTTCCTGGCCGGCTGTGCGGCCGAAAGGCAGGTGGACGCCCCTGCAGTCATCCGCCCGATGGACTCCCTCCTCGATCAAAAGGACTATTTCCGGCTTGAACGTCAACTGGCGGTTCATTCCGCGGAGCTATCGGAAAGCAGAAGGCTCTATTTTGCGGCGATCGTTGATAACGCCTTCAACAGGAACCGGGCCTGTATGTCAAGGGTGGATTCGGTGATCCGCATGACGTCGCCGGGTTTGTCTGATTCCTTGGTGGTGAACCTGCTTCGCTACCAGGATGAGAGCTATTTCAGGACCGGTCAATATGCCGCGGCAGCGCGCGTGGATAGTCTCCTGTTAGGGCGGTACAAGAAGGCCATGGACAGCGGTACACGTGCGGATATCAGGAACGACCTGCTGATCCGCAACGCCCTGCGGGATTTGCCGCCGCAGGAGGTGACGCCCGGGGCAGGAACCGAAGTGCCCTGGAACCACGATGGTATCGGGCTGATCGAGTTTCCTATCCGGCTGGGAAACCAAACGGTGAACGCTATTTTCGACACCCGCGCCAATATCTCCTCGGTAACGCGGACCTACGCGGAAAAGCTGCACCTGCGCGTGCTGGACGTCAGCTACGACGAAAGCTCGGGAATGACGGGCATCCATTTCAAGGTCGGACTTGGAGTCGCCGACAGCCTTTGGGTCGGGAGTGTGGTGGTGCGCCATGCCATCTTCCAGGTGATGCCGGATTCCATCCTTTACATCGCCCCGATCCGTTTCCAGTTGAACCTCATAGTTGGCTATCCCGTTATTGCCGGTTTGCAGGAGGTCCGGTTGACCGCCAACGGCAAATTAGCCATCCCGTCCGAACCGGTCCCGGCCGACCTGCACAATTTGGCCCTGGATCGCCTGGATCCGGTGATCCGGCTGGCATCCGGCCGAGACACGCTGCTATTCGATTTCGACAGCGGCGCCGACAACACCGTGCTGTATTCCGGCTATTTTCAAAGACACCGTGCGGCCGTCCTCCGGTCAGGGATTGAGAAAAAGACGAGCCTGGGGGGCGCTGGCGGGGTAAAGACAAACAAGACGTATGTGCTGCCGGTATTTTCATTGAGCCTCGGGAAACAGACGGTGGCCATCGACAGTGTGGCAGTACTCACGGAGAAAATCTTTCCGGGAGAAAGGCTGAGCGGTAACCTTGGACGGGACTTTATGAGCCGATTCAGCCGGTTGGTGATCGATTTCAAATACATGTATGTACAGGGGCAATAGCCGTCACAGCGGCGACAACCCGCCGTTGCGGAATAACCCGTCACGCGGAATAGCCGTCACAGCGGCGACAACCCGCCGTACCGGTAAATGACGTTCGCGACGGAATCGTAGCCCGCACGTGTGAAGTGGATACCGTCGGCCGGATTGACAAGGGTCGAGAAATGCACATTGTCATTACTGTAGGGCGACACCCCCTTATAAGCGCCGCTGTTCCAGATCGAATTGATGTCGATGACCGTTGCCTGCACGCTGTCGAGCGCTCCGGCGGCAAGCCAGTTGTTTAGCGCAAACACTTTGCTTACCTGGAGCTGGCTGAACATGCCGTTCCCGAGGCTGACGCTGTTCAGAACGATACAATGAATGTGGTTTTGTTTGCACATGGACGCCATCCAGCCGAGGTTGGCCTCGATGGTGTCGACGTCGATCCCAAAATAAATGTCATTGACGCCGCCCTCCAGGACGACAAAATCGGGTTTCTCGAAAAGGGTAACGGCTCCACGCCCGTCGCCGGGGTCGGAAGAGTCGCCGATGGCGTCACGCAGGAACCTTTGTTTGATCTGCGCTGTCGTCTGGCCTCCCCAGCCGCGATTCCACCATTTAAATCCCGTGAGCAGGGAGAGGTGATAGGATATCTGGCCAAAACTGTCCGGATAGTCAAGGACGCCCATCTGCAGCCCCGATTCCCTCCATGGGAGACCCGAAATGATCGAATTACCAATACAGACACCCGTCTTCACATGCGCTGCAAGCGACCCGGGTCCCGGGACAAACTTCAGGGCGGCATCGGAGGACGCGCTGTGCTTTTGGCAGTCCCAGGTCAGCAAAGGGAGCAGGACAATAATGATAAATCTGTGGTACTTCGGGATTCGCATGGTGCGCAGTATGCAGAAATTGTGCCCTGCCGCGCATTTGCTGGAATATTTCCTTAATTTGTCCTGCACCTATGCAGCCTGTCACCCTCCATTCCGCACAGGCCCGGAAGATCATCCTTCACGCGGCCGGTTTAGCGCGACGCTCATCCTTTGGCAAAGGCCGGGAGGCCGTGTATAAAGTCATCCAACACCTTGGTTTTGTACAGGTCGACACCAATTATACGGTCGAGCGCGCCCATCACCATGTGATCTTTTCCCGCGTACCCGGCTATCGGCCCGAGTGGCTCGGGGAATTGCAGGCCGACGGCAGGGTCTTTGAGTTCTTCACCTCTGACTCAGGGTTTATCCCGATGGAAGACTACCGGTATTCGCTGCCCGTGAAGGAAAGCCTTTCCGGCAGGAAACCGCTGACGCCGGCCGATATCCATATCATGAACAAGGTCCTCGACCGGGTCGGCCGGGAAGGGCCGCTGATGGTCAAGGATTTTGCGAACGACCGGGTAGAGGCAAGCATGGGTTGGTGGGACTGGCGACCTTCAAAGGTCGCTCTTGAACGGCTGTTCATGGCGGGCAGGTTGATGGTCACACGCAGCCGCGACTTTCAGCGGATCTACGATCTGGCGGGGAATCTCGTCCCGGTCGGTATCGACCGGACGATGCCCTCACCGGAGGAATTTGCCCGACATGTGATCCGGCGGACCCTGAGATCGCTGGGGATCGCGCATGTCAGGGAAATGGCCTGGCGGGCGCGTTTTGTGAAGGGTCATAGTATTAGAACCGAAGTGGAAAAAATGGTTGCCGGCGGAGAAGTTTGCCGCGTGACGGTCGGGGGCCTTTCCTCCGCTCCCCTGTATATGTTACCGGAATACCGGAAAAAAAAGATCGAATTGTCAGGCGAGGCTTTTGTGCTGTCGCCCTGGGACCCGCTGAATGTGTTCAGACACCGCCTGCGGGACTTTTTTGGCTTTGATTATCAGATCGAATGTTTCGTGCCGGAGGCAAGACGGAAATATGGCTATTTTTCGCTGCCGGTGCTGGTGGGGGACCGGTTCGTGGCGCGCATGGATTCGAAGGCGGACCGGAAAGAGAAGGTGCTGGTTATCCACAACCTTCATTTCGAGCCGGTAAAGATGGAAAAGGACGACATTCATAAGTTTGCCGGGGCCGTGCGGGATTTTGCAGCATTCAACGGATGCCGGGGTATCGAGATTAAAAAGACCAACAACAGGGGGTATGCCAGGACCATCCGGGAGGAGCTGCCATGAAAAATTGAAGCTCCAACCATAACCGGCCCTTATAGATGTGCTATATTTGCGCCTGGTCCCATGACGTTCTTTTCTGTTCCTTTCAACGTGCGTAATGCTATGATAAAGACACTTTTTCTCCTTCTTCTTTGCAGCGCCGGAGGCGCCTGCCTGCAGACCGGCGATCCCTGGACGCCTGCCGAACTGGTTGAACCTGCGGACCTGGCCTCGATGATCCGGCATCCGCCTGCTAACCCGCCCTTGCTGATCTGCGTGGGTCCTTCGGGTTTGATCAAGGGCTCCGTCGATGCCGGACCTGCACATGAGGAACCTAACCTCGCGCGGCTCAGGCAGCTGCTCGGGAAAGAAGACCGCAACCGCGAGGTCATCATCTATTGCGGTTGCTGCCCCTTCTCGCATTGTCCGAATATCCGACCGGCATTTTCGGTGCTGAAGGAGTTGCATTTTACCCATCCCCGGTTGCTTGATCTGGCGCACAATATCCGGGTGGACTGGATCAACCCGGGTTACCCGGTGCAGGAGGGAAAATAGCAGGCAACAATCCGCGATCACCGCCTGCCGTCTTTCTACGGTATCGGTCCCTGCCATTTGTCATAGATCGCGCGGATATTTACACCTGTCGCCGCTTGCAAGAGGCCCGGAAATTCCCCGGGCGTGAAGGGACGGCTATTTTTTCGAGACCATTCATAGAGATAACGAAAGATGGTGCGCATCGAGGACTTACCACCGGTCCGCTGGCGGACATAATCGTCGATCTCCGCTGCCATCAGCGCGCCGCGGGAGAATATAGCGCTCCCCAGCCGAAAATCGTCCGCGTATTGCGTGGAAGCGATTTGCGACAGTTCCTGCATCGTCAACTTCCGGATCCCGGGTGGCCCGTTGTACACGGTTTGCCGGAACCCCGCCATCATTCCCTCTTCCTTGAGCGTGTCGGCAACGAGGTACCACATGAACCCTTCGTTGAACCAGATCGTGTTGATGACCGGCGGGATCTCCGGCACATAGGGTCGGTAGGCGCCGCTATAACACCGAAGAGGAATAAAGGCGTGGGACATATGGTGGAGATAGCTAGCCATCCGCCGCCATAACAGGGAGTCGGGTTGCCTCGTCGTGACTATCCTGCTCGTATCACCAAAGAAGGTGGAACTTTGCAGGTGCTCTTCTGCAAAATTGCCCGGGTCGTCGGCCGGCATCCGCACCGCTTCCCGAAAAAGGGCGGTATAGCAGGGAAAGGGAAGGTCGCCGAAATAGGCCTTGAGGATCCGCAGGCCCTGTGACTCCATCCACCCAAAATTGTCGAGGTCGGGCTGACTTGCCTCGCTGAAGTCCGCAATAAAGAGCGGCACCAGCGCGGGATATTCAATGACCCGGAATCGGGGACCCAGATAGGTCTGGGCATCGGCCAGCGCGTAATAGTCGGCGGCTGCGAAGGCCAGGCGGCCCTTTACCGGCGTAGCCGAAGGAGCCAGTGTAGAGAATACCGGCCAGCTTGGAAGGGTCCTGATGATACAGGTGACGGGCTGCCGGTCCCAACCATCGATCCAGCCAAATACCGAATAATTCAGCAAGCCGGCAAATCCGGGTCGTATGATCGATTTATCGGAGGCGGCATGAAGCTCTTCATCCATTCTTTTGCAATCTATTTCGTAGACGATGCGTCTGACGAGGAAGTCGGAGTCCGCGAAAGTCCAGCGGGGCGCGCCGAGGTCGCTGGCGATCATCGGCCGCCGATGTCCCGCGGCATCTTCGGCCTGTGGGCTGACGACAAAGCGATCAAACTTTGTGACGGAGTAATTGCCCGGGACCGACCGGGGCATGACCAGTTCGACAGGCGCGCGCAATGGCTCAGCCGGCTCGATGACGACCCCGACCAGGGTTGCCGTCGTATCGAGGTAAGTCAGCGTATAAGACACCTGCGCCTGCAGGCGCGACGCGCCTAAGGTGAGTAGCCCCCAGGTCCAGACATGGAGCAGGCGGTTTGGCATGCTGAAAGGTATCGAAAAAATCGGCGTGCCGGAGGGGTCGATCGTCTTCGGTCATTTTTCAAAAACGATGGACTGCGGGCTGGCGCCGGCGCTGGTCAATAGCTGGTTGATCTCCTGAACCATGCTATCGGGACCGCAAACATAGAAGGAAGTATCTAGTCGCGTAACATGCGCGCGAAGGAACTCGCCGTCGATAAAATCAACGGCCTGGAGGCGATCGCTCTTGTCGGTTAACACAAAGACCACTTTATCCTCGAAAATTCGGATAAGCTCATCCCGGTAGATAATATCGGCCGCCGTCTTGTTGGAGAAGAAGAGTTTATTCTTGCCGATCAGGCCAACCTGGTGGAGCTGGCGAAATATCGCGAGAAATGGGGTGATGCCCGCGCCACCGGCTATAAAATAGCCCTCCCCCTTGTAGCGGATCGCCCCCCAGGGCTCTTCGATCGTCAACTCATCCCCGACTGCCAGTTTGCCGATCGCTTTGGTCACGCCATCGCGGTCTGTATAACATTTGATCGTAAATTCGAGATAAGGATCGCTGTTCAGGCTGGTGAACGTAAAGGGTCTTCTTGCTTCCCGCCAGCCGGTCTTGTTGATCGATACATCGGTGGCCTGGCCGGGAACGAACGAGTACCTGGCTGGCTTAACCAACCTGACGCACACGACATCATGGGTAACAGGACCAATTGAAAGGATCTTGCAGATATGGGTCATGGGTTCAGAATTTTTGGCTCGCGGGACAGATTACCTGCAAAGCTAGGCAAATCAACGAATGTTGGCGGTCATCTTTGTCGGTCACCCGGTATTATGATAAAAAGATTCATCCGGCCGTAACCTTTTGGCCCGCGGATGATCCAATGAATATGATCGATCTGACAATGGTCTTGTCCAACCATGAAGCGGACGAGGAAATCGCCAGGCGGGTAGTCGCCGGAGACAAAGCGCTTTTCGAAATCATTATCCGGCGTTACAATCAACGCCTGTATCGGGTAGGAATGTCCGTCCTTGGAGATAACGGGCTGGTGGAGGAGGCGATGCAGGCCGCGTACATCAGCGCGTATGAGCATCTTCCGAAGTTCGAGTACCGTGCAGCGTTCGGAACCTGGCTGACGAGGATCATGCTTAACCAATGTTATAAGCTCAGACGCGATCAGCGCAGGGCTGCAACGGTCCGCGAGGACAGCGAAAACGTTATCAACATGAAAACGCCTGAGAATGTCATGACCAGCAAGGAACTGAACCTGGTATTGGAAAATGCGATCGCTCAACTGCCGGAAAAATACCGGTTGATCTTCGTTTTGCGGGAGGTCGAGGACCTTTCCGTCCGCGAGACCGCCGAAGTAGCCGGCATCCAGGAGACCAATGTCAAAGTCCGGCTCAACCGGGCAAAAACGATGTTGCGGGAAAACCTCAGGCATTACGTGAGGGACACTGTCTATTCTTTCCACCTGTCCCGCTGTGACCGCATGGTCGGACGCGTGATGGCATGCATCCAGGACAACCGGGCTCAATAAGCCGATCCGGGCGGTAGCACTTCCGCACTGCTGAACGCCGCTTTGGCGCGGGCGAGCCATTCGGCGGCGCCACTCTTGCGCTCTGCCTCCAGGCAATGGGCCAGACCCAGCAAGGACCAACCATTACCCGGGTTGAGCACCAGGTCTTCCCGGTACAACTTCTCCGCCTCTGCCGCTCTTCCCGCTTGAAGCAAACAGGCGCCGGCAAAATGCCGCGCGGGCAATGGCCAGTCTTTTGGTTCGAGGTAGGTCAGCGCATCCTCCTCGTCGATGGCGCGGTGCAGCATGGCGAGCGCTTCATGGGACTTCCCGGCCGCATAAAGGATTTCGCCGGCCAGCAGGTCTGCGGCAACCGCGGCTACCTGTGCCGGGACATTGGACGGAGGGTTGCGGGTGGCTAGAAAAGGATCTCCGATCTTCGAGCGAAGACTGTCGAGGCAGTCCATGGCCGCGGGTTGCCTGCCGGTACGGACATATGCCAACCCGCGGGCGAAGTCGTCCAGCAGCGAGGCAAAAACCCAACTACGGTCGGGAGGCTGCTGGTCAAGGATGGCCTGCCATTTCCCGAGGCGTGCCTGCACAAATACGGGCATCATGGATAGGTACTGGGCATTGGCGTTTTGAATGCCCGGACGGGACAAAATGGCCGACCGGCACCTGACCGCTGACGCCATTGCCCTGGCATACATCCCGCCGTTCATTGCGCAAAAAGCTTCGACGGCATCATAGTGGATCACCGTTGGTTGCAGGTGTAGCTGCGGCGCCAATCCGCTGTAGTTCGCCTGGGCGGCGGTAGCGGCGTCATTGACCGTAACACCCTTTTCATACCGGCCGGTCCGCTGATAGGTATGACTGGCCATATGGACCATATGCGCGACCCCAGGCATCAGTTCTTTCAACCTGTCCGCACTGGACAGGGTCGCCTCCGGATGCAAAGATGCTTCCAGCAGGTGGATATGATAATGCAAGGCGGCGGGTTGGTCGGGGTCGCTGGCCAGGATCCGCTCACAAATTCCGACGAGCTCCGGCGTCCAGGGCTTTGGCCTGCCCTGCGGATCCCAGAGATCCCAGGCGTGTTCGGTCATCGCGCCATCGATATACAGCGCCTTGATATCGTCGTCATCGGGATATTTTGACATTAGGGCTTTGACTGCCTGCGTCCAGGCTGCGTTCAGCCGGAGCCTGCGACTGTCGTTCTCATCCTCGGAATAGCGGTGGTTCAGCGCGGCGATCAGGTCTTTTTCCTTGGCCGATGCCGTCGCAGCCAACTCGTTCATTTTCGCCAGCACGGGTAAGACCCCGGCCGGCATCCGGTAGGTATACGCACTGTTGTAATAGGGGCCCATGGCCAGGGCCACCCCCCAATATGCCATCGCGCACCGGCTATCTTTGATCGCCGCTTCCCTGAACGAAGCTTCAGCCTCGGTCAGGTGAAAGCTGTAATAGAGGCTCAGACCCTGATCGAAATAGAACTGCGCACTGTCGACCTTGGTGCTGACCTGATAATGATGATGGCCCCAGCCGGGGAACACCGGGGCATAGCGGCCGTCGCCGGCAGGCCGGATTGCCGGCGATTCGGGCGGTCCGCAACCAAGAAGACCGGGATTCACAGGTCGGGGGCTAGAGAAGGGGCCGCTTTTCATCGGCGCCAGGCACAGCAGAAGAAAGGTTAGTCGCCACATGGCATGAGTGTTTGATGAAGGGGGTTCTCGAAAGTTACGATAATTAGCCGTACAAAAGCGCGCGTTTCCTGCAATTTCTGAAAAAAAATAATTTTTATTGCCTTAACAATCAATGTATTGCCGCCAGACTAAGGGTAAACGCTGGCCAAGGGCTTGCAGTTTTCCGCAATGCACCGTATTTTTACGTACCCTTATCCTGTGAACCCTAAATCCGTTACTATGAAACGTACTGCAGTGATTCTGCTGATCGTAACCGGGTTCCTGCCAACCCGGAGCTCCGCGCAGCTTACCAACGGGGGACTGTACGCCAACTTCGGCGTCGACGCGGACACACGTACCAATTACCTCAAATACGGGATTGCCAGCGGCTCCGCCACCAGCGATGACTGGTTCGCGCCTTCCGGCTTTGGCAACAATGTGATCGATACCGCGAACGCCGCCTTCTATAAAGCCCTTTTGCAATCGGGAACCAATGCCTCTTTTAGCCAGCGGATGTCGCAACTGCTGTTTTCCAAGGTCAACGGCAAACTGTGGTTGGATGCTGCATACGGCCGCGATTATACGGCTACGGCATCCTTGAAGGATTCCACTTCCTTTACTGTTGCCGCAAAGAACGGGGATGACCCGAACAGCTGGGGCGGCGGGGTCGCTTCGACTCCGAGCAAGAACGACCTGATCGACGTCTATGCGCATATGCGGCGGGATGGATTGAACGTGCACGACTCCCTCTGGTTCTATGCCGGGATCGTCGCATTTGGAAATGCCGCCAACAGTTATTACAATGTCGAATTATACAAGAATAGCCTTTCCTACAATCAATCCACGGGCGTGTTCACTTCCGCCGGTACCAGCGGCGGGCACACGGAATGGCTGTTTGATGCCGCCGGGAACATCATTCAGACGGGGGACCTGATCGTGGCCGTGAGTTTCGCTCCCGGCGCGGTGCCGGTTGTCGACGTGCGGATCTGGATCAGCCAGACGACCTTTCTGACCAAAATGCCGGCCAATTTCAATTTCAGCAGCTTCAGTACCACCTCGGGAGTCTATGGGTACGCCTCGATCGCGTCGAAATCAGGCTCGACCGCGTTCGGCGGTGCTGTGAGCAATTATTCAGGCACCGCCCTCCAGGATACGACCTATAATACGCCGTGGGGATCCAATAGTGCGGCGGCAGGATGGAGCATGCTGTACCAGCACGCGCAGTTCATCGAAGTGGGTTTGAACATGACGCGGATCGGGGTCGACCCGGCAATGTACGGCGCGCTGAACCCCTGTCAGTCATTGTACTCGAATATCTTCTTTGCGTCGCGGTCTTCCTCGTCCTTCAGTTCCAACCTGCAGGATTTTGTTATTCCGCTGACCTTTTTGCGCAATCCGGTGCTGGACTATGGGGTCAAGGGTGATACGCTGCGCTGTAACCATCCCACAGGATTGGTCACGCTTACCGATCATACGACGGCGGCGTATTATACCTGGACCGTCGCCGGAGGCGGCAGCATCGCCGGCGCGAATGCCGACAGCTCGCAACTGACGATTACCAAAGCAGGTACTTATATCGTATCCGCCTCACCGGCCCAGGGCTGTCCGTCTACGCGGACGGATACCATCGTAGTGCCGGTCGATACCGTTCCCCCTACAGCCTCCGCGTTCGCCGGGCTCTCCGGCAGCAACCTGGACCTTTACGGGAATGGGACAGCCGGAAAAGATTCGGCCGCATTCGGCAGATCGCAAGGGCTGAACTATAACTGGAGCGGCCCTGGCGGATTTACCAGCACGATCCAGAATCCCGTAACCGACACGGTCTGGGGTCCGTATAGCCTGACCGTTACTGAGAAGCGCAATGGTTGTACGGCCACCTCATCTACCGATATCGAGTCCACCATGTTCACCTTTCTGACCACCGACGATATCCGCCTGGCCGGCCAGGCAGAACAACAGGCGATCGACCTCTCCTGGCAGGACCTGAGCAGCTCGGGTCATCCGACCTATGTGGTGGAACGCAGTGTCGACGGCGGTGCCTTCGAAAGTATCGGAGTGGTAGCCGGCGTCGCGGCCGGGCCCAGCTTCCGGTTCGTCGATGAACACCCCGCAGACGGCGCCAACTTATACCGGATCAAGGCCATGAGCGCGACCGGAATAACTTTCTATTCGCAAACCGTAAGCGTTGGCCTCGGGTCCGCAGTGACCTCAGTATTCGTGGCAGGCGCCGGCGTCGGATCGACGCTGGTCGTAAATTCCGGAAACACTGCCAGCGCTGTCCTCGTGGAATATAACGTGACCGGCCAGGTATTGTCGCGTAAAGCGGTAACGCTCGGCGAAGGCTTAAACTATTTCCAACTTGGCGCATCCGGCACCTTGTCGATGCGGGTCGAGGCCCTGTATGTCGGCGGCAAGCTGAGCTGGTGCGGCCAGGTCCTGAAGTAAGCGCTCGCACAACCCAGCTAGCAAAACTTTTCAAAGCTCGTCGGCGGGATCCCAAAATATCTTCGCGAAATCGAGTATCCGATCGCCATGAAGCCGCACGCCCTCCTTCACCAAAAGCTTGCGGCGCGTGCCATGGCTGTCATGTGAGAGGCGGCCGGCGGAGGTGACCACCCGTTGCGCCGGGACCGGCCGGCCCTTGTCGTCGACCAAGCGCATGGCGTGTCCGACCATCCTGGCGTTGGGCAGGTCGAGCAATTTGGCAATGGCGCCATAAGAGGTGACCCGGCCGCGCGGGATTTGCCGAACGACGGCATAGATCATATCCGCCGCCGAGCCTTCCCTTTTACCGGAAGGACGGACGGCAATAAGCCGTTCTTTTTTCTCACGGATCGGTTGTTTTCCCATGGCTGTTTTGCGCTTTATCGCACGAAGATAAAAATTTCCTATATTGGAAGTAGCCATACCATGCATGCAAATGTACTGATCGTCGGGGCCAGTGTCTCCGGACTGGCGACCGCAGCCTGCCTCAGGCGGCGAAAGGTAGATTTTGCGATCGTGGAAAAGGCCGCCGGCATTGCGGCTCCCTGGCGCAACCACTATGAGCGGCTGCATTTGCATACCAATAAGCGGCATTCCGGACTGCCTTACATGAAATGGGGACGCGCGGCGCCGCGGTATCCTTCACGGCTCGACATTTTTATCCTCGGGTAGCCGACCTCGTTAGTCGCCCTCTCATTCGCGGGGTGATCGGCGACGTCGGGAAGCTGGACTTCGGCAAAAACTGTACGGTCCGCTGCAGCAGATCGTACGGGATGGAACGGCGCCGGTGCTGGATATCGGCGTGGTCAGGATGATCCGGGAAAAGCGCATTCGGGTCTTTGGCGGCGTCGACAGGTTCGTGTCGGATGGAGTCGTCTTCAGGGACGGCAGACAGGAACGGTTCGACGCTGTTATCGCGGGTATCGGCTATGAATGCAATCATGCGGACATGGTGGACGCCGCGCCGCGCCGATTTGAGGATTTGCGCGTGGGGAGCGGACGCCAGCGATATTTTGGCGAAGATGGATTATATTTTTGAGGGTATGGGGTGAGCCCTACGGGGCAGGTCCGTGAAATTGGGCGGGATGCGAAGAAAATTGCCGCGAACATTACGCGGGTTTCGACGTTAAAGTTTCCATAATATGCACAACTGTTTATAACTCGCCTTTGCATAAACGCGATAAAAGGACTATTTTACTACCATGAAATTTTCTCCCGGACAAGAAGTTATTGTGCTCGATACCACCCACAAGCCCGCAGGTTCTGCGATTGTGCAAAGCTACCACCCGGAAGCGCATCGTTGCATTGTCCTTTTTCAATACCCCGGCTCGCCGGTTCCTGAATGCATCCCTATCCCCGAGTACCGGCTGGTCAGCCAGCCGTTAGCGATAGCAACCGCTTGAAGAAAGGCATGAAGCCTTGTGGCCAGGCCGCCTGGCTCGGAATGTCGCAGGATAAAAAGAAGGCCCTCCTTCGAGGGCCTCGTTGCGGGGTGACGATCCTACAAATTGTCAATCCACTTTTTTAATTCCTCCTTGCTTTGTCCCGTCCTTTTTTGGATACGGCCCATAAGCTCGCCTTCCTTCCCCTCCTCATACCTGAGGTCGTCATCGGTGAGGTCCGCGTATTTCTGCTTCATCTTCCCTTTCAGTTCATTCCAGTTGCCTTTCATTTTCAGACCGGAGCTGCTTTTTGTTGGTGTTGACATAATACTGTGTTTTTAATCCAATGATTGCAAAAGCCGGTCCAGGGCCCGGCGAGCCCGGCTGCGTTTGTTCGCTGAAGACGAGGCGTTTAAGAGCAATTTAACATTTGTTATAGGCAGTCGCCCCGCGTTGTTTGGCATATTAGTAGATATACAGATCATATGACAAAGGAGAAATGTTATACGGTATCCTTTACGTTCGATGTGCACGACCACTCGTTGCAATTTCCGCTGAAGGCGGATGTCCAGCTCGCCAACTCCGGCGTGTATATGGTCACCAATATCCGCGGGCAACACCAGGAAGAGGGGTCTTTGTTGCCCCCCATCCGGCTTCGGAAGCTGGAGGGGAGATGGATATTCGTGGATATGGAAAATCCCAGCCGGTTAAGCGCGGCGATCGGCGAGGCGATCGACAGCCAGCACCAACCCGGGTCCTAGTGCGGGTAATGGTGGTTTTTGGGGAGACGAAGGCATTCCGGAAAATGGTGTGGAAGGATTTCCACGATGGTGGAACTTATCCGGATTCGTTACCTTCGGACTGCAATTCTTAATTTCCATTTCGCGCGATGAAAATACTGCTGATCGAAGACGAAGTAAAGTTGGGTCAATTTCTTTGCGACGGGCTCGCGGAAGCCGGCCACATCTGCGATCACCATACCGACGGCTCGCGGGGTCTCGAAGCTGCCGGATCGACCGACTTCGATCTCATCATCCTCGACCTGATGCTGCCGAATATGAACGGCTTCGAGATCCTCACCAACCTCCGGAAGGTCCGTAACACGACACCGGTACTCGTGCTTAGTGCACTCAGCGACGCCGATAAGGTCATCCAGGCCCTCGACCTGGGCGCCATCGACTACATGCGCAAGCCTTTCGATTTTGATGAAATGCTGGCGCGGATCAGGACGATCCAGCGGCGCAGTCTTCAGCAACTGGGCGACCTCATCTGTGTAGGCGACCTCAACGTGAACCTGCGTAGCCGTGAAGTGCAGCGGGGCGGCCGTAAGATCAACCTGAGCAACCGCGAGTTCTCACTCCTGGAATTCCTGATCAGTCATCCCAACCAGGTGGTCACCAAGACGCAGATCCTGGACAAGATCTGGGACATCAATTTCGATCCCGGCAGCAACATCGTCGAGGTTCATATGTACCAGTTGCGCAAAAAGATCGACAGCGACCCCGATGAGCCGCTGATCCATACGGTGATCGGTCGTGGCTATATTTTAAAGGGAGATGTCACCAAGAACTAGGTCATGGCGCAACGCTTCCATATGGGTATCAAATTGAAGATCACGATCGCTTTCAGCCTCGTCTTTATTGCCCTGAGCGCCCTGTTCAATCTCTTCGCCTATCACCGGATCCGCGCGATGATCATCGGAAACGCACCGTCTGAGGTCAATCTCCTGCAACTGAGGAATATGCTGGTCATCAGTACTATCCTCAGCGCGCTCATTTCGGCCGCGGTGTCCTACGTCCTGGCGCGGATACTGCTTTTGCCGCTTCAGCGGATCATCCATGCTGCCCGCAATATCACCACGAACAAGATGCCCGACCCCATTCCGGTCAACGGCACGCGCGATGAGTTGCACGACCTGAGCGTAACCATCAACGAAATGATGCTTCGGATCGATGAAGCGCTGCAGCAGCAGCAGAACTTCTTCGGATCGGCCTCGCACGAGCTGAAAACACCGTTGGCTATCCTGCGAACCGAGCTCGAAGTGGGGCTTCGCAAACAGGGGTTGGAAGAAGGTCTGCGGCAACTCCTGAGCAATCAACTCGAAGAGATCAGCAGGTTGCAGGCGATCGTCAACGAATTCCTGGTCGTGAGCCAACTGCGTGTGGGATCGCCTTCTGTTTACAAGAAATCGTTCGATTTGTCCGTGCTGATCGTCAAGGTCTTCAACCAGCTGCTGCCATTGCTTCGGCAAAAGAACCTCGAGCCCGTCATTCATTTTGACGAGGAAGCGGATGATTATATCCTCCGGGCTGATGAGGACAAGATCCGGATCGTGCTGCTGAACTTGCTCGAAAACGCGGCCAAGTATTGCGTCCCGGACACGCCGGTCGTCTGCAGGGTGGACAAGCGGGCGTCAACCGGCGCACTGACGGTCCAGTTCGCCAATACTACCCGGGAGAAAAAGGTGCTCACCGACAATTTACAGGTGGCATTCTTCCGTTCCGATCTTGTCCAGAAGGGTGCGGGTCTCGGGTTGTGGCTTTGCAATGAGATCGTCAGGCTGCATCATGGCAGGATCGAAGTACTGAGCGGCGAATATCGGTTTGAAGTGACCGTCAATCTGCCATTGACGGAAACGGAGCAGGTCGACGTGGCGACCGCCTAGCCTTTACCCTGGGAGTTTCCGTTCGATCATGGCAATCAATTGCTCGACCTTGAAGGGCTTTGGCAGGAAGGCATCGGCGCCGGCCAGGCGCGCGAGTTTTTCACCGTCTTCCATCCCGGTGAAATAGACGACGGGAATGTGTTTTGTCAGTTCATTCGTTTTAATCAGTTGAGTCGCTTCCCGGCCGCTCATATCGGGCATCCGGTGATCCATGAAGATCAGGTCGGGCATGAAGTCTTTGATCACTTCGAGCAGGACATTGGTGCTCCAAAGAACCAATACATTGTATCCCCGGTTGGTCAATACCAGCTTGCAAATCGATAAATGATCGACATCGTCATCCACCAACAATATTTTCCTGGGTCCAGGCATGCACGGAATATTTGGCGGTAAATTTATACCGCTGACGTTCGTCTAAGAACGCTTAGCGGCGGTATGAAGAAAAATTAATTTTGTTCAAAATTATACGCGAAACCTTAAGTAAGCTGATGATAATCAATAGATCATTGCCTGGGGACGGAATTCCCCAAAAGTCCACATTTGCGGTTGCCCGATAAGGTCAGTTTGTCAGTTGGATCGTCTTTTTGCTTCGATAGAATCCATCAGTTTATCATACGGTTTCATGAATTTCTCGACTCCTTCGTCTTCGAGTTGTTGACCGACCTGGTCCATACTGAAGCCGGCGGCTTCGACCCTGCTCAGGATTTTCTCCGCTTCCTGCAACCCGGTTTCCAGCGAGTCGGTCACTTTGCCATGATCGATAAAAGCACGAAAAGTTTCCGGTGGAACCGTATCGATCGTGTCCCTGCCGATCAGCGCGTCGACATATTTCGTGTCTGGAAAGGACGGGTCCTTGGTGCTGGTGCTTGCCCATAACAAGCGTTGGCGCGCGGCGCCTTTTTCGGCAAGTTTCAGAAACCGCTGACCGTGAATGAATGCATTCTTATAAATGGCGTATGCTTTTTTGGCAAGCGCAATGGCCACTTTCCCTTTCAGATCTCCAAGACCCTTCTTCTCCAACTGCGGGTCGAGGAGCACGTCGACGCGGCTCAGAAAAAAGCTCGCGACCGAGGAGATGCCGGAAATAGGCTGTCCGGCCGCCAACCGGTCCTCAAGACCGCCGAGATAAGCGTCGATCACCTGTTTATACCGGCGGAGTCCAAACAACAAGGTAATATTTACATTGACGCCATCCCCCGTCAGCCGCCGGATGGCGGCAAGTCCTTCCGTCGTTGCGGGGATCTTGATCATGACATTCCTTCTGGCGGCCTTTTGCCATAACAACGTCCCTTGCTGGATGCTGCCGACGGTGTCCCGTGCAAGCCTGGGAGAGACTTCGATGCTCACAAAGCCGTCCCCGCCGGGGCGGTCGGGATTATCATAGACCCTTTTGAACAGATCGGCCGCAGCCTCGATGTCATCCAGGGCCAGGCTGTAGAAGACCTCCTCGTTTCCTTTCCCTCTGGCTATCAGGTCCTTGATCTGATCGTTATATTGGTCGCTGCCGCTGATGGATTTCTCAAAGATCGTCGGATTGGATGTCATGCCGGTAAGCCCCTCATCCCTGATCATGTGTTCCAACTCGCCCGAGCGGATTAGCCCGCGGTCGATGTAATCCAGCCAGATACTCTGGCCGTGGCTGTAGGTTTCGAAGATGTTGTTTCCCTTTTTCATGGCTCACGGGGTCTTTTACGCATCATCCCCCGGATAGGCCGCAATCCTTGTGCCGCTTCGCTCAACGGCGGAAATTATCCTTGGCAATATGATATGGAAGGTTGAGTACGTAAATGTTATAAGTGTGACAACTACCGCTCGATCGAGCCTTTTGAACCGGCGCGCAGCGGATTCCCGGTACGAACGCCCGCTTTTTTCGACGAACAACCGCTATTTTGGACGAATGTACATGATCAGGCCCGGGAGGGCTGTCCGTCGCAGGCGCCGGCTTTTGGTAGCTTCTGGAACAGGCGGTAAAAGAACTTCTATAGATTTACGAAAAGCAAACTGTATGAAGCAAAAATTGTATCCTGGCATCACGATCGGCGCTATCTTGTTGGTCGCCGTGTCCTGCCAGAAAAGAACTTCCACACCTGATTGCGGTGGCGGTGAAAGCACCGTCACTACGGTTACGGTCATCTCCACCGGCCTGAACGACCCCCGGGGATTACACTTCGGCCCCGACAATTATTTGTATGTAGCAGAGGCGGGTGTCGGCGGCACAGACAGCGTAACCTCATGTGCACAAGTCATCCCGCCGGTAGGTCCCTATCACGGCTCCGATACCGGCGCCCGAATATCGCGGATCGACTGGCAGGGCAACCGGAGCACCTTCTTAGACCACCTGCCCTCCAGTATTACGGCGCCGGGCGGTGGAAATGGCATCCAGGGAGTGGCCGATCTTGCTTTTGCCGGAAAACAGATGTACGCTATTTTTGCAGGCGCAGGTTGTTCGCATGCCGTGCCCGACATTCCCAATGGAGTAATCCGTATCGATCCGGACAAATCGTGGAAAATGCTTGCTGACCTAAGTCAGTTTATCATGGAAAACCCGGTGAAAAACCCGAATCCCGGCGATTTCGAGCCAGATGGGACCTGGTGGAATATGATCAATTTCGGAGGCAATTTCTATGCGATCGAACCTAATCATGGCGAACTGGATAAGATTACTCCGAATGGCGCGGTAAGTCGCGTAGCCGATATTTCCGCCATTGAAGGACATATCGTTCCGACGGCGCTTGCGGCGCATAACGGGCTTTTCTATGTCGGCAACCTCAACACCTTTCCCGTCGTGCCTGGCAGCTCCACCGTTTTCACCATAACGCCAGGCGGGAAGATCCAACCCTTCGCTACCGGGTTTACAAATATCCTCGGCCTGACCTTTGACGATCTGGGACGCCTGTATGTCCTGGAGACCTCTACTACGGCGGGCAATCTGACGCCGGGCACAGGCGATATCATCCGGCTCGACACTAAGGGGAAAAGGGAAGTGATCGCCAGCGGATTAGACTTTCCGACGGCAATGACATTCGGACCAGATGGAAGGCTATATGTGTCAGCCTGGGGTATCGGCCCCCCTGGTGCCGGCCAAATCCTGCAGGTTGCCTTCAAATGCGAAGAAGTGCGGGGTGAAGGGATGAAGTGATAAATTGGTTATCTTAGTAATATGGCTTCCGCGACTACAGCTACCCCCGCTCGGGCAAGCCTCTCCAACCGTTCGGTCCAGCACTACCGCATCGAGTCGATCGATTTGTTGCGTGGCGCAGTGATGATCATCATGGCGATCGATCATTGCAGGGACCATTTGCTTAGGGGTAGTCCTCGCCCTATGGCCCTGGCGACGACTACCCCTCTGCTCTTCTTTACCCGGTGGATCACCCACTTCTGCGCGCCGGTCTTTGTCTTTCTGAGCGGCGTGTCCGTGTCGCTGGCGGGCGCCAGGCGAACGCGGGGGCAGTTGACGTCTCTTTTGGTCACCAGGGGCCTGTGGCTCGTGCTGGTGGAACTGCTGATCATTTCCTTCGGAGCTACGTTGGACCCCGCGCTCCACACCATCATTTTCCAGGTGATTTGGGCGATCGGTGCAAGTATGATCTTAATGGGTCTCTTGATCGGATTACGGGTTCCCCGTCTCGTCATTGGCATTGTTGGAGCCGCCATCCTCATGGGTCATAATGCCTTTGATCATATGCGCGCCATGGACAGCAGCTTTGCGTGGCGCTTTTTGGTATCGGCGAAAGGTTTCGATTTCCGCACCCTGGTGCGGCTTCCGGGCCATCATACCATTCTGGTCGTTTATTCCTTATTACCATGGACCGCGGTCATGTTCCTGGGATATGCGGCCGGTAATATCTATAGCCAGGGTTTCGATGCCGCCAGGCGCCGCCGGCTGCTTTATATAACTGGGTTGTCCCTGACGGCGGCATTTTTTATCCTTCGGGCAACGAATTTGTATGGCGATCCTTCACCATGGTCGGTGCAGAAAAACAGCATGTTCACGATCATGTCATTCCTGAACGTGACGAAATACCCATGTTCCCTGCTGTACTTGCTGATGACCATGGGGCCGGCGCTAATCGCACTCGCTCTCGCGGAACGGGTTCGAAATCGATTCACCGCGGCCATTGTGGCTTACGGAAATGTGCCATTCTTCTTTTATGTGATCCATTGGTACGTCATCGGAGCGATCACCATCACGCTTTTTTACCTACAGGGGTTCCATTCGGCGCAATCCGCTACGCCCGGCAGCTTTATTCACTTCGATCCCCCGGGATTCGGCTTATCGCTACCCGGCTTGTACCTCGCCTGGCTGATCGTGATCCTGGTCATGTATCTCCCGGTCAGGTGGTTCAGCAGCTACAAACGGCGGAACCGGAAGTGGTGGCTCAGTTACGTCTGAAATTGTTTCTTATTCGGAACGAATGCTTTGTACCGGGTTCGCAAGGGCCGCCCGGAGAGATTGCCAGCCCACCGTCAGCAAAGCGATCCCGATCGCCAACACGCCGGCAAGGACAAAGATCCAGCCGGTGATCCGGATCCGATAGCCAAACCCCTGCAGCCAGTTGTCCATAATCAGCCATGCTACCGGCGTGGCCAGGACCAGGGAGACAAATACCAATTTGATAAAATCGCCCGAGATCAGCATGGTGATGCCGGCGACCGAAGCGCCGAGAACCTTTCGGATGCCGATTTCCCGGCGGCGGCTTTCGGCCATATAGGCGGCAAGCCCAAACAGGCCCAGGCAGGAGATGAAGATCGCGAGGATCGCAAAAAGGGACCCCAACGTGCCTTCCTGCTCTTCTGCCCGGAATTTGGCGTTATAGATCTCATCGACAAAGTTTACCTCGAACGGGTATTGAGGATTGTATCGCCGGAAGATTTTTCCGGCGGCGTCGAGATTTGCGGTCAACGGCCGGGCGGGGTTGAGGCGAAAATGGATAACCGGGTAGCCGGTGGTCAGCCCCCGGACGATCATGGGCACAACCGGCGCATAGGGATTCGCGATTATAAAGTCCCCGATCACGCCGACAACATGCAGTTGCGTCCCCGGTGCATCCGTGATGAGCGTGCCGACGGGATTTTTGAGCCGCATGACCCGAACCGCCGCTTCATTGAGCAGGACCGCTGTACTATCCGTCCTGTACCTGTGCATATCGATATCGCGGCCCGACACGAGGTGCGTACCGGTGGTTTTCACAAAGTCCGCATCTGCCTCATACTCGATGAAATACAGGCTTTTATCCGCTGTAGTACTGCGTGGCCAGGAATAGCCGGGCCTCTCGCCCCAGACCCGGGTCATGGGAGAGAAGGTCCGTGTCACGCCGACGACGGCGCCACTCGCAAGAAGATCGTGTTTGAATGCATCATAGTGCGGCAGGATATCTCCCTGTGCGAAGATAAAGGCGAGCCCTTCCCGGTTATAGCCGGCATCGCGGCCGCGGGCATACCGGAGTTGGTGCTCAACGATCAGAGTGGAGGTAATGAGGATGATAGCGAAAGTAAATTGCAGCACGACGAGTACCTTGCGCGGGTTGATCAGCGTGTTGAATGTTTGAACACCGCTCTTCAATACCCTGGCGGGCCTGGCCGAAGACAGGAAGAAAGCAGGATAGCTTCCCGCCAGGACACCGGTGAGCAACACAAATCCGCCGCCAAACATCCAGAATGCGGGCGCCCCGATATCGAGGACAAGCGGCAGGCCGATCACCCGGTCAAAGGAACCGAGACTGCCCTTCACGATGACCACCGCCAGCAAAAAGGCGATCGCCGACAGAAAAATACTTTCACCGATGAATTGGGCGACCAGTGAGGTGCGGAGGGCCCCGACCACTTTTCGGATGCCCACTTCGCGCGCTCTTTTTGCGCTCCTCGCCGTACTCAGATTCATAAAGTTGATACAGGCGATCAGGAGGATAAAGACAGCAATGAGGATAAAGAGCTGCACGACCCGGAGGCGGCCCGCTACCAGTTGACCGTTCTCCACGCGCTCGTAGAGGTGCTCCCTGGTGATCGGCTGTGTAAAGATCTCCCGGTCGAACCCCTCCCCCTCCGCCACGTGCTGGCGGATGATGTGCCGGATCTTGTCATCGAATGCGGTCCGGGAGGCGCCGCGCTTCAGAAGCAGATAGGTACCGGAATTGGTGATCTGCCATCCCGCCGCGGGCGGATCCCATCCGAGCTCTTCGACATAATGCCAGGGTACGAGGTATTGAAAAGTGAACTCGGTGTTCGGCGGAAGGTCTTTCAGGATACCCGTCACCGTGAAATTGTGGTTGCTGTCGATGACCACGGTCTTTCCCATCGCCTCCTCATCGCCAAACAGACTTCTGGCGACATGTTGGGTGAGGACAATATCGTGCGGACCGGCCAGCGCGGTGCGGGCGTTCCCCTCGAGCAGCGGAAAGTCCAGGACCGAGAGGAAACCCGAGTCGACAAAAGCGCCTTCCAGGTTAAAGCGCGCCTCGTCCTTTATCATCAGGAAATATACCGTCCGAAACCGGGAAGCCGCTTCCACCTCGGGATAATTTTTTTGCAGCTCCGGGACTAGCGGCGACGGCGCCCGTCCCCAGGCGATAACATTGCCATTGGTCTTCTCCCGGCTATAGACGTGGTAGATCCGGTCCGCGTTCGCGTAGAAACGGTCGACGCTCAACTCGTTGTTGATCCACAGGCCGATCAACAGGGCGGACGCCATGCCGACAGCCAGACCGAGAATATTGATGATCGTAAAACTCTTGTTCCGCCACAGGTTGCGGACCGTCACCTTGAAGAAATTGGGCTGCATAAGCATTTTGTTGCGTCAAGGCCGCGTCAATAAAAATGCCATATTTACAAAATATTGTTTCTGAATTGATTAGCTCACCCGCATCCTTCGGGATGTCACCCAATGATACAACGACTGTCCGATAGCAGCTTGTTCAGCCCTTCCTGTTCGAAGATGATCTGCCCGATGCGAAGGTCGGACCAGCCGTCGCGTAAGGTATAGGTGAAACTCGGCTTATTCCGGACCAATTGACAATCTATATAGCGCGCGCGAACCCTCCGGTTCGACAAAACGGACTTCTTCAGCTGATGGAGATGAGTGGATACGAAAAAACAAGAGTCTTCAAATTGAGTTAGGCCATGGATGGTCCGGTCGGAAATCGCCAGTGCGTCCTCGGGATTGGTGCCGCGGAAAAGTTCGTCGAAGACTGCAAAGCATCGCCGGGATTCACGGGCCTGCAGCGCAACGCTTTTCAGGTTGACGATCTCGGTCATAAAATGGCTATAGCCGCTGAGAATATCGTCGTTGAGGTTGATAGAGATAGCGATCACATCAAACCAGGGAAGCGCACATGCCGCCGCGGGCACGGCCAGTCCAAGATGGGCCAGGGTTACACAAAGGCCTATTGATTTTAGCAGCGTGGACTTGCCCGACATGTTAGGTCCCGTGATGAGCGTAACCGTCTCCATCACCTCGATGTCATTGAGGACGGGGTTGTGTATCAGAGGATGATAGAACCCTTTGATGGCGATACCCCGCTCGACAAAGCTGGGGAAATGAAATTGATGTTTGACAATGCCTTTTGCAATGGATAAACAGGCTTCGAACAAATATAAATCGTTCCAGAAAGTGTCGATCGCTCCTGTACGGACCTTGTCTTTCAACTGCCTGGTGAGCCGCGGCAGTTCGCGGGCCGAAAGACCGCGGCTATGTACGATCTCGGACTGCCGGTCGACGGTAAGATCGTCGAAAAGTGCGGTCATCCGACGGACCGAAGCCTGAAATTCGGCCGGGAATTCTTCCGGCACCAGCAGCCGAAGCCATGCCTGATCGAGTTTGTGAAAGAAGACGAATAAATTGGTCAATTGGCCCAATTCCCTGTTTCGCCGCGCACGGGAGATGAGGAAACCAGCCTTCTCCCGGGCGGAAATTTCATGGAGATAACTATGTGCTTCATGAAACTCGGTCCGGGTGTAGGCAAACGGCCGAAAGAGATGCTCATGCCGGATCAATGCCTTCAGGATCGCCTGCCGGGAATGGATCTCTCTGACCGATCCGGGACGGTTCGTCATCCATTGCAGCAGCACATCCCTCGCGTATTCGTTGTATACGTGGTCGAACAACGGGACGATCTCCTGCTGGAATTGAAGATCCTGGTTAGTTAGCATGATACCCTAAATTAACGGCGGCCGGTAAAAATGTTGCTTTTGCGCCCCGGTTTTGGGAAAATTTTGGGAAATGCCGCCCATTTTACTGGCTGGAACCCCAACTGGAACGGCATTTGAAAATATATGACCAAAAACGCAGGAATATGATAACGAAGACTTGGGGAATGATCGTGTCGGTGCTGGGAGTGCTGAGCCTGATAGCTTCGGTGGTAATGGTCAATGTGGATGGCAGCAGGCACATAGAAATGCTCTTTGCGGGCGGGATCCTCGGAGCCGTCGCATTCTTTGCCGGGCTTTGGATGATGCCCAATAAAAGCCGCCTATGAAATATATTCTATACATTATCGGCGTGATAGAATTGTTGTGCTGGGCGGCCTGCTTCTTTTTCGCCGTCCCATCCTGAATTCAACAACGCAAACACCTCCCATCCCATGGCAACGCGGTAGCCCTAGTAAAGCAGCCTGTTATTCATCAGTATCCAGGCGAGTGGAACGGCGATGAAGGAAGCCGTCGGTCCGTAAATAATTCTTGCAGGTTTCAAGAATAGTGATTATGTTTGCTGTGTACTAGTTCACTAATACACTATCATGGTCACGATTGAACACCTCGATTTTTGGTATAAAAAAAGCCGACCGGTTTTCCGGGACCTGAGCCTGGGGCTGGATCCGGGACATGTCTACGGGCTCCTGGGGAAGAACGGCTCGGGTAAGTCAACATTGCTGAAAGCAATTGCCGGTCTGGTATTTCCGGCGGGAGGAAATTGCCGGGTCAGGGGAATACCCACGGCCAGCCGGCGGGTCTCTTTGCTGGAGGAGCTTTTTTTTCTCCCGGAAGAAATATTTGTGCCGCTATTGACGCCGGGCCAGTTTCTGAAGAACACCGCTGCCTTTTACCCGCGTTTCAGCATTACCGATTTTTACGCCAACCTGAAGATCCTCGAAGTCCAGCCGGACGAAGTGATGAGCCGGATGTCCTACGGACAGCAAAAAAAATGTATGATTGCCTTCGGCCTGGCGACCAATACCTCGCTCCTGATCCTCGACGAGCCTACCAACGGCCTCGATATTCCTTCGAAGGTCCAATTCAGGAAACTGATCGCCTCCGGACTGAACGAAGAGCGATGCGTGGTCATCTCCACACACCAGGTTCGGGACCTCGATAGCCTGATCGATACCATCCTTATACTCGACGACCGCCGGATAGTCGTGAACCACGCCGTCGACGCGCTGACGGAACGCCTGTTGTTCGGGGTCTTCACGGAGATCGCGGGCATGAAGGTCCTGTATGCCGAAGACAGTCTGCGCGGAAAGCATGTGATCGCCGAAAATGTCCATGGGAAATACAGCAGGATGGACCTGGAGCTATTCTTCAACGGGATCACGGCTGGCGGCGGCGAATTGCTGCGGAACCTGCAAAAAGGAGGCGGCCATGCGTGACATATTCAGCTTTCCCCGCTTCTGGCGGCTGTTGGTCAAACACACATCGGAACATTACCGGGCTTACGGCATGAGTGCCGGCGTGCTGGCCGGAGTGCTGATCCTGTGCGGTCTTTTCCTCTTTGCCATCGCTCCCGATGCCCTGGACCCGGGATTCCAGGGCGCGTCATATGTATTGTTACTTTGGATCTCCGGGGGGATCTTTACGAGCACCGTTTTCACGGAATACGGAGAAAAGACGAAGGCAATTCCCGCGCTGACCCTGCCTGCGACAAGCTTTGAAAAATTTCTCATCGGCTGGGTGTTCTCGTATCCGGTCTTTATGGTCGTCTACACCGCGGTATTTTATCTGGCGCTGATGGCGCTGAGCAGTTTCTGGCGCATGCCTCCGGGTCGTCATTTTATGATGTTCAACGTCTTTCGTCCGGAGATTCCGGTCTTTTGGGTATTGTTCACCGTGATCCATTCTCTCTCTTTGTTCGGCGCCGTATTCTTCAAAAAACTCCAGTTTATCAAGACAGGGTTTATCTTTTTTATCGCGCTGGTGCTGGTGGTATTTTGCAATACGCTTTTTCTGAAAGGCCTCACTGGCGTTGACGTGGAAAAAATAGAGATCCCGTTCGGGTTTTTCAATTTTTATACCGGTGATCGGATGTATTCGGTCGGTACGAGCGAGACGGCGTCGTTGCTCGTTATTGTTCTGTTGCTTGTTGTGGCGATAACGATCTGGGTGGCTGCCTATTTTCGGTTAAAGGAAAAGCAGGTCTGACATGGAATTCAAGGAAAACGAAGCGATCTATCTGCAAATCGCCGGACTGGTATGCGAGAACATCCTCACCGGCAAATGGTCCGCGGGCGGGAAGATCCTGTCGGTGCGCGATCTGGCGGTGGAGCTGGAAGTCAACCCGAATACGGTGATGCGGTCCTACGAGTTCCTGCAGGAGTTAAAGATCGTCTTTAATAAACGCGGCCAGGGGCTATTCGTTGCCGAAGATGGATTGGAACGTGTCATTGCCTTCCGTAAGGAAAACTTCCTCCGGCAGAACCTGCCCGAATTCTTCAAGAATATTTATCTGCTGGGCATTCCGATAGAGGAGATCCGGAAACAATACGAAGCCTACCGGGATCGTCAGCCGCAAAACCACCAACACAACAATGAAGACAAGCACTAGCATATTCCTCGTTGCGATATTCCTGCTGGGCATCGGGCTGGTCGCCTACGATTTTCAGCTGAGAACGGTGTTTCGCAAAGGAGACTATACGCGGGCGGGGTACGACTACCGGATCCTGCCGTACCGTGGATTCGACCGGATCCGCCTGAATGCATCGACGGCATTGAACATCCGGCTCGTAAAGGGTGATTTCAAGGTCCTTGCAGCGCCGGGAACCCGCGATTTTCTGAGCATCCGCCAGCAGGGCGATCAACTCACGATCGACGCCCTTTTCCAGGACCACTATCGCGGGCTCAATGCCGATTTCGCTCTGTATATTTCCTGTCCCGATCTGAAAGAGATCCGGGCAGACGCGGAATACCGGGTTGGGGAGGAGCCACATACGGACAAGACCTGGATGGAATGGGGAAAAATATCCGTGATATCCGGGTTCCGCCTCGATAGCCTGACCATCACCGAAAACAATGCATCCCACCTCGTGCTGACAAAGGATACTATCAACACGCTGACGGCGGTTGTCGCCCCGGGGGCCGCCCTTACCATCGGGGCAGCGAATAAGATAGCCGGGGGCGACATGGAAGTCGGCAATCAGGCCCGGCTCATTGTCCGGACACCGGAGGTCCCCGCCCTCCGTTACCGCCTGGCCGACAGCGCGGCAGTCGAACTCAGCGGCGCAGCTGCACATCAACTTATAAAAACCAGTCAACCATGAAACTTATTCTCGACTCCTTGTCAAAAACCTATGCCAATGGCGTCCAGGCGCTGAAGGACGTGTCGCTCACGATGGGCAATGGGATGTTTGGACTTTTGGGGCCCAACGGCGCCGGCAAGTCGTCGCTCATGCGGACGATCGCTACGCTCCAGGAAGCAGATGCCGGGACCGTATTCCTGGATGGATTGGATGTGTTAAGGAACAAGACCCGGGTGCGGCAGTTGCTCGGTTACCTGCCCCAGGAATTTGGCGTCTACCCGAAAATCCCGGCCGAGCAAATGCTGGACCATATCGCCCGCCTGAAAGGCGTCATGGATGCGGGCGAACGAAAGGAAATAGTTCGGGGACTGTTGGAAAAAGTAAACCTCTCAAAGGACCGGCGCAAGCACCTTGGGACCTACTCCGGCGGCATGAAACAACGCTTCGGCATCGCGCAGGCTTTGATTGGCGATCCCAAGCTCATCATCGTCGACGAGCCGACTGCTGGGCTGGACCCCGCGGAACGGAACCGCTTTTACAACCTGCTCAGCCAATTGGGTGAAAACACGATCGTCATCCTGTCGACCCACATCGTGGAAGACGTGAGCACGCTTTGTTCGAAATTCGCCATCATTTGTCATGGGGAGGTGCTGTATGCCGGCGACCCGGAGCAAGCGGTCCGCGAATTGGCGGGATCGGTATACACAAAGGCGATCGACCAGGAGCAGATCAGGTATTACCGCGACCTGTACAACGTGATCTCGACACAACTAAAGGGCGGGAGGCTTCACATCCGGATCCTGTCGCCCAATGTGCCGCCGGAAGATGGATTCGTTCCTGCCGCCCCCAACCTGGAAGATGTCTACTTCAGCAATATAGCCACCCGCGTGGACGTGAATACCTTATAACAACCATCAACCTCCCGTTATGTTCGCAGAAATTTTTCTGTTCGAGATCCGGACGCGGATCCGCAGGCCGGCGGTCTACCTGTATTTTACCGCGCTGCTCGTGTTCACCTGCTTCGCCTTCAGCACCGGCTCGCTGCCGGTCGGCGAACGGGAACATATCAACTCGCCCTACCTGATCAGTTTCTGGTGTGCAGGAATGACGATGATGATGGCCCTTGTCAGTTCCTCGGTGATGGGTATGGCGCTCTTCCGGGATATTGAATTCCAGACCAAGGACTACTACCTTACCTACCCGATCACCAGGCCGGGGTATTTCTGGGGGCGTTTTTTCGGGTCCTTTTTCTTCATGGTCCTGATCGCCCTGGCAATACCCCTGGGTATCTGGCTGTCGACCCATCTCGGGCCCGCGATCGGCAAGGCGCTGCCTGCGCGGTATGGGCCCAATCTGCCCATGTATTATATCTACCCGTTTTTGGTCATCGCGCTCCCCAACCTATTTTTCACGTCGGCCCTCTTTTATGGGTTGGTGGCGGTATTGCGAAACGTCAAGGTGATCTATTTCGGTGGGTTGCTGCTGTTCCTTTTCTACTTTATCGCGCTTTTCTTTCTGAACACGACCAACAACGCCAGCGTTATCGCGATCGCCGATCCGTTTGCGTTGAATGGCGTCCGGGCGCGGATGCTCAACGCGAACTATATCCAGCAAAACGGCAGCCTGTTGCTTTTCCACGGTCCCATGGTCGTCAACCGCCTCCTCTGGCCCGGTTTGTCCTTGTTGGTACTGCTTGTCACCTATCTTCGCTTCAATTTCGAGACCTTCTTCGCCGGACGGCGGGACAGGGCGGTCGCGGACGAGGTAACCCAAAGGTCGCATGCTACCCTGCGGACACCCGCACTGAATTTCGCCGGGAACTACAATCGCCGGACCCTGGGCAGCCTGGTTCGACTCGAACTGCTCAATATTATCCGGGACAACTATTTCTGGGTGATCGTAGGTGTAGGCGGCTTTTTCCTGGGTTTCGTTTTCTGGCAGGGCATGATGAACTGGAACGTGCGGGATCTGCCACGGACCGTAATGCTGCTGGCCATATTTAAAGATGCGTTCCCCTTCTTTATTTTCTTTATCATCATGTTCTATACCGGCGAGACGCTTCACCGGGACCGGATCACCCGCTATTCTTTTATCAACGACTCGCTGCCACCCCCCAATTGGGTGTTCAACGGATCGAAACTGATCCCGATCCTGATCATCAGCGCGGGGCTCGCCTTTTTGCCGATGGTCGTCGGGATTCTCGTGCAATTGCTCAAAGGTTACCCGCACCTGAACCTGGCGGCCTGGTTCGACGAGGTCTTTATCCTCCTCCTGCCGAATTTCCTCGCGGGTGCGGTCCTTTGTTATCTCGTACAGGTGGTCTTTAACAACAAATTCGCCGGCTATGCCATCGTCTCCGTGCTTTGGATCGGCATGTTCTTCCTCGACTCTTCGGGCGTCTTCAACTACCATTTGCTATTGTATCCCATTACGCCGGACGCTGCCATCTCGGATATGGACGGAATGGGACATATGATCGGACCGGTGAGCTGGTTCAACCTGTATTGGACACTGGGCGCGGGCCTGCTGGTGATCCTTGCGGCATTGCTGTATAATCGCGGATTGAATACATCACTCAAAGAACGGGGGCAGCTGATACCGGAGCGGTTCAACCGGGCCACGGGCATCTGGACGCTGGCGCTGGGCATCCTTTTCCTTGCCGCCGGCGGCTATATTTATTATAACGTCAGCTACCTGAACGAATGGCTGACCAAAGGCGAACAGCACGACCGGGCGGTCATCTATGAACGCTCGCTCAAGAAATACCAACAGCTGCCACTGCCGAAGATGACTGCGCTCACTGAATGGGTGGATCTCTACCCCGAAAAAAAAGAGGCGCTGGTGCACGCGCTGGTGACGATCGGGAACAGAACCGGGCAGCCGATCCGCGAACTGCTGCTGGATGGCGACGCGCTGACCAGCTATTCGCTCGCCCTCAACGGCAAGCCGCTGCCATACAGTTCGCCGCTGTTCTACCCGCGTGGCGTGGTCAGCTGGTTCCGTCCCGCAAAGGATACCGCGCCATTCAGGCTTTATCAATTCCCGACGCCCCTGGCGCCTGGCGATTCGATGGTGCTTGAACTCAGGTCCGCTGTATCGCACAGGGGCTTTTCCAACGGGAGGTTTGCGGTCAATATGCTGGACAACGGGACATTGTTCACCGGCGGCCTGCCGGGGCTGGGGTATGATGACGACGATGAATTGTCCAGCCCTTATGAACGGCAGCAGGCAGGATTGCCGCCAAAACCGGACGAAGAGATTGCCCAGGATGACCCGGCGGGCAGAAACAATTTGCGCGCCGGCGCGGCCGCGGACCTCGTCAGGCTGGACATGACCGTCAGCGTTCCCGGCGATCAGACCGCGGTCAGTCCCGGCGAGTTGGTAAAGCAATGGCAATCCGGCGGCCGCAATTATTTCCACTATGTGTTGAACAAGCCCGGTCTCTATGCACCCTATGCCCTGGCGTGCGCGCGGTATGCGGTGAAGACGGACAGCATTATGCTGGATCACCCGGTTGATATCTCCATTTATTACGATCCGCGGCACGGAGAGAACGTCGATCGCTTCATGACCGGGTATAAGGATGGCCTGGAATACTATAGCAAGGCTTATGGCAACTACCCGTTCCCCAAATTTGTCATGGCCGAGACGTCCAATTACGGTCCGCGCGACCTGTCCCTGGAGGCCATGGACACACATGCAGAGCCGGATATGTGGAACGCCCATTTTACCGACCCCGGCCAGGTCGATTTTATCTACCACAGCACGGCGTATCTGACCGCGCAGCAATGGTGGCGCTATTGCGTGGCCCCAAACAGCACGGTTGGGTCGATGGTCATCTCCGAGGGGTTAGCCAATTACGACGCGCTGGTCCTGGATGAGAAGCACGGCGGGCAAGCAGGCGTCAGGCCCTTTCTCGATAACGATGCCTTTATCTATAAAGTGATCCGGCGGCGCCTGACGGAACCGGAACACGTGCTGGTGAATGCCAACGATTGGTTCGAATGGAACCAGAAAGCGGCGATCGTCCTCTACGGATTGCGCCAATTGATCGGCCCGGACAGCATGGACGCCGCTTTGCGGGAGTTCAGGGACTCATTCGATTACCGGTCGCATGGCCCGTTTGCAGGCGCAAATGACCTGTACGCGATCCTGAAAAAACACGTCCCCGATTCGCTGCAATATTACCTCACCGACACCTGGCTAAAAAATACGGAGTATAATAACACGGTCGAAGCGGTTTCCGTCAAACCGGCGGCTGGCCCCGATGAATACACCATAACAGCACGCGTCAGCATCGACAAATCCTGGTTGAGCGAAAAGGGAAATGATATACCTGCCACGGGAATGAAAGACTATATCGACCTCGCGGTCCTGGGCGAACCGGCCAGGGACGCCGCAGGCCGGCGGCAGCCCCGGTATCTGTACAGGCAACGATACCGGCTCGGACGCGGCGAGCATACCTTTACCCTGGTGGTGAAAGGGAAGCCAAAGGCAGTCGCGATAGATCCGCTCGGGTACCTGATCGACGTGAACCGCAACGACAATGTCAGGCAGGTAGAGTAGTTAGGAGCACGGTTTTATTCCAACCGGAGTCCCTCGACCGGATTGGCGCGGGCGGATTTTAGCGTCCGGAATCCGATCGTCAACATCGCGATCAAGATGCTTAGTCCGGAAGCGCCCGCGAAGATCCAGGGACTTATGTTCGTACGGTAGGCATAGGACTGCAGCCACGATTGCATGGCAACGGCGGCAATCGGTATAGCGATGAATTGAGAAATGAGTACAGGTGTCAGGAATCCGGTCGCCAGCAAGCCGCAGAGTTGCGGAATGCCGGCGCCGAGCGTCCTTCTGATGGCGACCTCTTTCCGGCGACGTTCGATCATAAAAGCCGCAAGGCCGTATAGCCCAAGACAGGAAATGCCGATAGCCAGCCCGGCAAAGAAGACCGAGAGGCTCCCAAGTTGGCTTTCAGCGGCAAACTTTCGGGAATAGTCATCTGCGAGGTAGGCGAATTCGAAGGGAGCATGGGGGTCAAACCTTTTAAATACGGCGCGAATCCGGTTGATCGCCACGCCGGGACTGATCGCAGGGTTGAGACGGATGGTAATATAATTGACGAATTTGTAGTCAAGACTGATAAGTGTCGCAGGTACTGGGTCATACGGAGATCCCATGACCATGTTTCGTACCACGCCGATGACGCGACAATCCTGATCGCCGATGCGAATGAACCGGCCAATCGGGTCTCTCCAGCCGATCAACCGGCCGGCAGACTCATTGAGCAGGACGGCGTTGCTATCCGTGTGGTATACCCGCGAGAAGTCCCGGCCGGCAATCATGGTCCAGCCGATCGTACGGCCGAAATCGTGCGTCACGTCGATGTGCACCAATTGCGGTTTGGTTGAGGGATCTTTTCCGGGCCATGAGATCGACTCGGTGGACAATTCCGGCTTCCCCGTCGTAGCATCCGAAGACTCCGCCATGTCTGCGACGGCGCCGGACCGAAGCAGTTCTTCGCGGAACACATCGTATGGCGCGCTATAGATATCGGTGGTCTTCATCCGGACCGCCAAAAGGCCATCACGCTCATACCCTGCCGGACGGCCGCGCGCATAGGCCACCTGCCTGTAAACGACAGCTGTTGCGACGATCAGGCCGGCGGAAATCGTAAACTGCAGGATGGTCAATGCACGTCGCGTATAATGCGCACCCCGGCTACCGGCCATCCGCAACGTAAAGGCGGGCCGGAACCTGGAAAGATAAAAGGCCGGATATATCCCGCTGAAGAGGCCGGTTAGCAACGCGAACCCTACACTGACCAGCCAGAAAAGCGGCTGTGCATAAGGTAGCGCAAGGTCTTTGGCAGCAAGCCGGTTGAACAGTGGTAGCGACAACTGAGCGACACCGATTGCGATGATCAGGCCAAGCATGGAAAGCAAAACCGATTCCGTGAGGAATTGAGCGACCAGTTGAAGACGCGAAGCCCCCAGGGTTTTACGGATACCGACTACACGGGCGTGGCGCTCGCTGCGCGCGGTGGCCAGGTTCATGAAATTAATAGAGGCCAGGAGCAGGACGAACAACCCGATGAAAGCGAAGAGCAGGACGAGGCGGACGCGACCGGTGCTGCTGACGCCATTGTCGAATTCACTGTATAAATGCCACCTGTCCATGGGATAAAGGCTGAGTGTCTCTTTGGCGTCTTTGCTTCGGCCGCGAAAAATCCCGGCAATGTCGGCCGAAGCTGCAGTCGCGACTCCCGGGTCGTTCAATTCCCCGAATATCCAGAACCCGACGGTACCCCAGTCATTCATCGCGTCCCGGAACCAGGGCATTTCTTCCGATGCTTTTTTCCAGGCGAGAAGCACGTGGGTACCTGCAAAACTCGTGTTGTCCGGAAGGTCCTCGTAAACGCCCGCAATCTTGACGTCGATCGCATTGTCCACCCGGATCGTTCGGCCCATCGCGTCCGTCCCTTTACTGTCGCCGAACAACGCGAGGGCGGTAGTCCTGTCGATGAGGACGGAAGACGGATCGCCGAGCGACTTGCGGCTTCCGCAGATCATGTGCAGTGCAAGGATCTCCGGCCACTCGGGTTCCGCCCATTGGCCGGAGGCAGTAATTTGCCTTTCTCCGGCAGCCAGGACGTGTGGAAAGTTGGGCCAAACGATCGCAAGGTGACGGAAGAAGCGGCCATGATTGGTTCGGAGCTCGCCGATCAGCGCTGGAGGCAGGTGGTCCGTTGTCACCAATCCCGCCGCGGTTGGCTGAGTAGTCATGACCTTGACGATGCAGCCATGGCTGGGAAAATAATGATCAAAGAAGACTTCATCCGAAATCCACAACCCGATGAGAAGTGCCACGGTGAGGCCCGCGGCCAGTCCCACGAGATTCAGCAGGGCAAAAGTCGATGAGGAATGCCATTGCCGCCAGGCAATATGCCAATAGTGTTTCAGCATTTTGTCCTTGGTCGCAAGAGCCCGGAGATTGTTACACTGGTCCTGGGGGCGTCAGTCGCTGCCGATGGGCAGCAACAAAAGAAATTCCGATCCTTTGCCCGGGCTGCTGAGGGCTGCTATGAGCCCATTGTGATGTTCGACTATCCGCTTGGCGATCGATAGCCCGATGCCCGACCCCTCATATTCATCTTTTCCATGCAGCCGCTCGAAGAGCGTAAAGATCCGGGTCTGGTACTTTTTGTCGAACCCGATGCCATTGTCGATGACTCGGATTAGACAATACGGCCCCATCTCCTCTTCAGGGCTGTCGAACCCTTTTTCCCGCAACCGCGAGCAGCGGATGGATACCCGGGGAGGAATATCCTTTTTGGAAAACTTGAGCGCGTTCGAAATAATATTTTGAAATACCTGGCGCATCTGTCCCTTATTGGCGTAGATACATGGCAGTCGGTCGACCGTGACGGTAGCCCCCTTTTCCTGTATCCCCAATTCGAAGTCATCCAGGATTTCTTTGACCAGGCTGTTTAAGTCGACCCGCACGAACGACTCGACGCCCGAGGCCGAGAGTCTCGAATAACTGAGGACATCGATGATCAGCTCTTTCATTCGTTCGGTAGACAGCAGAATTTTACTGAAATAAGACCTGGATTCAGCGGAAAGTGTTGAACCGTTCGTCTCCAGGAGCAAAGACGCAAAAAATTTGACCTTTCGCAACGGCTCCTGCAGATCGTGAGAGGCGACGGACGCAAATTGTTGCAGGTCCTGGTTCGTCGCTTCCAATTTTTCATTGGCTTCGCGGAGCAGCCGGTTGGCGGCTTCGAGTTGTCCCTGGGCATTTTTTTGGGCGGTGAGATCCGTCAGCGTCAAATTGATATGTCGCTCACCTTCCAATTCAAAAGTAGCCATGGACAGTTGGACTGGGATGCCGCCATTTTTGGTCAACAATTGCAGCTCTTCCTTGAATTCCTGACCGTCCTGCTGAAAAAACCTGGCCTGGTATAAAGCATGCAGGCTTCGCGGAATAAATTCGAGAAATGAACGGCCGACAAGGCCGGCCCCTTCGCTACAGATCATCTTCTCAAATTGGGTATTGCAATAAAGGATCGTTCCTCCTTCGGTGATCGTCACCGCCCCTTCCGCCATCTTTTCGATAAAGATGCGATAGGCAAGGTCCGCGGTTTTTAACGTATAGAGCCGGTTGCCGTCATTTTCCTGCAGGACGAGCGCATCTACCTGTCCGTTCCGGATGGCCTCGATCGTCTCCGATGCCTCGAAAAGCTGAAGCCGGAGTTCGTCAATTTCGGTCTGAAGTTCGCGGATTTGCTGATCCTTGTTCATGATAGGTTACAATTTTATACCTAAGCCTTTCAGCACTCTTTCCGTGTCCCTCAGATCCCCGATCAGTTTCCGCTGCGGATCGGGCTTCCTCTTTATCAGTAACGGGAGCGCCACGATGCCTTCGGCCCGCGCTATCCCGGGGTGTTGGTAGACGTCGATGATCTCCAGAGAATACCGGCCGTCAAGATACCGTTCGCAGATTGCCTTCAGGTTGGCGATCGCCCTGGCAGAGTTTGGCGATGCCCCTATCACATACAGGCAAAGGACGAACTCCCTCGGTTCGACCCCCGCTTCCTTCGCGCGATTTTTCTCGCCCGACAATTTCTGCATAAATTCATTTTAGCGGTCGAAGATTCAACCCGACCAGGACTTTCTCTGCGTTCGACAGGTCTCCGATGATTTTCCGGATCGGAACCGGGATTTTCCGGACAAGCGTAGGAATGGCCAGTATCTGATCCCCCGCGGCCAACTGCGGCTGCACCAGCAGGTCTATTATTTCGATCGTATACTTGCCCGACAGGTGCTCCTCACAGATCTTCTTTAAGTTCGCCAATGCAGTCATCGATTTTGCGGTATTCCCCGCGACATAAAGACGCAATTCCCATTTTTCGGTTGCCGGCGTTTTCTTTGCTGCCTTTGCCATTTTACGAACGTTTTTTTGACAATTGCTTCCGGCTCTTTTCCATGATCTCCTTTCGTAAATCCTCTTCCTGGTAGGTTCTGTTCAGTTCTTCCTGTACGGAATCGAACTCTTCGCGCAATGCCGTGATTTGCGCCTCGAGGGCCCTGCGTTTCCGGTCGATCTCGCGATCTTTCCTTCCCAGGGCATACTTTCGTAACTCCGTTCCGGTAGCGTCCATCAGTTGCTGAGCTTCCCTCGCCGAGCCCGTCAGGATGCCATCCGGCCCAAGAAAGACATCGACCAAGTGAATTCCTTTGCTTTCGATCACGAATTCCCTGACCTGGTTCGAATGCCGCATCCCTCTCGATTTCATAATATAGAGGGCCCGGTTGCGCTCGCCGTTTCCTTCTATGTCCCGGATGCTGATCCAAGCGTCGACCAGGGAGGAAATGCTTTCGTCAGTTTGCGAGTTGGACGGCGTATTTTGATTCAGAGAGGTAAGCAGGATGGTAATATTCTCCGACCGCAGAAAATCGATGACCCTCATCAGGGCCGACCTGATCTCCGAGATCGAAGCCGCCGTCATCAGGTTGGAAATCGGGTCAAGGATGACTACCTGCGGGCGGAACGTCTTTACCTGTTTATGAATGGTCACGAGGTGCATTTCCATCCCGTAAAGTGTGGGTCTGGCAGCGGAAAACCGTAACATGCCGGAGTCCACGTGCGCCTGCAGGTCCATCCCGATCGACCGCATGTTACGGATCAGCTGGTCCGGGGATTCCTCGAAGGAAAAGAAAAGGGTTCGTTCCTTTCTTTTGCAGGCAGCATCCGCAAAGGTCGCCGCCACGCTTGTTTTCCCGGTACCCGCCGTGCCGGAGATGAGGATTGCCGTGCCCCTGTAAAATCCCTTTCCACCCAGCATTTCGTCCAGCGACGGCAGCCCGGATGAGATACGGCTGGCATTCACCTTGCTATCCAGCCTCAGAGAAGTTACCGGCAGTACGGAAATGCCATCGGTGTCGATGAGAAAAGGATATTCATTCGTTCCATGGAGAGAGCCCCGGTATTTGATGATGCGCATCCTGCGCGTGGAGACCTGGTGGTCGACCCGGTGGTCAAGCAGGATGACGCAATCCGAAACATATTCCTCCAGTCCCTGGCGTGTAAGCTGACCGTTTCCCTTTTCAGCAGTGATGACGGCCGTGATCCCTTTGTCTTTCAACCACGAAAAAAGACGGCGGAGCTCCGCGCGTAAAATGGCCTGGTTGTCGAGCCCCGCAAAGAGGTTCTCGATCGTATCCAGCATGATCCGTCTGGCGCCGATCTTGTCGATCGCAAGCCCGAGGCGGATGAAAAGCCCGCTGAGGTCGTATTCGCCCGTTTCTTCGATTTCGCTGCGCTCGATCTCAATATGCTCGATCATCAATCGCTTTGTCCGTTGCAATTTCCCGAGATCAAAGCCCAACGACGACATGTTGATTTCGAGGTCTCCCGGCGTTTCCTCGAAACTGACGATGACGCCGGGCTCATTGAATTTGGTGATGCCGGCCACGATGAATTCGGCGGCGAATAGCGTCTTACCGGCTCCGGCCGCGCCGCAGACCAGTGTCGGACGGCCTTTTGGCAGACCGCCATGCGTGATCTCATCGAACCCGGTAATTCCGGTTGGCATTTTTTCCATCGGGACGGCGACGGCAGTCGCCTTCTTTTTAGACCGCATAAGGATTTATTGGCGTCGGGAAGATACTACAATCGGCCGGATTTCTGCCCGACCGATTGAAAGGTTGCGTGCTGGATGATCGACTACGCTTCGACCATCGTCTTGATGGCTTCGAGGACCGGCGCCCATCCCCCGCCTTCGAAGGAGTGCCGATAGCGGTCGGGGCCTTCGGCGACGGCACTATAGTCGCCCTGGGTGACGGCAAGGGTAGTAATTCCCTCTTTCTCGGTCAGTTGGCAGGTAACGGTCAGATAATTCTCCGGCAAGTCCGGGATCTTCGGGTTATTCGGATCGATCACCGTGTATTCGAGATATTGTCCGGGTTGGATCTTTTTGATGACTCCCTTAACGGCAATCAGCTCCACGCCATTAAAATTGCCCTTCCAGATCAGCGGGCTGCCTGGCTTCCAATCCGACAGGGCTTCGCATCCAAACATGTATTTTTTTGTTTCGGCGGGATTCGTCAGGGCGTCCCAGACCTTGGCTGCTGGGGCATGTATCCCGATACTGTTGCGGATGATCAGTGGTTGGCTCATATTGCGATTTTTTTATAGCAGGAAGATACAACCCCGGCAGAGGTGCCGATTGCATATTACGGATTCTTTTTATCATTTTCCGTCGCGGCCGCGCATCGCCCTGATGGAATGGGGCGTATAGCCAAAATGCTTTTTAAAGACCACGGCCCTGGCCAGTTCAGGCAGGCTAAGCGGGGAATCGAGGCGGCTATTGACCAGGTCCCGGGCGGCAATGATCCTCTCCTTATCGGCCCCAATCTTCAGTGAAAATGACCGGCTCGCCACGATACACCCGATCGCCAAAACGCTTCAGGAGATCGGTCGCGCTTTCTGTGAAACGGAGAAAAGTATCTTTCGGAAATTGCACGCCGAAAGTCTCCAGCTCAAGCGTCCGGTGAATCGCGGTCATTTCAAATTCGCGCGAATACATAATGTTGTGATGGCCGCCGACCAGGTCGAAAGTGGAGTCCAGCTGTTTATACCGGAAGCTATAGTTTCCTTTCAGCCCGAAATGGAGACGCACGACATCCGTCGCGGAACTTGCTGCGGTAGATTCCGTCAGTCTGCGGGACGTCAGGACCGCATGACCCATTCGTATGCCGTCAAACTCCCACGAGAGGGATTTGCGCGTACCTGATTCTGTCTCTGTCTCCTGGTAAGATGGCGTTGTCATTGCATGTGCGTGGTGATTGCGACGCGGTTCCAGCAGTTGATGAGAATAATGGTCATAATGATCTGGGACAGGAATTGCTCGTCGAACAACTTTGCAGCCTCGTTATAAGTCGCGTCGGAAACGTGGTTGCCGATCAGCGTAACTTCTTCTGTCAGGGCGAGGATGGCGCGCTCCTCGGGGGTGAAAAGCTTAGTATCCCGCCAGGCGTTCAGGGCATACAGTCTTTGTTCGGTCTCTCCGGCCTTGCGGGCGTCGCGCGTATGCATGTCGATACAAAAGGCACACCCGTTGATCTGGGAAGCTCTCGTCTTGATAAGCTCTTTCTGAATCGGGCTAAGGCGGGTGCTATTGACATAATTGGAAAACTGGTAAAGGATTTTGTAAGCGGCCGGTTCGGCTTGGTCGAGTTGGAGACGTTTGGACATGATAGTTGTATTTCTGGGCACAAAGGTGCGAAATTCCATTGAATCCCGGATCAGGCCAGGTTCGGATTGCGCCGGCGGATCAGGCGCCACGCGAAGGGTGCGGATACAAGCATGCCAAGTGCCAGCGCCACAGGACCCCACATTTTTTCAGCGGAATAGATCGTACCCCAAAGGGCGACCATGTACACGGCGACGGGAAGGGCGATCATACAGATCAGACCGGGTATGGGAAGCGGGATCCTGAAAGGGCGGGGGCGATCGGGCTCGCGCTTCCGGAGGATCAGCAGCGCCAGGAATTCAAGGAAGAGACCCGCGCCGTAGAGGATGATGTCCATCACGACCAGGTCGGAAAACGTAAAAAGGACGAGGACGCTGACGATAGCGGACGACACAAGGATGGAAACATATGGCGTTTTGAACCGCGGGTGCAGGCTGCAGAACCACGATGGAAGGAGTTGATCGTCCGCCATGACCTGCGGCACGCGGGACACCGACAACAACACTGCAGCGTACAGACCCATCTGGCTGGCCATCCCGCCGACAGCCACGAGAATGCCCAACCATCGCCCGCCGATGGCGGTGCCCAATAAGGGGAAGCCTCGGTTCTCCGAGTCGAGCGTCCCCGGATCGATGCCCGACCAGTGTACGGAGAGGGTCGTCAAAAGATAAACGCCAAGGATGAGCAGGAAGGCGAGCCCGATTGACCGGATATAAGACCTGACCGGTTGATTGACCTCGCCCGCATAAGTGGTGGCGTTGTCCCATCCCAGGAAATTCCACATGACATAATAAATACCCAACGACAACGCGGAGAAGGGTGTGCCCTTCAGAGAAGGGGCCGGGATGGAAAAGGCATGACCGGTATGTGTCAGCCAGCCGAACATCACCAAAAAGGGAACCACTACCATCGCACCCAGCAGGAGAGAAACCTTGCCCACGGGGACGATGCCAAGGATATTCAGGATGGCTGACGCCCAGATGATCACCAGGCAGATCGGCAGGCGATAGTGAAGAACCTCCGGAAAAAAAAAGGAAGTGTAGGTGACGAAGAGAACGGGATAGATGGCCAGGTCCAGAAAAGTGTAGAGCCAGGTCCACCAGCCTTCAAAAAAGGCCCAACGGAGGCCCAGTGCGTATCGGACCCATTGGTAGTAGCCGCCCGTCACGGGCATGAGGCTGTTCAGTTCCAGTACAGTGAGGATGGTCGGGATGTCCCAAAGGATCGGCGTCACCAGGAGCAGGAAGAGCGCGCCATCTATCCCGACGCCCGCATACAACTGTTCCAGCCCGTAAGGCCCGCCCGAAACGGTCAGGAAGATGACCGCGGCGAGTTGAAGGGGCATCAGTTTGCCCGGACGACGCTTTGAATCGGGTGTTCTCACCAGGACCTGTTCAGTTGCGCAGGATCGAAAATCCTGTCGTCGAGCGGAATATTGGCCTTGCAATCGTAGTAGGTCTCTACCTGGATCAATTTGCCATTGACATAGAATCGGCATTTGGTTTCGCTGAAGCCGCCGCCGAACGGTTTCCAGTCTTCAAATCTGGCATCCATTTGTTCCCGGCCGTCGACCTTGATCATCCGCAGCGGACAAAGATCCCGCTTGTCGATCCAAAGCTGATTGCCACCTGCCTTACCAATAACATATACAGCACGGCCGTCCCAGATGTCTTCCCGCGCGTCGCCCAGGTCGTAATGGAGTGAGTCGCTGAGGATGCGGCAGGTCTCATCCAAGGGATAAAAGAACATTCCTCCAAGAAGAAAGATGAGGCCCTCGTTATTGTTGATCATGGTGCCGCGGAGCTTGCCATTGCGAAAGCGATAGGCCGAATCGCCGCGAAAGATGACCGCATTTCCGCTGTCCCGAGCCCCGAAGTCCATCCGGAAACGATCCGGAAGCCGGATAAATTCATGCCAGGTTTGCGTGCTCCGCAGCGAGTCGTTGCGGTAAACCTCTGTGGTTTGCGTGAACCTAAAGCTATGGTACCACTTACCGGCAAAGCGTTCGTGCATTTTTTTGACGACGTCCCGGCCGGTGATCGGCGCGGCTTGCGTGGCTATGGCGGTGAGGCAAAGGAGTAGTAGTGTTTTCATTCGCGTAAGTTAGGAAAAAATATTTGTAGGTTTGGTGCCATGATGGAGAGGATCATCCACGCCTGGTTGCCGGAGGCTGAGCAGTTTTCCCTCACGCCCGTCGGGTCCGGGCTTATTCATAAAACCTGGAAGCTGGAACTGGCCGGAGGGAAGGGGTACATCCTGCAGGCGGTGAATACCGCGGTTTTCATCGATCCCGAAGCGATTGCGGGGAACCTCGACAAGATCGGGCAATGGCTGGCCGGGCATCACCCGGATTATTTCTTTCCCGCCCCGTTGCGCACAGTGGCGGGCCCGGCCTTTTGTTATGACACAGATGGGGTGTTCCGGTTGTTCCCGTTCGTGGAAGGGTCGCGAACCTATGACACGGTCGCGAGCCCGGAACAGGCATATGAAGCCGCCCGGCAGTTCGGGTTGTTCACCCGCAACCTGCAAGGTTTCGAAGTTGGGGAACTGCGGATGACCCTCCCGCGTTTCCATGACCTGGCGTTTCGGTACGATCAGTTTCAGCGGGGGGCGCGGGAGGGCGATGCCGTGCGGGTCCGCGAATCAGCGGAATTGATCGGGTTCCTGGAGTCCCGGCGGGGATTGGTGGACACCTACCTCGCGATCCGCGCAGATCCCGCTTTCCGGCTTCGGGTGACGCATCACGATACCAAAATCAGCAATGTGCTTTTCGACAGGTTCGACCGCGGTCTATGTGTCATAGACCTCGACACCGTGATGCCGGGGTATTTTATCAGCGACGTGGGGGATATGATCCGGACCTATGTATCGCCCGCCAGCGAGGAGGAAGAGGACCTGGAACGCGTAGTGGTACGGCGGGAATTCTACCGGGCCATTGAATCGGGCTATTTGGAGGTAATGGGCGATGTGCTCGGCGCGGCGGAGCGGAATCATTTTTTCTATGCGGGGCTGTTCCTGGTCTATATGCAGGCATTGCGTTTCCTCGCGGACCACCTGAACCGCGATGCTTACTATGGCGCCAGATATGAGGGACATAACTATGTCCGCGCGGCCAATCAGGCCGAGTTGCTCCGTAGGCTGATGGAATTTGGCGGGTAATCGCCGCTGAGATGCGGTTCAGGACAACCCGCGTTCATAGTGCAGCTCCGGGATCTCTACATCCGTAAAACCTTTCTTGAGGAGCCGGTCCCGGAAGGCCTGCTGGACCTCATACTCACCATGCACGATAAAAATCGCCTTTACCCGTTTGGCGTCCTGGCAGGCGAGGAACTGGCTCAGGTCTTCGTAATCGCCATGGGCGCTCATGCTCCGGATGCTCCCTATTTCGGCGTGGACCTCATGCAGCACGCCGAAGATATGCACCTCTTTGGCGCCGGCCATCAGACGACCGCCCAGTGAATGCGGCTCGCAGTAGCCGACCAGAAGCACCGTATTGCGGCTGTTCTCGATACTGTTGCTGATATGGTGTTTCACCCGGCCGGCGTCTGCCATTCCGCTCGCAGAAATGATGACGCAGGGTTTATCGTGGTAATTGAGGAGTTTCGATTCTTCGACAGATTTGATATATTTGAGTCCCTGGAAAGCAAAGGGATCCTTATCGGTCTCCAATACCTTCTGGATCGTCTTGTTGAAATACTGCGGATAGCTCTTGACAATCTCCGTAGCCGCGACGCTGAGCGGGCTGTCCACATAGTAATCGAGCGGCGGCAACCGGCGTTCCTCTTCCAGCTGGTTGAGCGCAAAAAGCAGCTCCTGCGTGCGGCCGACGCTAAAGGCGGGGATGATGAGCTTCCCTTTTTTCTGAAGACAGGTCTTGTTGATCCAGTCCAGCAGCATATCGGGTGTCGTATTGGCCGGATCGTGGAGACTGTTTCCGTAAGTTGATTCAATAAGAACGTAATCCGCCTGTGGGAAAACCGCCGGCGAACGCAGGATGACATCCTTGTACCGGCCCACATCTCCGCTGAAGGTGAGCCGCGTCTCCTTCCCGTCTTCCTTTATTTTCAGGCTGACGGCGGCGCTTCCGATGATATGCCCGGCATCCGTGAAAAGGACCTGAACGTTTTCGTCGACCGGGTGCCACGTGTCGTATTCAACGCTGACGAAATGGTCGGTGACGCGCTTGGCATCGTCGGAGGTATACAGGGGTTGGAGATAGGGCTGACCTTCGGCCGTCCGGCGTTTGTTGGCGAACTTCACTTCGTCCTCCTGGATCTCTGCCGAGTCCTGGAGCAGGATGCCGGTGAGCTCGCGCGTGGCGGGCGTGCAAAAGATCCTGCCGGTAAAACCGTCCTTGACCAGCTTCGGGATGAGACCGCTGTGGTCGATATGGGCATGGGACAGGATCAGGTGATCGACCTGGACCGGTGTAAATCCCCAGTTCCGGTTGAGAACGTCGGTTTTCGCACCAAGTCCCTGGAACATGCCGCAGTCCAGGAGGTACTTCTTGCCGTTGTTGAGGGTGATCAGGTGTTTGGAGCCGGTAACGACCCGGGCAGCGCCATGGAATGCGATCTTCATTACATTGATGTTATCGTGTTCCGGGAAATTTACGATTTTTTGGCAATCGGCTTCATTTTGAAGGACCAGGTGACAAAAAATTCGGCAACGGGCTCGCCGCCGGCGTTTGCCCCCTCCGAACGGGCCCGGATGGTCTGCGCTTCCCCGGTAGCAATTGCCTTTTCGATCGTGCCGCGGATCACCGCGCCGTCGCTGCAAGTGAACAAGGTCCGGCCGATCGCTTTTTTGAAGTAGTTCGCCTCCAGGTGAACAACGAGCATGGACACGGCCGGCCGCCGGCCATATACGTTGGCCATCGCCAGCAGACCCGTGCTCATTTCCGCGGCCATGGCGAGACAGGCGAAATACGTGGACTTAAAGGGGTTTCGCGTGAACCACTTATACGGAACGGTAACCACGCAGGAATCGGCGTCCAGACGGGCCACACGGACGCCGGAGAAGAACGCGCTGGGCAGTTTGCTTAACAGATACAGCCGGAACAAGATGGGGCTGCCTGCGATCCTGGGAAAAGGAGTGGCCATGGTGAATACTTTGACTTTTTCAACCAGTCATAACTCGACCTGGTTACGCAGCAGGTCCTGGAAACTGTCCCGTTTGCGGATCAGGTAGGGTTGACCCGCTTTCACGAGCACTTCGGCAGGCTTGTACCGCGAATTGAAATTGGATGACATTTCGAATCCATAGGCGCCGGCATTGTAAAATACAAGATAATCGCCTTCCCGGACATCGGCGATGGCGCGATCCCAGGCGAAAGTGTCGGTCTCGCAGATATTGCCGACGACGGAATAATGGTGGTGCTCGCCATCCGGGTTGCTGATGTTGACGATACGATGGTAGGCGTCATAGAACATCGGGCGGATAAGATGATTAAACCCGCTGTCGACGCTTACAAAGGTTGCGGCAGCGGTTTGCTTGATCACATTGACCTTCGTGATAAAATATCCGCATTCGCTCACGAGGAATTTTCCGGGTTCGAACCATACCTGCAGCGGCCGCCCGCCCGGATTGGGATGAGCTTTGAATGCCCTGGCGACGGCCTGGGCCAACGCCTGGATGTCGGTTTCGGAATCGCCGTCCTTGTAGGGGACTTTGAAGCCGCCGCCAAGATCGATGAAACGGAGGTCGTTGAATTTGGGGATGAGGTCGAACAGGATCTCTATCCCTTTGACGAACACGTCCACATCCTTGATTTCGCTGCCCGTGTGGATATGGAGGTCATGGATCCTGAGGTGAAACCGGTCGACCAGCTCGAGGATCCTGTCCGCCTGGTCTACCGGGATGCCGAACTTCGATTTGTCATGGCCGGTTGACATTTTGAGATGGCCTCCGGCCATGATGTTGGGGCGCAGGCGTACGCCGACAGGGTATGAATTGCCGAACCTGCGGCCAAACTTTTCCAGGTTAGAAAGGCTGTCGATATTGATGATAACCCCCAATTCCTGCGCCGCTTCGATTTCGTCGAACCCAATGCCATTGGAGGTATACAGAACGCGTTCTTTAGGAAATCCCGCATGCAGGGCAAGCCGCGCCTCGTTGATCGAACTGCAATCAACATTGGCGCCCAGGTCACGGATATAGCGCAGGATGTTGATGTTGGTGAGCGCTTTGCAGGCATAAAAAAAAACGGTGTCGCTGCCCTGGAAAGCGGAAGAAAGCTTCTGGAACTGCTCCTTTATTTTCTCCGCGTGGTAGACATATAACGGCGTGCCGAATTCTTGCGCGAGGCGGGTGAGTTGGTCGGAGGAAAGGGTCTGGGCCATGAGCGGAGGGTTAATGTTCGGGTTCGGGTGCTTCGGGTTCGTCGGCATCTTCGCGCAACTCGCCTTCCCGGTCGACAACAAGCGTATTGTTGTCCGGTCCGGCCTGTTCGGGCGTTGACGAGGTTTCCTCCCCACCGTCCTCCGTCTCTTCCGAAGCGCTGGCATCCGGGTTAATGACGGTCGGTGAAACGAGCGACTCGGTGAATATCTCCTTCAGCTTGG
>DATNBP010000181.1:0-33722 GCA_035572015.1 Puia sp. | reverse complement strand
TACTCACTTCGAAACGGGACAGCCCGGCATTTTGCGGGTCGAAGTCGATAGCGCCCTGCAACCCGGTGAAACTCCCGGTGACGGCGAAGCCGAAATTGTCGACCGTGAATTGAACCGACGAACCCTCGTCGACCGGTTTGTATTGCGCGCCTACCCCCGTCGCGGAAAGAAGTGCCGCCGATAAGAGAAGCGCATGAGACGCCCGGGTCAGCTTTGCGGATACGAGAAGCGCGGGGAGCGCCCTGAATAGCGCCCCCGATATTAAAAGCGTTGGTTTCATCACTCGCCTCCCTCCGTGAGCGGCTCATCCGTCACCGCCAGCGTATGGCGATGCTCCATGTAATTTACGCTCGTCAGCCCCAATACGCTTCTGAGTCTGTCCGCCGGTACCTTCATGGGACCAGGGGAAGGCGCGCTACCGGGCGCCGGCTGGGGGAATGCGGTGCTGCAAGCCGTATGAAACGTGATATTTCCTTCTACCTTTTGAATGGTCTGGTGGATATGACCGTTCAGCACCGAGACGGATCCAAAACGTTTCAATAGCGCCAAAGCCTGTGCGCCATCCTCCGTTCCCCAGCCCCATTGCGGGTACACCTCCCAGAGGGGAATATGCGCGAACACGACGATCGGCATGCTGGCAGAAAGATCCCGGAGATCATCCGCCAGCCATTTCAACTGGTCGGCACCGATATAGCCCAGGCCACCGTCAACGTGGTTGGTGACATTGTTCAGGCCGATAAAATGAACGCCGTGCGCATCGAAACTATACCAGCCGTCGCCCTTCGTTCCTTTTCCAAATCGCTCGAGATAAAGCTTTCCATTGTCCGTCACGTCGTGTTCTCCGGGCACATAAAAGATCTTTTCGGTCCGCACGCTTTTCAGGGACTGGTCGAGGGTGTCGAATTCCTCCGCCTGCGCGAGATGTGTCAGGTCACCGGTATGCAGCACGAAAGCCGGTGCCGAGGGCATCGCGTTGATCTTGCCGATAGCCGCCTGCAGCGTCCCCACCACATCCGTATTGGCCGGCCGGTTGAACCCGATATGGCTGTCGCTGATCTGCACGAAGCTGAAATCGGCCGCCGGCAGGATCAGTCCTTTGCGAAGGCCACCCGTTGTCCGGTCGATCATTTGGCTCATGCCGTAAGATCTCATGACGCCGCCAGTCATCATCCAAAGGACGCCTGTTCCCGCCCAGGCCATGCATTCCAGGAACCCTCTCCTGTCGACCCCGTCGTTATTGGCTTCGGGGTGTTGAATTTCTTTTGATCGCAATGAATTTTTCATGACACAAATAAATAACGACCTGATCCCTCCCGCTAATCTTTTACACCATCCGGCCGAATTGCTTGATGAATCCGTAGATTCGCACCATGTCAAACCGCAAAGAATTCCTGAGGCAGTTGGGCCTCGGCACCGCCGGCTCCCTTTTCCTTCCGCGCTTTGCCGCCGCTTCAGCGCCCGATTTCCCTCCGGAAGCCCTATCGCCCCAAGGCCCTTATCCTTTTCCCCGCAGCACACCCGAGCAGCAAGGCATTTCTTCCGCTTCGATCCGCGCTTTTCTCGCAGCGGTTCGCGCGAGCGGGCAGGAATTCCATAGCATCATGATCATCCGTCACGGTCATGTAGTGGCGGAGGGCTGGTGGTATCCTTTCGGCCCCGACCAACACCAGCAATTGTATTCGCTGAGCAAAAGCTTTACCGGTACGGCCATCGGCATCGCAATCGATGAAAAGAAGCTGAAGCTGGACGACCCCGTGATTTCCTTTTTCCCAAAAGACCAGCCTTCGTCGGTGAGCACCAACCTGGCGAAACTGAAGGTCCGTCACCTCTTAAGCATGTCCGTCTGCCAGGAGAAGGACTCGATCCTCACGCTGGAACATACGCCGCCCGGAACGACCTGGGAAGAGACCTTTCTGGCGCTGCCGGTCGTATACGAGCCAGGCACCCAATTCCTGTACAACTCGGGCGCCAGTTATATGCTCAGTTCCATCATCCGGCAGGTTACCGGCCAAAACGTCCACGCCTGGCTAAAAACGCGGCTCTATGTGCCGCTGGGTATTACTGGCGCCAGCTGGACCGAGAATGCCGAAGGCGTGAATATGGGCGCTTCCAACCTTCGCATCCGCACCGAGGATATCGGAAAACTCGGCCAGCTGTACCTGCAGCAGGGTAAATGGAACGGCCGCCGGCTGGTTAGCGGGGAATGGGTAACGTTAGCGACGAAAAAGGAGATCGGGACGGGAAAACAGGACAGCTCATGGGGATATGGCTATGGCTTTCAATTCTGGCTGAACCCGCCCGGCGGGTTCCGGGCGGACGGCGCATACGGGCAGTACAGCATGGTCTTTCCGGAAAAAGATACGGTAGTCGCGATCACGAGTGAAAGCGCCGATAAGGAAGCGACGATGCATACCGTTTGGGACCATCTTTATCCCGCGCTGACCGACCACCGGACCTTGGCGTCGAGCCCGGCGGAATACCGGAAACTCCGGCAGGAGCTACAGGAGCTTGTCCTGCCGCCGCCTCAATTGTACCGGGTCTCACCCGAATCGGCCGCCTTGTCCGGCAAAATTTTCACACTCGATCCAAACGACTTCCATGCAAAAGCCGTTTCGTTCCGGTTTCCGGGCGACCGCATTGTTTTCACCCTGATAGAGGAAGGCAAGCCCGATATCGTCATTACCTGCGGGATCAACAAATGGATCATGAAGGGCAACCGAAAGCCTTCTGCGCATTCGTTGTTTTCGCTTCGCCGGATCGACTTTGACTCGCCGGTCGCCGCCAGTGCAGGCTGGAAAGACTACCACACGCTGGTGCTGACCTTCCGTTACGTCGAGGCGATCCATGGAGACACCCTCACCTGCATCTTCGACAAGGACAAGCTCCGCATCCAGTTCCTGTTCAGCGGGGCGCGAATGGACAACCGCCCGGATGAGCGGCCGGACATTACGGGAACGATGCGGACCTAAGCGTCCCCGCAGCGGGCCGGTAGGCCCGGATGTGCTACCTTCGCAGCGTCGATGGCCAATCCCTATATATCGCTGCTCCGGACTGCCTGGCGTTACGCTCGCAGGGACCGCAAGAAATATCTCAAGGTGTACGCGATGTTCATTATCGCCAACGCGATCTGGTCGCTGACGCCGCTGCTGCTCGGGTGGTACTTCGACAAACTTCAACATGATACCCGGCACATCCTGCGGTATACGGGTATTTATGTCATCACGTATATCGCGCTGAAGTTCTTTCAGTGGTGTTTTCACGGACCCGCCCGGGTCATGGAGCGAAGCCTCGCCTTCGACCTCAGCCGCAATTTCCTGCAGGAAAAATACCACCAGGTCCTCCACCTGCCGGTGAAATGGCACCAGGACAATCACAGCGGGGCGACCATCAACCGCGTCCGGAAGGCCTACGAGTCGCTCAGGGAGTTCTTCGACCGGGGCTTCACTTACGTCAACGCTATCACGAAATTCATTTTCTCCGTGGGCGCCATTCTTTATTTCCTGCCCGTCGGGTATGGTGTGACCGCGCTCTGCCTCGGCGCGGTCAATGTCTTTGTCATTCGCAGCTTCGACAAGCCATTTGTCAAAACGCTGGAAGAAGTGAACGAGAAGGAGCATATCGTTTCGGCAACCTTGTTCGACAGCCTTTCGAACATCATGACCGTTATTACGCTTCGACTCGAGAGGAGCATGGAGACGGGCCTGATGAAAAAATTCCAGCAGATCTTCAGGCCGTTTCGCAGGAATGCGATCATCAATGAATGGAAATGGTTTTGGGCGGAGATGGTGATCGTCTGCATTTACGGGCTGATCACATTCGGATATGTCTATCAGCACTGGACGCCGGGCCGGACGTTTGAGATCGGAGCCCTTGCGGCGCTGCTATTATACGTAAACCAGTTCAACAGCGTATTCCAGGACATGGCCTGGATGTACACCGACGTGGTCCAATACAATACCAACGTCCAGACCGCTGCCACCCTCAGCGCAGCTTATGCGCAGCAGCATCGCGCCGACCGGCCGGACGGCTTGCCCGAAGACTGGAAGACCATCAGCCTCCGCGGCCTGAACTTTACGCACCTGCCGACCTATGATGCCAGCCAGCATGCCCAAAGTCTCCACGACCTGCAACTGACCATTCGGCGGGGCCGCAGGATCGCGCTGATCGGGGAAAGCGGCAGCGGGAAATCGACCCTGTTGTCTTTGTTGCGGGGACTTTATCAACCGGAACCGGGGTTGGAGATCGAGGTGGCGCCATCCGAAACGAACGAGCCCGACGCCCAGGCCTGGTTGGACCGTATCAACGAAGACGTCACCCTTTTTCCCCAGGAGCCCGAGATCTTTGAAAACACGCTGGCCTATAATATCACACTCGGTTTGCCGTTCAGCGAGGCGGAGATCCTGCAGGTGTGCGAGAGCGCGCATTTCACCGAGGTCGTCCGGCAATTGCCGCAGGGGCTGGAATCGGATATCCGCGAAAAGGGCGTGAACCTTTCCGGCGGGCAAAAGCAACGCCTTGCCCTGGCCCGCGGTATCCTTGCCGCGCGGGACAGCAGCCTGGTCCTGCTGGACGAGCCGACGAGCAGCGTCGACCCGCGCACGGAGGCACTGATCTATGAAGGTTTGTTCAGGGTCTTCGCGGACAAGGCGATCATTTCGTCCATTCACCGTCTTCATATGCTCCCCCGCTTCGACTATATCTACATGCTTCACCGGGGTCGGGTCATTGCCGAGGGCAGCTTCGACGACCTGCGTGCGAACAACCCGGATTTCCGCGAGCTATGGCGCCACCAGCAGGAGGCTACGGATCTACCCCCGCGAGCTCGAGACTCTTCTTTTTGAGTCTCCGGATCTCGACATCCTGGATGATCGGCTCGGGCGTCAGCACGAGCGAGGTCCTGTGCTCCCTCCACCAGCGCTGAGCGGCGATCTCCCTGAATTGAATAACGCCGATGAGGTATTTCCGGTCGGATTCCGCATGCCATTCCTCGATCCATTCGAACCGGTCCCGCGGAATGTATTTCCAATCGTCGAAGCTGAGGTAGATGCGGATGTAGAAGTCGTCGGTCAGCTCATGCGGCGTGTGGTGATACAGTTTTTTGTACTCGTATTTATACTGGTAGCGCAACGCCGACAGGTCGCTCAATATCGCGGAAGCGGTCGGGAACGAGCCGGCGCCCTTGCCATAAAAAAATTGTTTGTCCGCGAACCCGCTTTCGATCACGACGCCGTTGTATTCGTTACGTACAAAGGCCAGGTGGTCATCCTTAGGGACGAACTGCGGGAGGACAAAGGCGGCAACCTTGCCGTTTTGCAACTTCTTCGCCTGCGCGACCAACCGGATGTCAAAGTGTTTTTCCCCGGCCACCGCCGCATCGCCCGCCTGAATATGCTGGATCCCGTTGAAGACCAGCGCCGAAGCCGGTTCCACGATCCCATAGGCGTGCGTCAACAGGAAGGTCCACTTATTGGCCGCGTCATAGCCCTCGACATCCAGCGATGGATCGCTTTCCGCAAACCCAAGCTGTTGAGCCAGCAATAGCGCTTCCTGAAATCCGAGCTTCTCCTCGAACATCTTCGTGAGAATGAAATTCGTGCTCCCGTTGACGATCGCCCTGATCGAATGGAGCAGGTCGTTATCATAGTATTCCTCGAGGTTGCGGATCACCGGGATAGAAGCGCAGGCGGCGGATTCGTACAAAAAGGAGGCGCCCGTTTCCTGCTGCAGCCGGAGCAGTTCCGGCAAATGTTCCGCGATCATTTTCTTGCTGGCGCTGACGACCGACTTCCCACTGCGCAGTGCAGTCGAAACGATCTCAAAAGCGGGTCCGGACTCATTGATCACTTCCACGATCACATTGATCCCGGGATCGTTCAAAACGACGTCACGGTCGGTCGTGAACAATTCGGCCGGTGCATCGCGTTTCTTACCCGGATTTTTGATGACCACTTTTTTGATCGTCGCTTTCAGCGAGGGGGTTTGCCGGAGGACCTTGTATAAGCCTTCCCCGACGACGCCAAATCCGAACAGGCCGATAGTAAGCTGCTTGTGTGTTTCCATTATGCTTTGTGATTTAACATGCTACTGCAATTTTTTGGCTTGATACGGTCGAAGCCGATACGGCATCCAACGCCTGCCGCAGGTCTTCGATCAGATCTTCGGTATCTTCCAGGCCGGCCGATAGCCTGATCAGGCTGTCCGCGACGCCCGCCGCGCGGCGACGTTCGGCCGGGATCGTCTTGTGCGTCATTTGCGCAGGATGCGAAACGAGGCTCTTGATACCGCCCAGACTTTCCGCCAGCCGGAACAACCGGGTTGCGGTCACGAAATCCGTCGCAGCCCCGATCGTACCGGCTTTCAGCGAGAAGCTCACGATGCCGCCGAATCCCTTCGATTGGCCGGCCGCGACCGCATGGCCGGGATGGGCGGTCAGTCCCGGATAATACACCTTGTCCACGGCCGGGTGCTTTTCCAGGAACCCGGCGATAGCCAGGGCGCTGGCACAATGCTGTCTGACCCTCAGGTGAAGGGTTTCGATCCCCCGGATCAGCAGCCAACTGTCAAAAGGTCCCAGAATGGCGCCGGTGGCATTTTGCAAAAACTTCACGCGTTGTCCCAATTCCGGGTCCGCTGTCACCACCAGGCCCGCGATCAGGTCGCTATGGCCGCCCAGGTATTTGGTGCCCGAATGCACGACAATATCCGCACCCAGGGACAAGGGCTTCTGCAATGCCGGCGATGCGAAAGTGTTGTCGACGCAAAGCAGGCAACCATACGCCCTGGCAAGTGCCGCGATCGCCCGGATATCGGTGATCTTGAGGGTAGGATTGGTCGGCGTCTCGATCCAGATGAGTTTCGTTCGCGGCGTCAGCGCGTCAAGCACCCTTTCCACACTGGTGGTGTCAACGTAACGGACGGTGATCCCGAATTTTTTGTACACCTGTTCGAAGAGCCGGAAGGCACCGCCGTAGATATCGTCCACGGCGACGATCTCATCCCCGGTTTCCAGCAACTTAACGACCGCGTCGATCGCCGCCAGGCCGCTGCCAAAGGCAATGCCGGTACTGCCCCCTTCGAGCTGCGCGATCAGGCTTTCCAGGGTAGCACGGGTAGGGTTTCCGGTCCGCGCATAATCATACCCTTTGTTCACGCCAGGCGCGTCCTGGACAAAGGTCGAGGTTTGGTAAATCGGCACGGCGATCGCGCCGGTCAATGGATCTACGGGAATACTGTGAATCAACTTTGTTGTCGCCTGCATGTCAAACAAATTTTACGGTTAAAAAAAGTTTGTTCAGCGACACCTTTACCAAGAGATGATCAGAAAAAAAAAGCTCTTCTGATCTGTCAGAAGAGCTCTAAATATGGTTGTTCGATATTTTCAAGCCGGAATCTGACTTATCTGTCCCGATCTTCCTCGGGATGGAGTTGGCACCTTACTTTCAGCTTGTGTGCAAGCATCAGCAGGTTGTCAAGGCTTCAACGGGCCATTTCCCTCAGCCTTTCTTGATAAGAGATGTTGTAAGAACTGCGGCAAAGATAATGGCGTCAGGCCAATATTCCTAAATTTCCACATGCTTTTTCCGTAACCCGCTGTAAAAGAGGTGCGATGATCTTTTTAACGGATCAATAACGCTGGTTTGGAACGGTTTTTGGCAACCAAAAGGCGGACGATGGAGTACCTCTACGCATAAAACAAAACAACATGAAAACAATGAGCGTCTGGCTGACAGCCCTTGTCGGCGCAACCGTACTATTCCTCGCCGGTTCATTAGTCTCGTGCAACAAAAGCGGTTCCTCGAACAACGCCAACATCCCACCAGGAAAGACGCAGGTCTCTCTGTACATGATGGACGGCCCCGCTTTGTTCGATAGTGTACTCATTGACGTTAGACAGGTCGCCGTCGAGGTCGACACCGCATCCCGTGAGAGCGACAACGACGACCAGGGTCAGTGGGACGACGGCTATTGCGGCCGGGGACGTGACGGTTCGGACAAATCGGTTATCTGGGATACGCTGAACATTACGCCGGGCGTGTATAACCTGCTGGCGCTCCGGAACGGCACGGATACCCTTCTGGCATCCAGCCTCATCACGACCGGCAAGGTCCTGAAGATCCGGATCACCCTTGGCAATGACAACAGGGTGTATACGGACAGCACGACTTCCTATCCGCTTGAAGTATTCGGTCCCAATCCCTATTTCACGGTCAATGTCCGCCGGACCGATGTGGCGACCGTCAGCAACAATCAACTTTCCATGTGGCTGGACTTCAATCTGGCCCGCTCCATCTTCTTCTGGAACGGAGCGTTCCTGCTCAACCCCTACATCGTCGTCTTCAACGACCGGGATATGGCCAAGATCGAAGGCACCGTGCTGCCGGATGGCGCGGGCGCGCTCGTGACCGCCTATACTGCCACCGATACGCTGTATGCGGTTCCCTTCGGGGACGGCGAATACAAGTTCCGGAACGTTCCGACCGGTACTTATTCCCTCGATTTCAAAGGGCTCGACGGGTACCAGGACACCACCATCAGCAATATCGTGGTGGATTCGATGAAGGTCGTCCATGTTCCGACCGTCACGCTCCATAAATAATTGATCCATAATCATTTGAACCTGTCCCTTTGAGGCCGGAGCATCGCTCCGGCCTTTTTTGCAACCACAGCCGCCATTCCAAAAAATTTAGCAAAACCACCCCGCCATTCCGATTGTTGTATGTAAATTGCAATATGTCCAGGAACAATACCGACACCGGGCTTCTCCCGGAAGAAGAATCGATCGAAGTATCCGGCGCCCGGGTACACAACCTTAAGAATATCGACATCCGCATCCCGAAAAACCAGCTCGTAGTCATTACGGGTATCAGCGGAAGCGGGAAATCTTCCCTGGCTTTCGACACGATCTATGCGGAGGGCCAGCGCCGATATATGGAAAGTTTTGGCGCCTATGCACGGCAGTTCATCGGGGACATGGAGCGGCCGGATGTGGACAAAATAACCGGTCTCAGCCCGGTGATCTCCATTGAACAGAAGACGACCAACAAGAACCCGCGGAGCACCGTCGGTACGGTCACCGAGATCTACGACTTCCTCCGGTTGCTCTTCGCCAGGATCGGAGAGGCGCATTCCTACAACACGGGGAAGAAAATGGTAAAGTTCAGCGAGGAAGAGATCGTAGACAATGTCTTTAGAAAGTTCAGGAACAAGAAGATCTCGATCCTTTCACCCCTCGTACGCGGCCGGAAGGGCCACTACCGGGAACTTTTCGAGGACATCCGCAAAAAAGGCTATGTGAAAGTGAGGGTGGACGGCGAGGTCAAAGATCTCGCGCCAAAAATGCAGGTGGACCGGTACAAGATCCACGATATCGAGGTCGTGATCGACCGGATGGCGGTAACCGGGGATATGAAGATCCGGCTTTCCGCCAGCGTCCAAAAGGCCCTGCAGATGGGGAAGGACCTTTTGTTCATCCTCGTCAACGACGATAACCGGGTCCTGCAGTACAGCAAGCAATTGATGTGCGAGGAGACGGGCATCAGCTACGAGGAGCCTTCACCCAATAGTTTTTCTTTCAACTCGCCTTATGGGGCCTGTCCGACCTGCAAAGGCCTCGGCGCAGTGTACCAGATCAGCATGGAGGCGCTCATCCCCGACCGGTCGAAGAGCATCAATGAAGGCGCGATCGAACCGCTTGGCGAAGAACGCGAGGCATATATGTTCCGGCAGGTCCAGCAGCTTGCGAAGAAGAACCGGTTCAGCCTCGATACACCGGTCGATGACATGCCGAAAAAGGCGCTGAACCTTGTCCTGTACGGGAACGAAACGGGAGACAGCAATCCGGAAGTAACCTTCGACGGCAGTGAGACCGGCGGCCAGATCTATGCCGAGGAATATGAAGGACTCGTGAATTCTCTGCGGCGCTGGTTTGCGGGTAGCAATTCGGACTCCCTCCGCGAATGGGTGGAGCGGTTCATGGAACTCACTACCTGCGAGACATGCGGTGGCGCCCGCCTGCGGAAAGAAAGCCTTTGGTTCCGGGTAGGAGAGCGGAATATCGCCGAACTGAGCGCGATGAACCTCAACCGGCTTGCGGAATGGTTCTCGGACGTGGAAAAGAAACTCAACCCGAAGCAGAACATCATTGCCAAGGACATCCTCAAGGAGATCCGCGAACGGCTCCGCTTCCTCCTCGATGTCGGGCTGACCTATCTCACGCTCGACCGCGCCTCGAGAACGCTGAGCGGCGGAGAATCCCAGCGGATCCGGCTTGCCACACAGATCGGCTCCCAGCTTCAGGGTATCACCTATATCCTCGACGAACCAAGCATCGGGCTGCACCAGCGTGATAACCAGCGGCTCATTCATGCCCTGAAGAATTTGCGGGATATCGGTAACAGCGTCCTGGTGGTGGAGCACGATAAGGACATCATGCTGTCGGCGGACTATCTGGTGGACATCGGGCCAAAGGCGGGCCACCATGGAGGCAGGATCGTGGCTCAGGGCCGACCTCCGGCCATGCTGAAACTGGATACACTTACCGCCTCCTACCTCAACGGCGAGCGAAAGATCAGCGTTCCCTCGGAACGGCGGAAAGGGAACGGCAAATACCTCGAACTGAAGGGAGCTAAAGGCAATAACCTGAAAAACGTCGATGTCCGCTTTCCGCTCGGCAAGCTGATCGTTGTCACCGGGGTCAGCGGGAGCGGCAAATCCACGCTGATCAACGAGACGCTTTACCCTATCCTGAGCAAGCACGCGTACAACTCGCGGGTTTCGCCCATGGAATACAAAGCGATCAAGGGGCTGGAACATGTCGACAAAGTAATCGAGATCGATCAGTCGCCTATCGGTCGCACGCCGCGCAGCAACCCTGCCACCTACTGCGGCTTTTTTACCGATATCCGCACCCTTTTCGCGTCCGTTCCCGAGGCCAGGATCCGCGGCTATAACGCGGGGCGCTTTTCCTTCAATGTCAAAAGCGGACGTTGCGATGTCTGCGAGGGCGGCGGAATGCGTGTCATAGAAATGAATTTCTTGCCGGACGTCTACGTGCATTGCGAAAAATGCAATGGCCGCAGGTATAACCGGGAAACGCTCGAGATCCGGTATAAGGGAAAATCCATCAGCGACGTGCTGGACATGACCGTAGACGACGCGGTAGAATTCTTTCAGAACGTGCCCTACCTCTACCGGAAGATCAAGGTCCTGCAGGACGTCGGGCTGGGGTATATCACGCTTGGCCAGTCCGCTGTCACGCTCAGCGGCGGGGAAGCCCAACGGGTGAAACTGGGGACGGAACTGGGAAAGAAGGATACCGGAAAGACCTTCTATATCCTCGATGAGCCCACTACCGGTCTGCATTTCGAAGACATCCGCCACCTGGTGGAGGTCCTCGACAAACTCGTCGATCGCGGGAATACCGTGCTGGTCATCGAGCATAACCTGGATGTGATCAAGGTAGCCGACCATATCATCGACCTGGGGCCAGAGGGGGGTGACGGCGGCGGCCGGATCCTTTTCGAAGGCACCCCAGAGGAACTGACCAGGAACAAGGAAAGCTTTACCGCCAGGTTCTTAAAGGATGAATTAAAATAAAATTTGACAATCCCGGTCTTCCGGCGAACTGACTATGGAAAGGATCATCATTGACATGGACGAGGTGATCGCCGACCCGATGGGCGATATGATCAAATGGTACCGGGAGACGCATGGGGGCGAGGTCGACTGGGATAAGATGTTAGCCGGGTCCTGGGTAAAAGGGTTTCCTGAGGACCATCAGGCGATGGTCATGGACCGGTTGTGCGGTCCCGGATTCTTCCGTCACCTGCCTGTCATGAAGGATAGCGTCGATGTCCTCCGGGAATTGAACGAACGGTACGAAGTGTACATCGTGTCGGCGGCCACCGAATTTCCCAATTCCCTAAAGGACAAGCTGGAGTGGCTGGGCGACCATTTCCCGTTCCTCAGCTGGAAGCAGGTGGCGCTTTGCGGCAGCAAGGATCTGGTCTTCGGAGATTATATGATCGACGATCACGTGAAAAACCTGAAGAATTTCAAAGGGAAGCCTTACTTGTTCACTGCCGCCCACAATCTAAACATCACCGGCTATGACCGCATCAACGACTGGGCGGAAGCCGCGGCGATCTTTCTGCAGTAACGGCATCTATGGCAGCATCCATTGCGTCAGCAGGTATTTCCTCAGGCCCGCGACCAGGGACTGTTCATAGGCAAAATCCTGCTCGACGGGATGGCTGCATCGCACATCCAGGTAGGCATGCCTGTTCTGCAGGATGAATTTTATCCCGAAGCGGCCATAGAGCCGTCTATCTTCCGGTTCCACTTCATAAAGGAGCAGGTATTGGTTCTCGTGCACCACGGCCCGCAGTCGCCATTCACTGTCTTCGAAAAAGCATGAAAAATAGCAATTGTTCATGAAAAATCATTCACAGGTTCAGAGAGGAGCGTCGCCTCAAACGTTAAAAAACGTATCGGCCGCAGGAATAACGGCGCCGGATCGTGGCGAGGAAACGCAGGTCGAATGTCAGATCAGCCGGGTGGCGGGAGGGCCCCTGGGACTCCAGGGCTGAGCGGTCGAGGCGGCAAACATGGGGTAATGCAGGTGACCCACCCATGACTCGCCAACCATTAGCGGATGGGAGAAAAGAGGATTGAACAGGCAAAAAGCGTGCTCGGGGGAAAAGCGCTTATCCAACAGCAGGCCTTTGGATTCTCTTGTCCACCCGGAACGGGATGGCCCCTGAACCCGGTCAGCTGCGACCGCCCTCGCATAATAGCTGGTCCCGGTCCTGTGGATATTCGAAAACCGGTAGTATTTGTGATCAGACCGCGAGCCCAGTATGGAAACATGGGCCAGGATCAGCATGAAATTGCAAATATAGCGGAGGGACGTATGTCGGATTGCGAGCATTCTTTCCAGGAGTGTTGGCTGCTTGCCAACCCCGCAGGGCCGCAAAATTCATGCCTTTTTCGCCCCGTGGCAACGAAAAAAGCCCCCCGGGGGGCCAATAAGCCAATAAGCATGACAGGAAGTGATTAATAAAATCTTTTAGTAAAGGGTACCTAAATAGGGAACGGATCAGGTTTTACTTAACCTCGGATATTCGGATTTTACCAATTTCCCTGCCTGCTTACTGGTTGTTCATTTCGGGCTCAACGCACGGTCAACTGCCCGTTCTCGATCCTTTCATCATCGGTAAAGACCTCGAAAAGGTAGTTGCCCTCGGCGATCGTCGTGAGCACCGTAGTTTCTTTATTGCGGATATGGGCCTGGGTCACCAGCCGTCCATCCATATCGAACAGGAATAGTTGATAGACCTTCCCCTCCTCGCCATTAGCGGAAAAGAACAACACTTGCTGCCGGGCGTCCGGATACAACCTGATCTTTTGCTTCTTGCTGGTTTGTCCTTTGCTTACCTGGATACTGTGTATCGTATCAGCGCCGGCAGTGGGGGTAGGAGGGGCGTCACGGGGAGGCCCGGATGCCGCCATCGCGGTCGATTGTAGCAGCAGCGCCAGACTCAGCGCTGTTACGCCGCCGATCAATGCGGCGGACAGGGTAGTTTTCTTAGGGTGTGCGGTTCGGATCATAACACTATTGATTTTTTAAAATCAATAAAAAAATAGGGTACGGATCAACAATCAATTTAAGAGTACGATCAACAACTATAGAACAAAATAACCAGAACTTTTAGAATCTCAGCAGCGGACAGTGCGTCGAATTGTACCACCGCTCCCGCTGGCCGCCCGTCAGCCGTATCCCCAATTTGACCCCAAACGTGAAGTAGGCGTCATTGTTCGACGGCGTTCCCCGCTTGTCTCCGGGGTGATAGCTCGGCGTATTGTAGCCGAACGCCGCCTTGTTCGAAATCTGCTCGGCGATCGCCGCCTGCGATGCTGACAGATGTTGGGTGAACAACGAGGGATCGACATAAGCTCCGCTCACGTCATCCAGGTAGTCGGTGAAGAGCTTCCGGTAAACCAATTCGAAAGCGATATTCAGGTCCTCGCTCAGGTAATATTTGATACCGGCGCCCAACGGGATATTCAGCTGATTCAGGTTGTATTCCTTCACGCCGGGCACCCATCCTTCTCCTTCCGTGTGCAGCGGACGCAGATCATACCAGGTCGTGATCCCGCGTCCGTTCGACAAGCTGCCTTGCGGATTGAAGTGGAAGAAACCTACGCCGATCAGACCATAGGGGCGCAAACGGCCCTGTACATCTTCGGGGTCTTCTTCCAGAAAGACCGTGGGATAAACTTCGGCCATCGCCGTGCCTTCCAAAATAACGGACCGGAAATCGAGGTTACGGTCGAGCCGGCTCACCTCATCACCGCCTTTCGGCTTAATGTCGGCATCAAATGCCTGGATATTGCCGTAATTAGCCGAGAGCCTGAACCCGAGCCACTGAGCCGGATATGCGGCGAAATAGGCGCCGAACATCAGCTTAGTCGTATTGAAATTATAGTCTTTGATGAAGGTCGTGCCCTTGCCGGCATGACCGCCCAGATCTGTCAGCGCTACAATAGGACCGGTCGTGAAGCCAAACTCAGTTGTATTCCTTTCGTCTTCCTGGGCGAAAGATGAAAAGTAGCAGAGGGTAATGGCCAGTACACACAGACACTTCCAAAGAAAGGAGTGTAGACTCTGTTTCATTGATATTAGATTTAGTTTTCCGATGGTTTGGACTGCTGCTCTCTCAATCAAAATGAGAAAGGAGCGACATACAAGAAACGAAATATCAGGGAATAATTGTGTATTCTAAACCAACTATTTTAGAGACAGCATTCCCAATTAAGGAATCCCCCTTAACGATTTATAGATAGTAACATTTCAATATGGCTGATTCCATCTTCGGGATAGATTTCCCCCATTTGGACGAAGCCGAAGGATTCGTAAAAATCCTTGAGATAGTATTGCGCGCCGATACGGATATCTCTTTTGCCATGAAGCCGGTATAGCACATCGATGCTTACCCGAAGCAATTCCCGGCCGATCCCCGACCGCCTTGCGGCCGGGGAACTTACGATCCGCCCGATAGAAGATTCCGCATAGGAAATCCCCGGCGGAACGATGCGGGAATATCCCTGCAAGCGGTCCCCGGTCCGGCCCATCACATGATGACAATGCTGATCCTTGTCATCCATGTCCAGGAATACGCAGTTTTGCTCGACGACAAAGACTTCGCTCCGTAATTTCAGAATCGCGTACAGTTCGGCGTTGGTCAGCTCGCCGAAAGCACGGACGGTCCATTCTACCCGATGCTCAATATCCATATTTATCTCCCCACAAGGATTTTAAGAATTTGCGCATCTCCTCTTCGCGGGCATTCTTTCCGGGGTCGTAAAAGGCGGTTCCCGCGATCTCCTTTGGCAGGTATTCCTGCGGCGAAAAATTGCCCTCGTAAGAATGACTATACTGATAGCCCTTGCCGTATTCGAGATTCTTCATCAGCCCGGTAGGAGCATTCCGGACATGCAGGGGGACAGGCAGGTCGCCATGCTCCCGAACCGCCGCCCGGGCGGCGCCGATAGCCGTAGTAGCCGAATTGCTTTTGGGTGAGCCGGCCAGGTAGATTGCGCACTGCGACAGGATGAGGCTGGATTCGGGATACCCGATCTTGTTGACCGCCTCGAAGCAGGCATTGGCCAGCAGCAGTGCATTCGGGTTCGCATTCCCGATATCTTCACTGGCCAGGATCAGCATCCGGCGGGCGATGAACTTTACGTCCTCCCCCCCTTCGATCATACGCGCCAGCCAGTAAACCGCCGCATTGGGGTCGCTCCCGCGGATACACTTGATAAAGGCCGAAACGATGTCATAGTGCTGCTCGCCCTTCTTGTCGTACAAGGCGATCCGTTGCTGCGCGATCTCCATCACCACTTCGTCGGTGATCACTCCCCCTTTTCCCAGCGCGTCACAAACAACCTCCAGCAAGTTGAGGAGCTTCCGGGCGTCGCCGCCGGAGATATTGATCAGCGCCGCGGTTTCCCTGAGCTCGATCCCCGAATCGCGAAGCCGGGCATCCTCCCGGAATGCATGCCGCAGCAGCCCCGCGAGATCGTCCGCGGTCAGTGGCCGGAGCACATAGACCTGGCACCGGCTGAGCAAAGCGCTGTTGACCTCGAAGGAGGGGTTTTCAGTAGTCGCGCCGATCAGGGTTACGATCCCCTTTTCGACCGCCCCCAGCAGGGCGTCCTGCTGGCCTTTATTGAACCGATGGATCTCGTCGATGAAGAGGATGGCCCTTGTCTTTTCCCTGGCCTCGGCGATCACCTCCCGCACCTCTTTGACGCCCGAAGAAATGGCGCTCAGTGTATAGAAGGGTACCTGAAGCGAATTCGCGATAATGCCTGCGATCGTCGTTTTTCCCGAGCCCGGGGGTCCCCAAAGGATCATGGACGGAGGCTTTCCGCGCTCTATCGCGGTACGCAAAACGCTGCCTTTACCGGTCAGGTGCTGCTGACCGACGAGCTGATCGAGCGTTACCGGCCTCAGCCGCTCTGCCAACGGCGCCTGGGAAGCATCCATAACAAATTATTAAGTGACAATAGTACAACAACTTATCCTTTTTAGTGTTTTAAAGTCAATCGGCTAAACATGAGATCGGTCAACCGACTAAACATGAGATCGCTCTTTCAGACAGCTATCCTCGTCGCCTCGTTACTGGCCGCACTCCCCGCAGCCGCCCAGGACGCCCAACTGTCCGCGGTAGTCAACTATGCGCTCAATCGCCCCGGCGTCGTGATGATCCGCACCGAATACACCGCAAATGTCTATGTCAACAGCATAAAAATGGACGACAGGGCTTTCAATAGCCTGTTGGATTCCATCCAGAAGCTCGACCATGGCGGCGGCGTCATGCCGGAGCAGAAACTGGATATTGTGCTGCGGGAAATGAATAGCCGGCCCGAGCGTTTCTTCCAGACCAGTTTTGACTACATCAAGCAACCGGAACAGATTACTGCTACCGGCACCGGTTTTTTTATCAGCAGCGACGGCTTTGTGGCCACCAATTGCCACCTGATCGACCGGGATGACAATTTTATCCGGCGCCAGTTCATCCTGACTGCCTTCCGGCAGATCACCGACGCCAGTATTGCGGCTCTCGAGACATCGTGGGCCACCCATTTTACCGAACAGCAACGCAGTTTGCTCTACAATACTTATGCCTCCGTCTATTCACGGCTTTTTTCGATGATCCTTTACGATTTGAAAAAGAACGTGTATGTCGTATACCGGAGCGACAGCGGTAATCTCCACTCGGATACCATTAAAAAGGTGGCATCGGTTGTGATCAAGGGACAGCCCATGCCGGGCAAGGATATCGCCATCCTGAAAGTCCAGGTCCCACCGGGAATGCCGATGTTGACCCTGGGGCCGCGTGAGCTCCCGCAGGTCGGTGAACAACTCTATGTCTATGGGTATCCCGCGCCCGTTACAAAAAATGACTTTGTGTCCGCCGAATCGGCCATTGAACCCACCCTTACCACAGGGATCCTCAGCGCGATCAAAAAATCCGTCGGCGGCTGGCCCCTGATCCAAATGGACGCCAACATCAACCACGGCAGCAGCGGCGGACCAGTCTGCGACGAAAAAGGGCAGGTGGTCGGGCTGACCACTTTCGGCAGTCTTGAAAACAATGGCGGCCTTGCCGCGGGGTTGAACTTCGCGGTACCTGTGAGCATCCTTTACGAATATATCCACAGCGCGGGTATTACCATCGCCTGCAGTCCGGTCACGCGTCTTTTTGCCCGAGCCCTTATCTACTACGAGCAGCGGCAATACCACAATGCACTTCGGGATTTTGAAAAGGTCGATAAGATGAACAGCCAGTATCCCGGAGTGGATACCTATATCGTGGAATGCAAAAGGAAGATCAAGGACGGGAAAGGGATCCGGCTTGACCCTCAAGAGCGGGTCCTGATCATTCTCTGTTTCCTCGGCTTCCTGATCGCAGCCATCGCCGCCTGGTGGGTCCGCTACCGCCGAGTCTGGCGGTTATGAGCGTTCGTTCTTTCTCTGCAGATAATACCAGCGAAGCAGCCGGAGATTAAGGACAATATTGATGGATACCAGCAGGCCAAGCGCAACGGCTGCGCCCCCGACCCGGACGAAATAGCTTTCTCCGACATTCTTGTATGGATACTGCCGCGCCATTTCGGGCATTTGTTCCATCTGTTCGGTCCAGCTCGCCAGGGCCGTCTTCGGATCGTGGATCATCGAAAGGCCTGAGAAGAGCAGACAGATCCCGAAAAATAATGCGATAAATCCCACAAACCGGATACCTGCCGGTGTCTGATGACTGAGCTGCAGCCCCGGATTCCGGATGCACGCCTGCAGCCGCAGCCCCGCATAGCAATTCAGCGGGATCGCGCTAAGCAATACGACCAATGCGATGATCGGCAGGTTGGCCAACTGCAGCGCGAACAGGAGGAACAATCCGACGAGAATCCCCCAGAACACAATATTGAACCAGGTCAGTACCGACGCGATCTTCAAGACGATTTTCATGACGCTCCTCCGGGTTTCAGTTGAATCGAAAGCTCCTGCAATTGTTTCTCATCGATCGGGCCGGGGGCATCCAGCATCATGTCCCGGCCGCTGTTGTTCTTTGGGAATGCGATAAAATCCCGGATGCTCTCGCTGCCCCCGAGGATCGCGCAAAGCCTGTCGAACCCGAACGCGATACCCCCGTGCGGCGGCGCACCGTATTCGAAGGCGCCAAGCAGGAAGCCGAATTTCTGCTGCGCTTCCTGCGGCGTCATGCCCAGCGCCGCAAACATCTTTTCCTGCAGCTCGCGCCGGTAGATCCGGATCGAGCCGCCGCCGATCTCGTTGCCGTTGAGCACCATGTCATAGGCATTCGCCTTGATATGATTGTAGGGATGTTCGAGGTATTTCTCCGCTTGTTCGATCGCCGGGCTATTGGCGATCATCACGTCGATGTCCGCAGGTTTCGGCGCAGTGAACGGGTGGTGCCTGGCCACCCAGCGGTTCTCGTCTTCCGCGTATTCGAACAGGGGGAAATCCAGCACCCACAACAATTTAAACTCGTCTTCGCGCCGGAAGCCGAGCCGTTTCCCCATTTCCAGGCGAAGCTCGCTCATTGCCTTCCTGGTCCGCTCCTCCCGACCTGCCAGCACCAGTAACAGGTCTCCCGGCACTGCTCCGGCCGCCGCGGCGATCGCCCTCAGTTTCGGCTCGGGATAGAACTTATCGACGGAACTTTTCAGCGTCCCGTCGGCGCCGTATTTGATGTATACGAGTCCTTGCATACCGATCTGCGGGCGCTTCACCCATTCGGTGAGCTCGTCGGTCATTTTCCGGGTGTATTCGCTGCAACCGGGGACTGCGATCGCCAATACCGTTTCGGCGTAGTCGAATACTCCAAAACCTGCCCCGTCGATCAGTCCGCCGTTCGCCGAAAGCTTCCCGTCCACAACGAATGGCGATTTCAGGTTGAGGATCTGCATCCCGAAGCGGATATCGGGTTTATCATTCCCGTACCGCCACATCGCCTGCTCCCACGTCATTCGCTCCAGCTTTTCCGTATAGTCGATGTTCTTTACCGCCTTGAAAATGTACTTTACCATGCCCTCGAACATGTTCAGAATGTCTTCCTGTTCGACAAAACTCATTTCGCAGTCGATCTGGGTGAATTCCGGCTGGCGGTCCGCCCGGAGGTCCTCATCCCGGAAGCATTTGACGATCTGGTAATAGCGGTCATAGCCGCTCACCATAAGTAATTGTTTGAAGGTCTGAGGCGATTGGGGCAGCGCATAGAACTGGCCGGGATTCATGCGCGAAGGTACGACGAAGTCTCTCGCGCCTTCCGGTGTCGACTTGATCAGGAAGGGTGTCTCCAGGTCCATGAAGTGGTTGGAATGGAGATAATCCCTTGCCGCGCGGTTAACCGCGTACCGCAGTTCCAGATTCTTCCGGACCACCGGCCGCCGCAAGTCGAGATACCTGTATTTCATCCGCAGGTCTTCCCCACCGTCTGTATCATCCTGTACCGTAAACGGGGGCGTGAGGGACTTGTTGAGCACCGTGAACGCCGTTACTTTTATTTCAATATCCCCTGTCGGGAGCTGCGGATTCCTGCTGGCCCGGCCGGCCACGAGACCGCTGACCTGCAGGACGTACTCCCGCCCCGGCGGATCGTCCGCCAGCTCCTTGTTCAGTTCCTCGCCGAACAACAGCTGCGTGATCCCATAGCGATCCCGCAGGTCGATGAAAGTGATGCTCCCGAATTTCCGGATCGTTTGTACCCAGCCCGCCAGCGTTACCTGCTGACCGATCTGTTCCTGTCTTAATTCGCCGCAGGTGTGAGTGCGATACATGCCTGTCTTTTCTTTTGAGGGGCCAAAGGTAGTCCAAAAACCCCTATCGACTTGCAACGCGACGAAAGTATGCCGTGCGATACGCCCTTCGAAGGACATGTCGCCCGGGAAGGCATCTACCTTTCCCGGAACCATTTTGCCCGCCGCTCACGGCCGCCAAGTGCCTGACGCGCCAGGTGGTCTAACTGCGCCACAGACTAACTCCCTTAAAGCCAATTGTTTACAACGGGAGCACAAAAGCTCCCGCCAATCCTTTTGATTTTCAGAATTTCTTTCCTATTTTGGTGTCTATCCGTACGATTCATTCCTCTTGATTAAACCCGCCACTAGGTCATCCCCTCTAACTTCTGAAGACCATAGTTCCGTATCCAAGACCAATGTTAGACCCGATTGTCTCGATCGATTCTTGAATCACTAAGGAAAAAATGAACCTTATGGAAATCGTTGTCATTTGTTCATTGGTATTGGGTATTCTTCTCTTGAACCGCCCCGTCACGATGCTTGTCCAACGCCTTTATAACAAGCACCAGTTTAAGCGTTTTATAGTCAGGGAAACCTTCTACCACTCCGTTGTTTCCCGTCACCTGGCTTATTACAACCGGTTGGGACTGGATGAACAACGGAAATTCCTCTTTCGCACCTGGCTGTTCCAGCATTCCAAGAATTTCCGGTATATAGAAGTGGAGCAAACCGCGGAAATGCCCATCCTGGTCAGCGCCGTGGCCGTGCAGCTTACATTCGGCCTGGAAAAATTCAAACTCAATTATTTCGACGATATCTTCATCCTGCGGGATGACTATCACTACGGGTTCTATTCCCGGCCCTTCATGGGTCATGTGGATCAGACGGGCATCTATCTGTCCTGGGATAATTTCATGAAAGGGATCTCCCATCAGACGCCCAATTGCAATGTCGGTTTGCATGAAATGGCCCACGCGCTCGCATATGTCAATTTCGTGACAGAAACCGAGGAGGACCGTCATTTTAAGAAAGAATTCCCCAATTTTTCGAAGGTCGCCAGGCCGATCTTCACCGCCATGCAACAGAAAGGGATCAAGAACCTGCTCGGCGATTATGCCGCCACGAATTATCACGAGTTCTGGGCTGTTGCCGCAGAGATCTTCTTCGAAAGTCCCGTGCAGTTCCGCCACGAGCTCCCCGAGCTCTACGAAGCCATGGCAACCGTCCTGAACCAGGACCCGCTTTCCTTTATCAGCGGCAAAACCACGATCATCCGGCGCCACCCTGTAGCCCAAAAGCTCACGGCCCGCGCCGCGCTTGCCGCCATCCTGTAAAAGAGCAGGCTCTGCCGGCGGGTCCATTATTCCAGGACAAATGTCCGGAAGGCATCCGCGAATTGATCAAAGGCTTGTCGCGTCATTTCGTCGGTTATTTCCCCCTTTCCGTCCATTTTGCCCTTAATTCCCGGGATCAGCCATGTCGTCCCCTCATTTATCTTCGCCATCATGGTGCGGAGGATCATCTGCAGCTCCTCATGTCCTTTCTCGCCGCTTGCGGACGCCGTGATTATCCCGACCTTCTTGTCCGAGAACACCGTCGTCGCCACACACCACTCCAAAACGTTCTTCAGTCCGCTCGGGATGCTGAAAATATATTCCGGCGTGCAAATGATCACACCGTCCGCCGTTTCCACCGACGCTCTCCATGCCAGCACCTCCGGCGGCGCGTCCCCTGTGGACAACTCCGGATCGAAATGCGGGATTGTTTTCAGGTCAGGTGCGAGCGTTATGCCGAAGTCGCGTTCCATCGCCTTCACTAGCCGCCCGATCAGTCGGCCGTTGGATGACGCCGCGCTCGCGCTTCCGTTGATGATGAGGATATTCTTTTTTGGCATATTCATTATTTGCGGCCTGTTCCCAGGAGATTTCTGAACCGTCCCACATCCGCTTCCGGCATTACCGGTTCGCCATGGACCAGCAATTTCGCCAGCTGGCGCGCAAAGAACGGCGCCAGGGTACAGCCTTTTGTACCCATTCCATTGAGGATCCCTACTGCCGGCTGCCCCGGGTGCAATCCCACGAATGGGCGCCGCTCGACGGTCGCGGGCCGGACGGATGCGACATGTTCGACCGTGCGGAAGGGAACTTTGAGCCAATTCCGAAGCTGTGCTTCCGTCCTTTCCCGAAATGCGGCCGTCGGATCGGGGTTGCTAAAGGACCATTCATACGATGAACCGGCCCAATATAATCCTTCCTTCCAGGGCGTCAGGTTAAGGCCCCGCTTGAAGACGAACTCGTTCTCCCGCAAGTCGGGCGCTTCGATCACCAGCGCCTCGCCCTTGTTGGGCGCAAATGGCAGCCGTGAAAAAAATCCCTGGTCGGCCGAGTTTATGCCGTCGCAAAAGATGATCCAGCTTGCGTCGATGTCGCGGTATTGCACCATCCGAGGGCCCACAGCAAGGTCGGCGGATATAAACGGCTCTTCCCGCAGCTTGCCCTTCGCGGCCAGCTCCGCCCGCCCTTGCGCCAACAACCGGGGCATATCGACCAGGTAGCAGGTATCGATGATCCCAAACCCCAACTCATATCCGAACAACTCGTCCCACCGGCGATCGTCGGCAGGCAACCGCAAATATGCTCCGCTTTCTTCGATCCTTTTCAAAAAAGCCAGCCGCATTTGCACCGTTGGAAAGAAATCGACGATACCGACCGGCCGCAGCAAGTTCTCGTCCCATTCCCCATACGCCTCCCGCACGAACGGCAGGAGCTCGTCGATCATCCAGGTCTTCACGACCCGTCTGCCCGTCACCGGGTTGATCAGACCTGCGGCCACCCGGGATGCCGTGGATGGCCGTTCCTCATCGATGACCAGGAATGACAGCCCCGCGCGGTCCAGTTCCCGGCCGAGAAAAGTCCCGCAAATTCCCTGTCCTATGATCAGTACGTCCGTTGTCATCTTTGTGCATCTTCCACATTAAACCGGATGCCTTCCGTATGATCGGCGAATTCCGGGGCGTACATGCATTCGACGCCGGCCAATCCGTTGCTGAATTCGCCCGACTGTTCCACAATCAACGGATATTCGAATGCGTAAGTACCCCGAGGCACGGTGGGAAAGAAGAAATCGGTGCCGGCGTCCTTTGTCGATTCGTAGTAGCCAAGCCCATCCTGCCAGCGATACCCGCTGCGTACACTGATCGGTTCAAGGCAGGCCGCCCGTTTGTCTTGCAGGTGGATATACCCGAGATCGCGATCCGCCCGCATCACTATCCGTATGACGACGCGGTCCCCGACATGGAGCGTCCCGTTTTCCGGAACCGTATCCAGCACCGGGCCGCCGGGCGTACGGCGCTGGACGAACAGACGTTTCGAAATGCGGAGCGGCGCGTGGTTGTTGCCGGCATGCGCCGAGCCGATCTGATCGAGCTGATCGAAATACTGCCAGTATACGGCGCCCGAGGCAGGGGACGCGCCGGGCTTCCCGGCAGCCATATCCGCGGTCTTCATCGTCACCGTGATGTTGCCCATACCGGGGTTTATAAAGGGTGCGTCGAAGATCTTTTTGTTGTACCCGGCGCCTGCTTCACCGGCGGTCAGATCAACTGTCTTTTCGCCAAGCTTCATCGTTACCCGCCGTTCCCGGCTCAGCCAGTTCTGTCCGCCTATCAACAACGCGTAGACGGCATCCGCCGTCGATCTGGTCGTCGGCCAGTGATGGGTCTGTTTCTGCCGCAGCAGCCAGGTCTTCATTTCCCGATCCGCTACTGCATCGCCGCTCACCTCCCGGAAGGTCTCGATCAGCAGAGATTCGGTTTCGACGGGTGCCTGCCACCAGTGGAAACCGCCTGTCATCTCTTTCCAGTACATTCCGCGATCTGTGTCATGGATCGCCGTTTGCCTGAGCGACATGACAATATTCCTCGCTGTCTGCACATCACCGGTCCGAAACAGGGCGAGCGCCAACATACCCTGTACCTGACGGCCGGCTTTCGTCCAACTCCGCTGCGCCAGTTTGCGATAAAAATTTACGGCAGGGAACGCGTCGCCCGGGATGCCATTGGTGAAATAGCTTCGCATATACAGATACTGAGCATCGGCCGCGTCAATTTCATGCATGCCGCCAGGTACTTTGAGCGCGACGGCGTAGTCGGCTTCGATCATGCGATCCAGGTAGGGGAGGGCGCCCGCCATTATCTTTTTTATTTTGGCGTCCGTTGTCACGGGTAAGGCCTGGAGGCGCCGGAGCCTGCCGATGCCGGTCAGGATATATTGGGTGATGTACCGGTCATCGGGACCGCCAACGAACCAGGGGAATCCACCGTCTTCGGCCTGCATGTCCGCCAGCTTCCCGATCGCCGAATCGAGTTCCCGGCTTGTCCGGATCACGTCAAGGAGCAGAGAAATATTTTTCTTTTGCTGGCCCTCGGTCTTGCCTTCCAGCACCCAAGGCGTTTCCTCGAGCAATACCGATTTGAGTCCCGGGTCCCTTTGCAGGCTGCTCAACCAGGCAGACGTGTCGACCGTACGCCACCGTTCAAAAACCCGGGCGATCCCGGGTGAGGCGCCGAGGATCTTTCCCGCCAGGGCGTTGGCATACAGCCTATCGAAAGTCTGCTCGGCGCACTCGTACGGATACTCCATGAGATAGGGAAGGGCTTGCACCGCGTACCAGGCGGGATTAGAAGTGAATTCGATGGTCAGCAAGTGGCTGTTGAGCGTCTCGCTCCCGCCGCTTTGGAGCAGCTTGTCGAATTTGAACCTCCAGGTCCCGTCCGCCGGAATGCTGATCGGCAAGGTCTCGGTCACGAGCATCCGGTTGCTGACCACCGGCAGGGTAGCCTGTTCACCGTCGTTGTAGTTGCCCGCCTGCGCGACGATGCGGTAGGTGACGGGCCGGTTATATTGGTAAGGGACGGTCAGCGGAAACGCTACGACCCAGTTGCCGTGGGCGGGAACGGTGAAATACTGGTTGGGCTGGATGTTGGTAAATAGCCCGTCGGCCGTCTCGCCGGTGGTGGGGTCGGTGAGTTCAAGGCTCATCTGGCCGGTCCGCTCCGAGTCGGAGAGGTTGACAACTTTGACGGCAAGGTCGATCTTGTCGCCTTCGCGGAGAAAGCGCGGGGGATTGGGCTGGACCTTGAGTGGCTGCGCCCGACTTGTTAAAACGTTTGAGCAAAGGCAAAGGGCCGCTACCATTATTTTCCACCCCATAGGAGAAATTTGACTAAAATTAATTCTTCTCATTCAACTGCTGCTTGCATCCCCCTGATTTACATATGAAAACGTCGTTTTAACATCGATATAACGGTTGTGCAATAAACGGTTTCTTCCCCCCGCCTTCCTATATATGAGTTCGCTATTGAGCTCAGCACGACTTAAAACTAGATTTATGAAAACGAAATTCACCATCCTGTTCACCGCCGGGCTTCTCTTCGCCGCCGTTGCTACTCAGGCCCAGACTCCCGACCATGGCCGCAGGGACGTTCGCCATGACCGCGCCGATGTGCGCCACGACCGGGCCGACATCGGCCACGACAGGTATGATCTCAACCGCGATCGCCGGGATGGTCATTATTTTGACGCCCGTCACGACCGCCGGGATCTCCGGTTCGACCGGAACGACTTCAGGCACGATCGCCGGGACATTCGCCACGACCGCAGGTCTTACTAAGAGTTCTCGCTACATATAAGGCCATCAATGAAAGGGCCGCCCCACTAAACCGGGGCGGCCTTACTTTATTTGCAGGAAGAAACTACTTCTTCAACACCTTCGCCATGGTGGCGCCGATCTCCGCGGGGGTTTGCACCACGGTAATCCCGCACTCGGCCATGATCTTCATCTTTGCGGCCGCGGTATCGTCCGCACCGCCGATGATAGCGCCGGCGTGACCCATCCGCCGTCCGGCGGGCGCGGTCTGGCCGGCAATAAAACCGACTACCGGCTTCCGGTTATTCTCCTTCACCCAGCGCGCTGCCTCGGCTTCCATGCTGCCTCCGATCTCGCCGATCATGACGATGCCGTCAGTCCCCGGGTCGTTCATCAGCAATTCTACCGCCTCTTTCGTGGGCGTACCGATAATGGGGTCGCCACCAATCCCGACCGCGGTAGAGATCCCAAGGCCAGCCTTGGCCACCTGGTCTGCTGCTTCGTACGTCAGGGTGCCTGACTTCGAGACGATGCCGATCTTCCCCGGCCGGAAGACAAAACCCGGCATGATGCCCACTTTGCATTCGCCGGCGGTGATCACACCCGGGCAATTGGGGCCGATCAGGCGTGTGGAACGACCTTGCAGATAATTCTTAGCCTTCACCATGTCCTGTACCGGAATACCCTCCGTAATGCAGATCACCAGGCCGATACCTGCTTCGGCCGACTCCATGATCGCATCCGCCGCAAAGGCAGGTGGTACGAAAATGATCGAGACGTTTGCGCCGGTCGAGCGAACGGCATCCGCGACGGTATTGAATACCGGCCGCTCGAGGTGTTTCGTGCCGCCCTTGCCGGGCGTTACGCCGCCGACCACCTGGGTACCATATTCTATCATTTGCGTGGCGTGAAAAGTGCCTTCCGTTCCTGTAAAGCCTTGTACGATGATCCTGGACTGCTGGTTCACTAAGATTGACATGTCAAATAAAAATTTATTTTAATAACTCATCCATGTTCCGGTTGTTATCGATCTTGCCCTTCACTTCCAGCATCCTCATATCCTTGGCGTCCTTCAGAAATTCGGAGGCAAAAATAAAGTCATTTAACAACTTATTCTTACTAAAAATTATCTCCTTGTTGCTGCCCTCCCATTCCTTGATCCCCTGGTACATATACATGATATGGTCTCCGATCTCCATAACGCTGTTCATGTCATGGGTGTTGACCACGGTCGTAATATTGTATTCCTCGGTGATTTCCTTGATCAGCTTGTCGATCAGCAGCGACGTCTGGGGGTCCAGACCGGAATTAGGTTCGTCGCAGAACAGGTATTTGGGGTTGAGCACGATCGCCCGGGCGATCCCGACCCTTTTTTTCATTCCCCCCGAGATCTCCGCGGGAAACTTTTTGTTGGCATCGACCAGGTTCACCCGGGCCAGCACCTCGTTCACTCTTTTAAGCTTTTCCGCGGGCGTGCTCCTGGTGAACATATCGAGGGGAAACATAACATTTTGTTCGACGGTCATGCTGTCGAACAAAGCCGACCCCTGGAACAGCATCCCGATGCTTTGCCGCAGCTCCTTGCGCTGCTCGGTATTCATCTCCGAAAAGTTCCGCGCGTCGTAGCAGATCTCCCCGCTGTCCGGCTCGAACAACCCCACCAGGCATTTCATGAGCACGGTTTTCCCGCTCCCGCTGGTCCCGATGATCAGGTTGCATTTACCGGTCTCGAAGACCGAGCTGACATCGTTGATCACGACGCGATCGCCAAATCCCTTCCTGATATTTTTTATCTCGATCATATTATAACAGCAAAGCAGACAGCAAATAATCCGAAAAGAGCACCAGGACACAACTCACCACCACCGACCGTGTGCTCGCCCGGCCAATCTCCAGCGCCCCGCCCTGCACGTTGTATCCGTAATACGCCGGGATGCTCGCGATGATAAAGGCGAATGTATAGCTCTTGGCCATGGCGAAAAAGACATTGTAGGGTTTGAAGAGCTGGTGCAAACCCTTGTCGAATGCCTCCCCGGACAAGATCCCGGTCATGGTTCCTGCCAGCCGGCCTCCCCAGATGCCCAGGACGGCCGAGATAACGACCAGCATGGGGATCATCATGATCGCCGCGAGAAGCTTGGGCATGATCAGGTAAGACTTGGTATTGATGCCCATGATCTCCAGCGCGTCGATCTGCTCGCTGACCCGCATATTCCCCAGCTCGCTGGCGATCTTGCTGCCGACGACGCCCGCCAGTACGATGCAAACGAGGGTAGGGGAGAACTCGAGGATGACCGTATCCCGTACGATCTGAGCGATGGTCGATAGCGGAATGAAGGGACTGACCAATTGGTAGGCGGTCTGCAAGGTGGATACCGCGCCCATGAAAACGGAAATGATGGCAACTATCCCCAGCGACCCGATCCCGATCTCCGAACACTGATGCATGAATTCCTTCCAATACATCTTCCCGTTCTCCGGTCGGGAGAACATCCCTTTCATGGTGAGCAGGTAGAGACCGAATTCTGAAAAAAGTTTCATTGATTGGTAGTTCTTTGTTCTCGTTGGCTAGCTTCGCGAACCGCCCTGCGGCCGGTTCCGTCTCCACCAGGGCGCCTTCCGGGTCTCTTCGTCGGAAGGCTGGTTCTTACATTTTATTTGTGCATCGACGATGGCCACCAGCGCAACGTTATAGATATTCCTCACTGAGCTTCCCAACTGCAGGACGTGGACGGGTTTCTTCAGCCCGAGCAGGATCGGCCCGATGGCATCGGCAGCGCCCACCTCCTTTAGCAGGTTATAGGCGATATTGCCCGCCGCGAGGTTGGGGAAAACCAGCGTGTTGACTTCCTGGTCCACCAGCTCGCTAAATGGATAATTCTCCCGGATGAGATCGTTGTTCAGAGCAACGCTTGCCTGCATTTCCCCGTCGACGATCAGATCGGGGTTCCTGCGCTTGACGATGGTCCTCGCTTCGGCCACCAGCCGCGCTTCGGGGGAATCGCTGGTACCGAAATTCGAATAGCTTAGCATCGCCACGCGCGGCGTCAGGTTGAAATGCTGCACCTCGCGGGCGACCAGCAGCGTGATGTCAGCCAGCTCTTCGGCGGTGGGATTGAAATTGACCGTGGTATCGGCCAGGAATAACGGGCCTTTTTTGGTCAGCATGAGGTACATGCCGGCAATCTTCCGGACGCCGTCCTCCGTCCCGATGGCCTGCAGCGCAGGCCGGATCGTATCGGGATAGTTCTTGGTCAGTCCCGAGATCATCGCATCCGCCTCCCCCGTCTCCACCATCATACAGCCGAAATAGTTCCGGTCCCGCATGATCTTTACCGCCTCGTACTTATTGAAGCCGCGCCGCTGGCGTTTTTCGAAGAACAGTTCCCCGAAGCGGCGGCGTTGCTCTTCGAATTCATCGATGTAGGGATTGATCACGGGCATGCCTTCGAGTTCGATCTGGTTGGCAGCGGCAATATGCCTGATCTTCCGCTCGTCACCGAGCAGCATCGGGAAAGCCACACCTTCATCGTAGAGCAACTGGGCAACTTTCAGGATCTTGACATTGTCGGCCTCGGCAAACACCAGCCGCTTCGGGTTCAGCCTTGCCTTCGTGCTCAACACGCGCATCAGCTGGTTGTCCAACCCCAGCCGCTTATTCAGCTCGATCCCGTACGCTTCCCAATTTTCGACATTTGCCAGGGCTACCCCGCTTTCCATGGCAGCCTTTGCCACAGCGGGAGCAACCGTCGATAAGAGCCTCGGATCAAGCGGTTTGGGAATGATATAGGTAGGCCCGAACATCATGTTCTTCTCGTTGTAGGCCATGTTAACGATATCGGGGACCGGCGTGCGCGTCAGCTCCGCGAGCGCCTTGACGGCTGCCAGCTTCATCGCTTCGTTGATTTGAGTAGCCCGGACATCCAACGCGCCGCGGAATATAAAAGGGAAGCCCAGGACGTTGTTGACCTGGTTGGGATAGTCGCTGCGCCCGGTGGCCATGATGATATCCTCGCGGGCCGCCGTCCCCTGGTCATAGGTAATCTCGGGGTCCGGATTAGCCATGGCGAAAACGATCGGCCGTCTGGCCATGCTCTTCACCATCTCGGCCGTTACCACATTACCGACGCTCAGTCCTACGAATACGTCGGCGTCCTTCATGGCCTTTTCGAGGGTCCAGTCATTCCTTTTGACAGCGAACTGCCGTTTGTCGTCATCCAGGTCGGTGCGTTCGTCGTGGAGGACGCCGTCCTTATCGAACAGGATGAAGTTGTCCGGCTTCGCTCCGAGGGCCACGTAGAGTTTTGCACAGGCCATCGCAGCCGCGCCCGCGCCATTGATGACAAACCGGACTTTATCGATCTTCTTTTTTTGCAGCTCCAGGGCGTTCAGTAAGGCGGCGCTGCTGATGATGGCGGTACCGTGCTGGTCGTCGTGCATCACCGGGATCTTCAGTTTTTGCCGGAGCTCCCGTTCGATGTAGAAGCATTCGGGCGCCTTGATATCTTCCAGGTTGATCCCGCCAAAAGTGGGTTCGAGCGCCTTGACGATCTGAACAAACTTCTCGGGATCTTTTTCATTGATCTCGATATCAAAGACGTCGATATCCGCAAAGATCTTGAAGAGCACGCCCTTTCCTTCCATCACCGGTTTGCTGGCCTCGGGACCGATATCTCCAAGGCCAAGGACCGCCGTCCCATTGCTGATCACGGCTACCAGGTTGCCCTTGGCGGTGTATTTATAGACTTCCTCAGTGTTCTTGTGGATTTCTTTGCAGGGTTCAGCTACTCCGGGGGAATAAGCCAGGGAGAGATCCCGTTGCGTCTTCGCCTCTTTTGTCGGCACGACCTCGATCTTCCCGGGCCGTCCTTTTGAGTGATATTCAAGCGCCTGCTCTTTGCGGAGCTGTTTTTTTTGCATGTCTGAACCCGATTAAATGACTGCCCCCCACATCGTTGGCACTAAACCGCTGCAAAATACGAAAATGATGACAAACCCCTCCAAACCCCTTCGTTCCATCTTCCAGCCGGTTACGGCAAGGTGACTGCGCCCGGGGTCCGGGGCAGGAGCGGCGGACTTCGCGCCGATCCTGGCAGGCTCAGCCGTCAGCCTTCGAAGGTGAGGTGGCTCCCAAACCAGGCCATCATTCCGACGCCGATCTCGATCGCCGATTCATCAATATTGAAGGTGGGGGTATGCACTCCCGATGTGATCCCTTTTTCCGCATTCATCACGCCCAGCCGGTAAAAGCATCCGGGGATCCGGCGTGTATAATACCCGAAATCCTCGGCGCCCATCCGGACTTCTGTCTCCAGCACATTAGCATCGCCCGCGAATCGCCGGGCTTCCGCCCGCGCGATGACATCCAAAGCCTCATTATTATAGACCATCGGATAGCCAACGTCAATGTGCAGGTCGATCTCCGCGCCCATCCCTTCCACCAATTCGGTAGCCAGCTTCCGGATCAGCTCATGTGCCCGGAAGCGCCATTGCTCGTCCATCGCGCGGAAAGTGCCCATCAGCTTGACCTCGCTGGGGATGACATTGGTCGTATATCCCCCCTGAACGGAGGTGATCGACAAGACCGATGGAGAAAGCGGGTTACGGTTGCGGCTTATGATCTGCTGCAGCGCCACTACGAGGTGCGAGGCGACCAGGATCGTGTCCACGGTCTGGTGAGGGGCCGCTGCATGACCCCCTTTGCCGCGGACGGTGATATAGATCTCATCGGCGCTGGCCATTACCATCCCGCCGCGAAAGCTGAGTTTGCCTACTTCGAGGCCCGGATGCACATGCAACCCGAAAATAGCCTGCGGTGCAGGATCCGTCAATACTCCTTCTCCGATCATCAGGCTCGCACCGCCGGGATTCTTCTCTTCTCCAGGCTGGAAGATCAATTTCACCGTCCCCTCCCATTCCTGCCGGAGCTCCTGCAGTATTGCCGCCGCGCCAAGCAGGATCGTCGTGTGTACATCGTGGCCACACGCATGCATCACCCCTTCGTTGATCGATTTGTATGCCACATCATTCTCCTCTTTGATCGGCAGGGCGTCCATATCGGCCCGAAGCGCAATTACCCGTTTTTCAGGGTTCCGGCCTTTGATCAGCCCGACGACACCCGTTTGCGCCATTTCCCGGCAGGGAATGCCGGCAGCTTTCAATTTATTCCTGACGAACGCCGATGTCTTGTACTCCTGGTAACTCAATTCGGGATTGGCATGGAGGTGATGCCGGACAGAAATATATTCGGGCGCATACTGGTTGGCGAGTTGCCGGATCTTTTCTTGTAGCATGAAACGTCTTTCACGCCGGCGATGGCCGGCATTGTTATGGATTTGTCGTGTCGGCTTTCGGTACGTCCGACAGCTTCAGTTCGATGATGTCCGGGATCACATAAAGTCCCGAAGGAAACAGCTTCGACAATTGTCTCATGGCATCTTCCGCTTCGTCCTGTGTTTTGAAATTCCCTACCCGGAGTTTGTAGTTGGGGGACTGATACAGCAAATATGGCTTATAGTCCGGGAATTGCTCGTATATCTTCGCCTTTGCCTCAAACACTTTGGTCCGGTCGGGGGAGTTCATGACCTGGACGCGGAATCCCTGCACAAAACGCCGGCTTTCCCGCGTCGTCAGGTCATTTATCTCGATTTGTTTCCTGACCAGCTGGTCGACGCGCGGATCTTTTTCGATCGTCAGGACCGTGTCGATGGGCCGCATTGCCATCGTATCGCGTACCTGCCCCGATACCCGCAAAAACCCAAATATCGCGATCGCCAATAATAATTTATACATAGACAATTGTTAATAAAAGTCGGCCCGGCCGCCGGACGCGGCAACGGCTCCGCCATCGAGAGCGGCTCGCCGGGCCTCCATGTCTTCGCGGACAATATTTACGCTTGCGCTGCAACCTAAGCGGTCGGCTCCCGCCGCGATCAACTCCAAGGCAAATCGTGCATCCCGAATCCCGCCCGAGGCCTTGATCCTAACCTTTTCGGGCAGGTTCGCCCGCATGAGCCTTACTGCTTCCACCGTCGCCCCTCTCTCCGCATATCCCGTCGATGTCTTTACAAAATCCACGCCCATCTCCCCATATAATCTGCAACAACGAACGATCTCGGCGTCGGTCAACACCCCTGTTTCGATAATGACTTTCAGCAACTTTCCTGCCGCATGCGTTCTGTCCAGTATCCCGTTCATTTCGGCCGCCAGACCCGCCCATTTCCCATCCTTCAAGAGGATCAGATTGACGACCACATCGAGCTCGTCCGCTCCGTCTGCGATGGCCTGCTCCGCTTCAGCCAGCTTGGCGGGCGAGGCAGAATAACCAAATGGAAATCCGATCACTGTAGCAGTCCGGACGCCCAGCCGGTGGGCAAGCGCCACAAAAGGTGGCGGCACACAGGCCGCGGCGAACCCATATTCCACGACCTGGCCACATATTTTTTCAATTTCAATATGTGCCGCTGTCGGTTTCAATAGCGTGTGATCGATATATCGGGCCAGCATAGTCACCGGATCATTTGAACGATTTACCGTTAATACAAATCCTATTTATCAAAATTAGCCCATTTAAGTATATTGGATCAATTTTCCCCAAGGACCATAAAACTACGACATGAGAAACTCCCGACAGCACCCGCGGAGCCATGCGCTTCCGCTGCTACTACCACTTGTATTTCTTTCCCTTCTTTCCACCGCGCAAACCACTCATCCCATCAACGATGTGGCGGATCCCCGCGAACACTGCTATG
>DATNBP010000180.1:0-9267 GCA_035572015.1 Puia sp. | reverse complement strand
TTGGTCAGGCGATTTCCCGGCGTATAAGCGCAGGTAAAATTGTCCTGCTGGCCGATTTACGCGACGAAAATGCAGAAGCCGCGGCAAAAGTCTTGAGTGACGCAGGCTACGAGGTAACCACATCGGCAGTGGATGTGTCGTCACGCGCCTCCGTTGAAGCCCTGGTGAAGAAAGCGACTTCACTGGGTCAGGTCGTCGGTGTGATCCATGCGGCCGGCGTCTCTCCCTCTCAGGCTTCCCCTGCGACGATCCTGAAAGTCGATTTGTATGGCACCGCCCTGGTCCTGGAGGTTTTTGGCAATGTAATTGCGCGCGGCGGTTCGGCAGTAGTGATCGCTTCGCAGTCAGGCCACCGGCTCCCTCCGTTAACCGTAGAACAAAACGCCGCCCTTGCAACCACTCCCGTCGAAGACCTCCTGCGCTTGCCCTTCCTGCTGCTCGATCAGGTAAAGGATTCCTTGCACGCCTATCAGTTGTCCAAACGAGGGAATTCATTGCGGGTGATGGCAGAGGCAGTTCGCTGGGGTAAGCGGGGCGCCCGGGTCAATACGATCAGCCCGGGGATTATCATCACACCTTTGGCCAACGATGAGTTGAAGGGACCACGTGGCGAAGGCTACCGGTGGATGTTGGAGGTTTCTGCCGCCGGTCGGGCCGGAACACCGGACGAAGTCGGGAATGTAGCTGCCCTGCTGATGGGGCCCGATGGTGCGTTCATAACCGGTAGTGATTTTTTGATGGATGGTGGGGTAACAGCTGCCTATTGGTATGGAGACCTGGCACCGAAAAAAGACTGATGGTATGAAAAATGTACTAATCATTGGCGCCGGCGGGAATATAGCGAGCAAGGTTATCGATATGCTGAAGGGGGAAAAGGATGTTCACCTGACTCTATATCTGCGAAGCGCCCGTCGGTTGCGAATGTCTCCTCCTGCCGGCTGTCGGTTGATCGAGGGTGACGTTCTCGATTACCCAAAGCTGAAGGCAGCGATGACAGGCCAGGAAATAGTGTATATCAATTTAGCCGGGGATTTGGAAGCCATGACCAGGAATATCGTTCGCGCCATGAAGGAGGGAGGTGTCCGGCGGGTACTCCTCATCAGTTCAATAGGTATTTACGAAAAGCCATTGCGCGCGGTCTTGAAGCCTTACCGGGCGGCTGCGGATTTGATCGAGGGTTCTGGGCTGGATTATACGGTACTTCGACCGGCCTGGTTTACCGACGTCGAAGAGGTAGACTATGAGCTGACGCATAAAGGCGAACCGGAAAAAGGCTCCGTCATTTCGCAGAAAAGCCTGGCTTCATTCATTGTGAAGTTGATCGAAAAGCCTGATTTATACGTTGGCGAGAGCCTAGGGATAAATAAGCCTCGCTCTTGAGAATCAGAAATCAGCACTAAGTATAATGGGTGTTGCGAGAGGTTGAACTTTGCTAAATGTATCGCTGCATGAAACGTGTATTTTTAAATGCAAGCCAGAATAAAAAGGGAAATACAGCAACCCTGGCCCATCAAGCCTTTGGGAAATTGAGCTATTCAACCATCAATCTCGTAGATTATCATATTGACCAACTTGGTCAGAAATCCCGCTCGGATCAATTTTCCTCTGTGATTGAACAACTGTTCGATGCGGATATTCTGATCATTGGGACGCCTGTCTATTGGCGCGACATGACAGGATATCTAAAGACATTTATCGACCGGTTGGCGGAATTAGAAACATCCTCAGCCGGATTAGACGCCGCCCGATTGAAGGGAATCGACGTGTATCTAATCATACAGGGCAGTAATCCGAAAGATGCAATTCCCGGTATCGTGAACGTAATAAGTCACGTTTGCCGCTATTTCCGCATGCGATATAAAGGCTTGTTAAGAAACACAAAGGAAGCGAAATCGGCACAAAAGCACCTAGTTTAAAACCTGTTCGAAACACGTCTGAAAAGGTGTTAGTCAATCGTAAATCAATCTAAAAAAAAGTCGGAAGGCAGTATGCACCGTTGCACGGCGGCTGGGATTCAATATTTTGATATCGTCGGTGGGAGCTTCCTCATCCGTTTTACTCATCACCGATAGATTTGAAAGAACTTTATGGTTCAGAGCCACCTTTCGATAGGATCATTTTATATTTAAGGATAGCAAATTATGCTATGATGGTGAAGAATTTAGCTACTTCAATGAAATACCCATGGCATGATCTTTCTTATATTGATAAAGCTATTGGTTTGAAATTTGTAATTTTACGCAATGGGTAAGGTTGAAACTCTGGATGATCTTTACAAAAATCAATGGTTACCTGAGGGGCTCCGGTCTGGCATCGGGCGCTATAATGTCCTGCGCTTAGAGCCCATCTTAAATCGAAACCCTAAACCGCCGGCATATCGCAGGAGAGATTATTATAAGATTAGCCTGTTGACCGGTGCTTGTGTCATGCATTATGGGGATAAAACGGTCGAAGTAAAAAAACAGGCGCTCACCTTTACGAATCCGCTTGTTCCGTATGGATGGGAACGAAAGGAAAGCACGCCGGGCGGATTTACCTGCATATTTGACCAAAAGTTTTTTCAACCGTTTGGAGATTTAAGCCGTTACCCGGTATTTCAGCCGGGCACTTTGCCCGTATTCGAGTTGTCTGAAGAGCAACTGCCTAAAGTAGCCTTTCTTTACGAACGAATGTTGGAAGAGATTGATTCTGACTATATTTATAAGTATGATCTGTTGAGGGCGCTTGTCCTTGAACTAATACATTTCGCCCTGAAAATGTCCCCTGATAGCAGGTTAGGTAATCAATCCATCAATGCAGCTAATAGAATTTCTGCGCGATTCTTAGAGCTGCTTGAGCGTCAATTTCCGATAGATGATATAAAACAAGTCTTTACACTTCGCACAGCTGCCGATTATGCAGACAAGCTAAATGTTCATGTGAATTACCTAAACCGGGCAGTAAAATCAGTAAGTGGCAAAACGACAACGCAACTGATCACAGAACGCCTTTTGCAGGAAGCCAGAGTGCTCTTAAAAAATACGACGTGGAATATCTCAGAAGTGGCATATGCGTTAGGCTTTACTGAAATTTCTCATTTCAATAATTTTTTTAAGAAACACTTGCAAATAAGTCCGCTCAACTTCAGAAAGGTTTGAATTTTACAAATTTTGGTTTGAATGGCGCAGTTTTCAGAATGATTTGTCAAGGAACTTTGCCAATAGATCAAACATTATTTGGAAATGCCAAGAATTGTTCGCCTGCATGCTTTCGGCGGCCCTGAAAATTTAAAGATTGACAACCTGCCTTCTCCGAAACCGGGTGCCGGTGAAGTCCGCCTGAGTATGGAAGCCGTGGGGATCAATCGCGATCATTACACGTTCATGGGTGGTCACCAATTCAAGGGACAAGGTTTTATACAGCCTGAACTTCCAACCAAACTGGGCTATGAAGGCGCAGGTATTGTGGTAGAAGTCGGAGAAAGTGTTGATAGATCATGGATCGGCAAGTATGTTTCCCCGTTTCCGTTATTCGATGAAAGCAAATACGGGCTGCTCGGTGAAGAAGCGATAGTGCCCGCAGGATCACTTGTCGAATACCCTTCTAATCTTACAACAGTACAGGCAGCCGCTTTCTGGGTGCCCTACTTAACAGCGTATGGTGCTCTTGTAGCTATTGCCAACGTCCGGCAGGGCGATATGGTGTCTATCCCGGCTGCTTCGTCGGCAGTTGGCCTTGCCGCAATCCAGATAACCCGTGATGCGGGCGGTGTGGTCATCGCAGTAACCAGAACGGCTGACAAAAAGGAAGAACTGTTGTCTCTTGGCGCAAACGTCGTTATTGTAACAAGCGCCGAAGATTATGAAACACGCATTTCTGAGATTACCCAGGGAAGAGGTGTTCGGGTAACCTTTGACCCTATTGGCGGACCTTTCCTTGAACAACTTGCGAAGGCATCGGCCTTCAATGGCATCATCATTGAATATGGCAGGATGTCAGGCCAGCCGGCCCCTTTTCCTTTAATACCTGTCATTGGCAAAGGACTCACGCTAAGGGGATATACTATGGGTGAGATCCTGAAAAATCCCTTATCTGCTGAGGCGGCAAAGGAATACATTTACGAACGGCTCGCGAACGGGCGTTTTATCCCCAAAATTTCCAAAATATTTTCACTTGAGCAGACCGTGGATGCCTACAATTTTCTGCTTACAAATGAACAGTCTGGCCGCGTCATTGTCAGGCCAGAGCGTTAAACTCATTATAAAAACAGCATATAAACAAATTTAGAAAAAAGATAAACATGAAAACTCTAATCACTATGGCGGCAATATTATTGGCAAGTCAGAGCTTTGGCCAGTCAAAAGCACAGGCTGATATCCTGGCGTTATCATCTCAAAAATTCCATTACATGACCGGTGGGAAAATTGATTCATTGGCAGATCTTTTCGACGATAAGATGTTGCTTCAACATGGTAATGGAATGATACAAACCAAGGCCGATTATCTTGAAAATTTAAGAAGCGGCATGTTAAAATACAATACAGTGGACGTTAAAGAAGCCTCGGCTACGGTGGTTGGTGCGACCGCATTTGTTCTTGGTAAATGTACCTTTCACGTTACTTTTCAGGGAAAAGATCTGGTTTTTGATTTTGGGTATACAGAAGTTTACACATTTCAAAATGGAAATTGGAAAATGGTTTTATACGCGGTTCGTAAATTGACGGAATAATTCAAACTCCCTGTACTCGCGGCCAACGCTAATTGTCTCAATGGAAACTCCGTTCATTAAGGTAATTGTTCAACCTCGAATGAATCAGTCCGCGGTCCACCCTGCGCAATATCCCCTCTTAGATTTGGATATTTGTACGATTCCATTTTCAGAAAAGGCGCAATTTGATAGTTGAGCCTCGACCAGGTGCGCATTCCGGATTATTTTAAATGCCGGCGGAACTTCTGTATGAATTGAACATTTGCCTTCCACACTATCATTTTGAAGGAGTCTTATTAAATGGTTATTCAGTGGGATCTTCCGATTAGCCCTGACAAATAGACAAGCCAGAAAAATGGAAGACAGTTGTAACTTTGTATGCCCTCTGTAGATTAAAGTATCTAAAGTTGACTAAAGTAGTAGGCAAAAATGAAAGTGTATAGACCAGGAAATAGACCAAAAATAGAAAAACCCGCTACCAGAGCGGGTTTCAGGCGATAAACTGCGGACTGGACGGGACTCGAACCCGCGACCTCCGCCGTGACAGGGCGGCATTCTAACCAACTGAACTACCAATCCAACCTCCGGGAAAAAGGCGATTTCCGTGCCGGAAAACGCGCGATTTTTCGGGATGGCAAAGATAGGTGAAATTTGATTTTCTCCAACAAACAGCGGCAAATCTTTTTATAACAAGGCGTTAACCCTTAATTTTACACTTTCTTATATCTATGCCTCAAGCCAAAAATCGACAGTTCCTGGATTTCGAAAGGCCGATCAAAGAGTTGTTTGAAGAGATTGAAAAGCTGAAGCAGACTGCCGAAAAGACGAAGGTGGACCTCAGCGACTCGATCCGCAAGCTGGAAGAGCAGGTGCTGGAGAAGCGCAGGGAGATCACCCAGCACTTGTCCCCCTGGCAGAAGGTCCAGCTCAGCCGGCATCCGGACCGCCCTTACACGATGAAGTATATAGACAAGATGTGCACGAATTTCGTGGAGCTTTTCGGGGACCGGAATGTGAAGGACGATAAGGCGATGGTGGGCGGGTTCGCCCAGCTGGACGGCAGGACGGTGATGATGATCGGGCAGCAAAAGGGTACCAATACGAAAATGCGGCAATTGCGCAATTTCGGGATGGCCAACCCGGAAGGGTACCGGAAGGCGTTGCGGCTGATGAAGCTGGCGGAGAAGTTCGACAAGCCGATCATCACCCTCATCGATACGCCCGGGGCCTACCCGGGGATGGAAGCAGAGGAGCGCGGGCAGGGAGAGGCGATCGCGCGGAATATTTACGAAATGATGCGGCTCCAGGTGCCGGTCATTTGCGCTATCATCGGCGAGGGGGCTTCGGGGGGAGCGCTCGGGATCGGCGTCGGTGACAAAGTGTACATGCTGGAGAATTCCTGGTACACGGTCATTTCGCCGGAAAACTGCAGTTCCATCCTTTGGCGCAGCTGGGATCAGAAGGAAAAAGCGGCGGAGGAGCTCAGGCTCACGCCGGACAACATGCTTACATTTGGTTTGATCGACAGTATCGTTCCGGAGCCGATCGGCGGAGCGCACTGGGACTACAACGAGGCGGCGGCATTATTGAAACCGCGGCTGACAGAAACGCTGGCGGAACTTAGCCAGCTGACCCCGCAGCAAAGGATCGAGAAGCGGATCGAGAAGTTCGGTAAGATGGGCTTCTGGAATGAGGTGCCGGCCTGACGTCTGACGACGGATAAGCAAAAATCAATTTCAGATACATGTCACTTAGGGAACTACTCCGTGGAACCGGGGTCGCTTTGATCACCCCGTTCCGGCCGGATACCAGTGTGGACTATGCCGCACTCGAAAAAGTCATTCACCACGTCATCGCTGGCGGCGTCGAATATATCGTTACGCTCGGCACCACCGGGGAGACCCCGACCCTGTCTAAAGAGGAAAAGCGCGACATCGCCCTTTTCACGATCGAAAAGGCGGCCGGCCGCATACCCGTCGTCGTTGGCATCGGAGGTAACAACACCGCCGAGCTCGTGCGCGAGCTGGGCGAATTTCCGCTGGATAAGGCGGCAGCCGTGCTCAGCGCCAGCCCCTATTACAGCAAGCCGTCGCAGGAAGGCCTTTTCCAGCATTATAAAGCCCTTGCCGCGGCGTCGCCGAAGCCGCTCTTGTTATACAATGTTCCCGGCAGGACCGGCCGGAACCTGACCGCCGCCACGACCATCCGACTGGCGCGGGAAGTCAAGAATATCGCCGGCATCAAGGAAGCCAGCGGGGATATGGCGCAATGCATGGAGATCCTCCGCGACAAGCCCGATCAGTTCCTGGTCGTCAGCGGCGATGACGCGCTGGCGATGCCGCAGATCGCGTGCGGTATGGAGGGGGTGATCAGCGTCGCCGCAAATGCCTTCCCGAAGGCCTTCAGCGATATGGTGCGAACGGCGCTGAAAGGTGATTTCAGGGGGGCGAAAGCGCTGAACGATCGTTTGATTGCCGGCTACGAGATCATGTTCGCGGAAAATAACCCCGCGGGTGTAAAAGGAGCGATGGCCGAACTCGGGCTGATCGGGAATTACCTGCGCCTGCCCGTTGTGCCGCTGAGCGACGGCCTGCAGGGCAAGTGGCGGGACTACCTGGGGAAAAAATAGGACATTGCCACGGTCGGAATTGCGCCGGCCGTACAGGCAACGTCGTGCCGCGGCAGACCGTTTGATAGGAAAAAGGGTATGCGGAAGGGTTTGCACAGCAGCGGAGGGGTGGGTCGGATAACACGGATCTTATTGTATATCGCCGGCAGCCTGCTTGTTTTAGCGGTTGCCGGCTATTTTATTGCAAATGCCGCCGTGCGCCGGAAAGTGGACGCGGCCTTGCGTGACCTGCCGGCAGGCATCAGCGTCCGGTACCGATCGCTTCACACCAACATTTTAACGGGTACCCTGAGCATGGAGGGGATCGAAGCCGCGTACCGGCCAGACGGCATCGGCGGCCACCGCTTGTCGATCGGGGAATTGACCGTCAGCGGCTTCTCGGTCTTCAATTGGTGGCGGTATCGTCGCGTGCGGATCGCCGAAATCCGGGCGAATTCGGTGACCGCCGAAACCGACGATGTCTTGTTCGAACGCGACAGTTCGCTGGGGGGCCTGCGAATGCCGAAGCTGGATGCGCTGATCGGCCGTCTCGACATCAACGGAATAAAGCTTAGCGGCATGCGACACGCCAAACGGGAATTTATGCTGGAGGGCGACCTCCGGCTTGATTCGGTCACCGCGGATTCGTTCCGGGCCGTCCGTCTTACCGCGTCGCGTGCGAGCTATTCACCGCCGGGTGCCGATGAGACGATCGTTGTCCGGCAGCTCAAAGCAGACAGCAGGCAGCGGTCGTTGCGGGTCGATTCGCTCGGGATCATGCCAACCCTCGATGCCGTGGCCATCGGCCGGCTGAAAGGACACCAGGTCGATGTGGTCAGCGGGGCGGTCGAGGATATCGAGGCCACCGGCGCGGATATCCCCGGCCTGCTGAAACGCCGGCTCGAGGCGGAGGAGGTCAGGCTCGAGCGCGCCCGGATCCATATCTTCCGCGACAGGCGTTTGCCGCTGGCAGCGGGGGACAAGCCCATGCCGATGGCGGGTCTCGAGCAACTCCCGGTCGACCTGCGGGTGGGCAAACTGTTATTGGGAACGACCCGGTTGGAATATGAGGAATTTCCTAAAGTCGGGAACGAGACCGGCACGCTGGTTATCCGCGATTTCCACGGAACGATGACGCCGCTTGTCAACAGGCCCCGGCCGGGCGATCCGCCGGATATCACGGTGAAGACCGAAGGGTCGCTGATGGGGTCGGGGACCGTGTCTGCGACGACGCGGATGCCGTTTCACCCCGGCGGTATGTATGTGGTCGACGGGGCTTTCCATGACCTGGATGTAACGCGTTTGAACAATCCTGCCGAAAACCTCGGTCAACTCCACCTGGAATCCGGCATGCTGAACAGCCTGGCGTTCCATTTCGACATGGGACCGGAGCGGTCGACCGGCAAGATCGTTGGAGAATATCACAACCTGGTGGCCGACAAACTCAAGGAAAAGAACGGCCAACTGAAGACGGACAAATTCAAATCGTTTGCCTTAAAAAAGCTGATCATCCCGAAGAACAAGGATAAGTCGTTGCCCGTCCGGCGGAGGACCGGTAAAGTGGACTACAAACGGGACCGCCAGCGGTATTTCTCTTACTATTTGCTGCACTCGCTGCTGGTTGGCGTGAAAAAGAGTTTTACGCTCGGTTTTCTGTTGCCGGGGTGAGGCCGGATTTTAGATCTTATACGTGACGCCTTCCAGCGCCAGGTCGGTGTTGGGGAAGATTTCGCGGGCTTCCAGCTCGAACGGCTGCAGCTTTTCGTATTTCGAGCTGAAATGCCCGATCAGCAGCCGGTGTACGCCGGCCCGGAGGGCGATCGTCGCAGCTTGGGCGGTGGTGCTGTGGAAACGGCGGCCGGCCTGCATCTCCAGGTCTTTCAGGTAGGTCGTTTCGTGGTAAAGCAGGTCCACATCCCGGACATAGGACGCGACCCGTTCGTCGAACATCGTGTCGGCGGCGTAGGCATAG
>DATNBP010000179.1:0-11085 GCA_035572015.1 Puia sp. | reverse complement strand
TTTGGGGTCCAGCAGGGCCCGGTAGTCCGGCTCCCTACAATGCAGACGGACACCCACGGACTCGACAGGCGGCTGTGGGAACGGCTGCCCGAAGCTGTCTTGCGGGGAAATGCAGGCGGAGGAGCGGATATAGACGGGCGTACTCACAGCGATCGTTTTGAAAAGACCAGGGAGGAACAGTTCCCCCCGAAGCCAAATGAATTGGATAACACATGCCGGATCGGCAGCCCGGCCTGGAATTCGGTCTCGGGAACAAAGGGCAATTCCGCCATCCGGCGCCGGAAGCGGAGATTCGGATATACAATCCCGTTAGTTACGGACAGCACGGAAAATACGGCTTCTATCCCTCCGCTTGCCCCGAGCGTGTGGCCGGTAAAGGATTTGGTGGAGCTCATTTTGGGATAGACGGGGTCGAACAGGCGGCGGATCGCCGTGCCTTCGGCCAGGTCGTTGTTCTGGGTGCCGGTCCCGTGCAGGTTGATGTAATCGATATCCGCGGGCTGCAGGCCGCTGCGTTCGATCGCGGTCTTCATGGCCAGCCAGGAGCCTCGTCCGTCCGGAGAGGAGGCAGTCTGGTGAAAGGCGTCGTTCGCATTGGCATAGCCGCTTAACGAACAATCCGGGGCGGCGGCAAGCGTGGCGGCAACCTCCTCCGATACGAGCACGAGATATCCCGCGCCCTCCCCGAGGTTAAGCCCCTGGCGCTCGTCGTCAAAAGGCTTGCACCACTCGCGGTCGAGGATCATCAGGGCATTGAAGCCGTTCAACGTAAACCTGGTCAGCGCATCGACACCTCCCGCCACCACGACGTCGAGGATGCCCCGGCGGATCAGGCGGGCCGCAAAACCGATGGCGTTCGCGGAAGAGGAGCAGGCGGTGCTGATCGTCGTCCGGTACCCGAGCCCGAGCCGGTCCGCCACCCAGTCTGTCGGATAACCGCATTCGTGCTGTACGACTTCCCGCAGCTTGCCCCGCGCGCCGCGGGCCATGAACAACTCGGTGCGGTCCATACCCCCGACGGTATTGGCCGAGACCAGGCCGGTCCGCCACCGGGCCAGGCCGGGGATGGCCGCGCTCTCCAGTGCCTCGCGCACGGCTATAAGGCTAAGCAGGGCCGTTCGGCTGAGCGGCAGACCGCCTCGGTTTCCGGCGAAACCTGCCTGGTCGGTTTCCTGCACGCCCGCCAGGACGGCGAGCGCGGCATTCCCGCATTTCACTTCGGCCACGGGTATACGGCCCCGGTGTATGGTATCGAGCCAGGCGATGTCGCCCATGCCCGCGCGGCCGGCTTCGAGCGCCGCGCGGCAGTCGGGAGTGTTGTTTCCGATCGGGGAGATGATCCCCGTACCGGCCACGGCGACCGGCGTATTCTGCCGCTGTTGCTCCCGGTCAGGCATTTCCGTTATTTGTGAGGTTCATAATAGCCGTCATATTGTCCGCGGTGAAAGCAGGCCCGGCGGCCTCGCGTTCCACCAGGAACAACGCAGCCGAATATTCCTCCGCCAGCACATCGACCCAGCCGCAAATGCAGGCACGGGCCCTCATCCTGTCCAACAGTTCGCCAGCGTAGTCCCGCGTAAAGACCGGATCGAAGGCGTCAAAGATAAAGAACGCATTTTCGCCCTTCAATTTATGCCTGATCGAGATCTCCCCGATCACGATATTGGGAAGCGTGTAGACAAACAGCGCGGGGCTCGCGATGTCCGACATCGTCGAAAAATACCGGTAATCCGTGTCGAGGCTGGAATGGGCGTTGGAAAGGACCACGGCGATATCGGCCCCGTCATACGGGCCGCCCGCGAATCCCCCGGCCAGCAACCCTTCCGCGGCCAGCCAGCCGAGTTTGCTGAGCGGGTCCATCTTATAGAACTTAGGGTAGGCCGCCCCAAAATGCTGGTAGGCAGCCAGCAGGAAATCCGCGAGGCCGGCGCCGGGCTGCCTGAGAACAAGCTGGCCGTTCTGACGGATTTCGCGATCGCGGATGACACAACTGGCTGTGATATACTCCATCTGAATGTTTTATTTGCTGATGACCATGGCGGCATTGCAACCGCCAAAGCCCGAAGCCGTTTTGAGACAATGGTCAAGCGGTACGTGCAGCGGCGAGGTACAGATATGCAGCGGGGTGCTGACGCCGTTGGTCTCGAAACCCGGACTGGGCAGGACGAGGTCTTCGCGCATCGTTTGCAAGGTCACGATGGACTCGACCAAACCGGCCGCCCCCAGGGTATGACCGTAGTAACCTTTCAGGCTATTGACCGGAACGGCCTGCAACCCCGCAAGCGTGATCGCCCGCGCCTCCATCTCGTCGTTGTACTGCGTAGCGGTGCCATGCGCGGAGACATGACCGATGGCCGACGGCCGGCAACCTGCTTCCGCAAGCGACCGTGCGATCGCGGCAGCCAGCTCTTCACCGGTGCGCGAAGGGCCGGATATATGATTGGCATCGTTGGTCATGGCGCCGCCACGGATCCGGAGGTTGCCGCGGTATCGCCGGTGAGCGGAAAGGACAACCGTTGCGGCGGCTTCCCCCAGGTTGATCCCGTCCCTCGCCTGATCGAAGGGCCTGCAGGGTCCCGCGCTGAGTGCCTGGAAGGAAGCAAAGCCGGAAAACACGAACCTCGTGACGGTGTCCGCGCCGACAACCACGGCGGTATCATACCGCCCCGAACGGATCAGCCGCATGCCCGTCAGTATCGCCAGGACACCGGAGATGCACGCATTGGAAACGACGAGCGGCGGATTGACAAAGCCGAAATGCCGGGCAAGCAACCGGGCGGAAGAGCCGAGGGTGAGCCTCGCCGCACCCGCTTCGCCGTTTTCCGGCAAACCGATATTTCCTTCGCCCTCTTCCAGCAATGCGATATTTCCCTTGGTCGTCGAGAGGATCAGGATAGTTCGGTCGTCGGCCGGATCGATACCGGCAGTTGCCAAGGTATCCCCGACAGAGGCGATCAGCAGTTGCTCGAATTTCGTATGGGCGGCATTCCCGGCACAGATCCCGGGGTCGAAGAGCGCGGCATAAAAGGGGTCCTCAGCTATTTCCGCCCGGGCCTGCGGGCGGACGCCGCGGATCCCGCGCCGCAACTGCGCGAAATTTTCTGCCGTGGTCGCGCCCAGCGGGGAATAAATATTGTCGGCTACAACAAAAATGTCCTTCATTCGGTTTCTGTGTCTTTTCAACGGACCAGTGGCCTCCGGCGGCTTCAGATGCCGGCCAGGATCTTTAGCTCCGCTTCGGCGACGATGGCATCGCGGCAGGTTATGCGGCCTGAAATTACGATAATATCCCCTACCTCTCCGGTCACCGTGGCCTCCGTGATCAGCTCCTCGCCGGTCAAAGGCAGGACGCCGACTTCGAGCCGGCTGATGGCGACGACGGCGCCGGTGCGGGGGGGAAGGGAAGCCCGGAGTGCGCGGTGGCCGGCGCCCGCGGCGGCGGTCTGTGCGATGTTCTCGATCAGTCCGGCCACACTGAACCGTCCATCCCATACCAATGGATTATCGGCGCGGACGACAAGAGAGGTCCGCGTTGCAGGGCCTTCGCACGCCAGGAACCGGTCGACCATGATAAAAGGTGGTCCCTGCGGGAGCAGGGCGTTTATGTCAGGAATATAGTCCGCCATTGATGTTAAGCACTTCCGCAGTAATATACCCCGCCCGCGGCGAGGCGAGAAAGCCCACCGCAAAAGCCACTTCCGCCGGATCGCCGAAACGCCTGACCGGTACCTGCATTTTCAACGCTCCTTCGTCCAGTCCTTTGGTCATCTCGGTGTGGATATAACCGGGCGCGATGGCGTTGACCGTGATGCCGTACCGGCCCATTTCCGCCGCAAGCGCCTTGGTCGCGCCGATGACGCCGGCCTTGGCCGCCGAATAATTCGTTTGACCGGCGCCTCCTTTCAACCCGGCGAGGGATACGATATTGATGATCCGCCCATATTTTCGCTGGAGCATCCCGTGGAGGACGGTCCGGGTTACAAAATAAAACCCATCCAGGTTGGTCCGCATGACGTCGGACCATTGCTCCGCTTCCATCCATAACATCAGCGCGTCCGCCCGGATGCCCGCGTTGTTGACCAGCACTTCGATCGCATGTCCGGAATGGTCATCGATCCAGGCCGCCAGTCGTTGCCGGACCTGTTCGCGGTCTCCTACGTCGAAGGGCAGGAGTTCGCCATCGCCGCCCTGTTCCCGGATCAGGGCCAGGGTACGGTCCGCGTCTTCCTGGCGGGAACGGTAATTGATCAGGACATAATACCCTGCCGCGGCCAGTTCCTGGCAGATCGCGCGGCCGATCCCCCTCGAACCGCCGGTCACAAGGGCGCATTTCATGGCATGGGGCTTGAATGTTCCAGTAATTCCTTCACTTTTTGTTGTTCCTTATACTTAGGATGGTCGTCGACAAAGCTCGGGAATATTTCCCGCACCCGTTCATAGACCGCGCGGGTCGCGGGCGCGAGGCGGGGCAGGCATTCCGCGGCGTCGACCGCCTGCAGGAGCGACATCAGTTGAATGCTGAGCACTTCGTAGGAATTGCTGATGACCTTCCTTGTCAGCAGCGCCGCGTTGGCCCCCATGCTGACGATATCCTGGTTGTCGTTGTTGTTGGGAATACTATGGACGTACATCGGGAACGAAAGCGTCTGGTTCTCCGCCACCGTGGAGGTCGCCGTGAACTGAACGCCCTGCATCCCGAAATTCAGCCCAAGCACGCCGAGATTGACAAATGGGGGGAATTTCCGGTTGAGGCGGTCGTTCAGCAGGTAGTTCAACTGCCGTTCCGCCAGCATCGACAGTTTCGTCACGGCAATGCGCAGTTTGTCCATTTCCAGCGCCACATAATCGCCGTGAAAATTGCCGCCGTGAAAGATGTTGTTGTTCTCGTGGTCGATCACGGGATTGTCGTTGACCGAATTCAATTCCGCCACCAGCACCTTTTCGGCCTGGCGGATCGTGTCATCGACGGGGCCAAGCACCTGGGTGACGCAGCGCAGCGAATAATATTCCTGGACCTTGTCCTCGAAGACCTCGCGATCCAGGCTGCCGGGATGATATAAATGCTCCGTCCGGTTACGGACCATACCGCTGTCGCGGAGGATGCCCCGGATCATGGCGGCGATCCTGTTCTGGCCGGGATGGTGTTTTACGATATTGAGTTCGTACGAATAATGATCGTCGAACGCGCCGACGATCTCATTGATCAGCGCCGAAAGGAACACGGCCCACTCGAGCAGCCGTCGCGCCCGCAAAATGTTCACCAGCCCCATTCCCGTCATCGCGGACGTGCCGTTGAGGATCGCCAGGCCCTCGCGGATCCGGATCTCCAGCGGCCGGATCCCCAGCCGCTTGAATACCGCTGCAGCCGGCTGCACCTTTCCCTCAAACAGCACCTCTCCCTCGCCGATCAGGGTCAGCCCCAGGTGGGCAAGCTGTACCAGGTCGCCGCTGGCACCCACGCCCCCGTGCTCGAAGATCACGGGGAGGACGTCATTTGCGAGCAGATCGCGCAACAAAATGACCGTATCGGGGTGGATGCCGGAATAGCCCTGCATCAGACTGTTCAGCCGGGCGATCATCGTAGCCCGCACCAGGTCGGCAGCCAGCAGACTGCCGCTGCCGGAGCAGTGGCTGCGGATAAGGTTGTATTGCAATTGCAGCAGGTTCCCTTCGCCGACCTTGTACTGGGCCATCGGGCCAAATCCGGTGTTGATGCCATAGATCAGCTTATCGGCCGAAAATTCGACCAGGAACCGAAAATTCGCCGCTATCTTTTCCAACGCACCCCCGTCCAGGTTAAATTGTTTCTTTTGGGAAAGGAGATCCGAAAAATCATCTAACGTGAGCGGGTTTTGTCCAACAGCTATCATGGGCTGCAATTTATTTATTATCGCTCCTCCGATCAAGAAATTTAATCGCTTTTCTGCCTGCCTCGGGAAATTGCATTTTTTGGAGTTCGGCCGCATCCGGATAGGAAATGTGCGGACTTACCCTCAGTCTCGCCTGCAAGTAAGCGCGAATACGATGGTCGCAATCCTCGCTCCGGCTCGCGGGGGCCAGGTGAAGCCGGATCTCGTCCAACCCCACTTCGTTGGAATACACTTCCACGACATAGTCGCTGACCTCTTCCATTTCATTCAGCAGTTCGAAGAGCGCGGGCGGATACAGCGTTGTGCCTTTAAATTTGATCATCTGTTGCCGCCTGCCGATAATGGGCGAAAGGCGAAGGCTCGTACGGCCGCAGGCGCACGGCTCGCCGGACCAGGTGCAGATATCGCCGGTCTTGTAGCGGATCAGTGGCATGCCTTCGATGCCGAGGGTGGTGACCGTCACTTCTCCCGGGATCCCCGGCCCCACAGGCATATCCCGGTCATCCAGCAGTTCCGCGATCAGCAGCTCGGGTTGCAGGTGCCCGCCCCGGCCTTCCCGGCATTCTGTGAACGCCGTTTGCATTTCCGTGCTGGCATAGGTCGAATAAAGCCTGATGTCCCAGGCCTCCCGGATCTTCCTGCCGAGAATATTGAGCGAAAGATCCGCCTGACGGATGTTTTCGCCGATACAGATCGCCGACCGCACGGAGGTGTGGCCCAGGTCGATCTGCGATTCCTTCGCATGGGCGATCAGCTTCAGGAGGAAGGACGGCACGGCCACCAGCACCGTCGGGCGGAGGCGCCGGATCGTCTCCCATTGCAGGGCAGGCACGCCGGGACCGACCCGGATGACACCCGCTCCCAGGCGCCGGATCCCCGAGTAATAGGCAATACCGGCCATGAACTGGCGGTCCAGCGTGAGCATCAGCTGGTACACATCCGACGGTGTACCGTCTGCGCAAAGGAAGGAATGATATTCATTGTAGGCCAGCCGGTCCAGGTCGCCGGCCGTGAGCGCGATCGTAACGGGGCTGCCCAGCGTGCCCGAAGTGGTGGTATACTCGGCGACGCGCTCCCTCGGAACGCACAGAAAGTCCTCGTTTCGTCGTTGCAGGTCTTCCTTCGTCGTGGGCGGGATCGCGGTAAGGTCTTCCAGCGCGCGGATGGCCCCGAAGTCTATCCGATGGCGTTCCGCCAGCTCCCTGTAGAAAGGCGACCGAGCGGCCGTATAGGCCATTAGCTCCCGCAGTCTTTGTTCCTGCATCGACCTGATCCTGTCGGCGGGTTGAAATAGTATTTCTGTCGAACCCATGTTATGCGTGTAGATATCGGTGGATCCTTTCCTGCGCTGTCCGCAGCTGGTCCGGTGTCGGCTTCAGTTTGGGCCGCGTAAAGTTGAGGTCGTCGGCACGGTCGATCGGCACGAGGTGAAGATGCGCGTGCGGCACTTCCAGGCCGACCACCGAAAGCCCGCAGCGGCTGCATTCGAACGCGCGCTCGATCGCCAGCGCTATGGGTTTGGCAAACAACAGCATTTCCGCCAGGTAGTCATCGGGAAGATCGAACAGGCGGTCGATCTCGAGCTTTGGGATCACCAGCGTATGACCCTCGCGCAATGGGAAGATATCGAGGAACGCAAAGAACCGGTCATTTTCCGCGATCTTATAGGCGGGTATCTCACCGGCAATTATCTTCGAAAAGATGGTCACACGGTGATATTTTCTATTTTGAATTGCAACGTGCCCGCGGGTACCTGGACCTGGGCGACTTCGCCGATCTGCTTTCCCAGCAATCCCTTTCCGATCGGTGAAGTGACGGAAATCTTCCCCTGCTTCAGATCCGCCTCCTTTTCCGACACCAGGTAATAGGTCATCTGTTTCTTATTGGCCATATTGGTTACGGTCACTTTCGTCAGGATGGATACTTTGCTCGTATCGATCGCCCCCTGGTCGATGATGCGTGCATTAGCCAGGTCCCCCTCCAGCTTCTGGATCTTGGCTTCGAGCAGGCCCTGCGCTTCCTTCGCTGCATCGTATTCCGCATTTTCCCGGAGATCTCCTTTCTCCCTGGCTTCTGCGATGGCCCTGGAAGCGGCCGGCCGCTCCACCGCCTTCAGCTTCTGCAGCTCGGCTTTCAGCTGGTCCAGCGCATCCCTGGTGTAGTAAGTGAATCCACTCATAGTACCTCCTTTGTGTTGTGTCCGCGGACGCTGTCCGTGCAAAATGAAAAAAAATACAACGCCCTGGAAATATCCAAGGCATTGCATTTGGGGCGATAAAGATAAGTATTTTTATCCAATAGCCTTATATACCCAATTTTTGGTAGTGTCTCATTTTAAACTTTTTTGCCATGCTTATCGGCCAGCAATACGAGGTCTTCAAGGCTCATAAATCCCTTCATTAAATGGGCTGCCATAGCCGGGGTAGTGCGGAGGGTTTTGTGCAGCTTGCAGAAGTTGTAGTAGACGAAGTGTAAGGCTATGGAATACATATGGTTTTCAAGCTTTTTGCTGAATCCGTTGGTTAGCCGGATAAAGCGCCGCATGTGCATCCTCATGGTCAGGTTTTGGCGCTCGACATAGCTGGTGGAAATGAACTTTTCATCCGGCTGGCCGTGGATGATGGTCTTCTTTGCCCCGGTGCAGACGGCCGGGCTGTACTTGCGTTCCGGAGTGCTCCCTCCTTCCGGCCCGTACATCTTCTGTAACATGGCGTAGTTTATCAAATCATCGGTCGGAAAGACCTGATCCACGGCCACCAAATACGGCCTGAAGCCGTCTGTTGTTAATTGCATTTTCCCCTTTGTACAGGTATCCAGATCGTCAATAAACGCAATTGCGGACGGTACACCCCTCGGCCCGACGAACCAGGAGATCACCAGCTTGGTGTCGGCATCGATACCCACGAAGGTCCAGGCATCCCCGGCTCCTTCCACGTCTTGCGGCTTGTCCTTCTCCTTTGCGTAGACAAAACTCCAAATTTCGTCACATTGAACCCGCTTGGCCACCTCTTCCCGAACGTTTTCATCATGGAACTCCATACAGGCCAAGCCAACGTCTACCAACAGCCTGGTTACGGTGTTGATGCTTACATCGGCGATCCGCGAAGCAGCGCGAAGGCTGGAACCTTCAACTAACAGATTGATTATCTGTATTCTCTTGGCAAGTGGTAGCTTGTTCATAGAGTAAATACAGATATTTATTCTTGAACGGTCAAGCATTTGGTTCAGTTTATATTTTTGGTTATTCCAGTCTGTTTTTGGTTATAATTGTCCTAAAGGGGCGCAAAAGTAGAACAAAAAGTTGACACAAATTAACCTATAGCTTAATTTTGCAAAGACAATTCAATATAATTAGACGATCCGAAGATTACGGTTCACCTTTAAAAAGAAGGCTATGTATCGATATCCATTCGAATAATAGTAAGGAGATTAGGGAATTTTTCTATGCAAATAATGATGACTTCCTCAAGATCGCAGAACGAATCTTAACGCTAAACAATTTTATTTACGATGCATTCAAGCGAGAATACGCCGAAGGAAAATACCAAGTATCAGCCATGAGGTTTTTCGATTCGGCGAATACCAGAATTTACTGCCAAGAGATGTCTAATCAGGAGGGAGAATTTTTTATTATTTGCGCTAAGCTATTCAGTAAAAAAAGCCAGAAAAACGACAATAAAAACATACCGTTACTTAAAGCAATTTCGGGTTATGAGTACACACACAAGCCATAAGGACATAAAAACGAGCTTTGAAGATCTCTTTAAGCCGAGGGAAAAATCGGTAGAGGAAAAGCATGATTCGCTGATGCTAATGGCAGCATTTCTGAGTGAAATTGAGCGCGTACAAGATGAGAAGAAAATGTCACGGAAAGATTTGGCTGAGAAAATAGATATTACTCCAAGTTATTTAACTCAAGTTTTCAGAAGCAAAAAGCCTCTAAATTTCTTAACACTTGCAAAAATTAAAAGAGAGTTGGATATCTTATTTGAGATTAAAGCTGTTCCTCGAGCTAAAAGTCTTCCAGTGTCTTATACGGTGCAAAATAGCCCGCAGGATTCCGGCATGTACCTTATTGAAGGTGGCCAATTTTATAAATTCAAACAAGCAATACCTGCATAACGAATATGACAAAAGTAAAGGGGAAAGAGGGTAAGACAAAAGAAGAGAATAATTCACCGATCCTTGCTATTCGGGTTAAAAGAATAAAGGAAACGTTTTTTTTCATAAATGAGCGGCTACATATACCCGATCCGTCAAAGCTTGTCAAACTGGAATTAATTCCAATGCTTGGATTTCACCTTGAATCAAACAGCGTTGGATTACTTATAAGAGCATACTACCATTACGAAGACAGACCTTTAGATGAAATTCTTGTTGATGTCAAGGTGGAAACTCGGTTTGAAATTTTGAATTTAACGGATTGTTTCGACGAAACCGGAACCTTAATCCTACCACAGGATACAATAGTTACTATTGTATCATTATCTATTTCTCATACACGTGCAATATTAGCGCAATCACTATCTGGAACTGTTTGGCAGGAAGTGATAATGCCACTGATAAACCCGACTGACATTGCAAGATTCTACTTCGCGTATATGTTTGGAGAGGAAAAGGAGGTTATTAAAACGGATGAGGCGGGAAATATCTTAGGTAAGGCAACTGTGAATAGAGTTGAAAAACCGCCGGCTAAAACGACCAAAAGAGCTCGATCGAAGAATAGTTATTGATGTTATTTCTTCCACCTTGCCGCCGCCGCTTTCTTTGCGATTTCTTTCCGCTTTTTAGCCGTGAGGGATTCAGCCCTCGCCTTGCCGCCTTTCAAGCCGCCAAGCCTTCCAAGCGCGACCGCAGCGGGGTTTTTGCCCGTTTCTTCAGCCGGTGCCGGATCAGCGCCCCCAGTAGCCAGGTCCACTATTGTTTTGCCGAGCTGGTTGCTGTCACGTGGACGTGCGGGTTTCTTTGCCATAGTCACAAAAGTAGCAAATAATGCTTGACCGTTCAAGAAAATAACGGCCCAGCCTTTTATTGGCGGAACAGCATTAGCAATCAATCACTTCGAAACTGAGAATGAAAGCTTCCCCTACTTTGTAGCGGTTTTGAATAAAGAATCCCATGTATTTTCTTCGTCCTGTTGGAATGTGGGAAATGCGAAGCCCGGGTCTTGTGCGTTGGGGCTTTTCCCATATTTCAACAGGAACCCCCTGGGTGT
>DATNBP010000178.1:0-36157 GCA_035572015.1 Puia sp. | reverse complement strand
AATAGTCGGTGGTTTCCAGTAATGGTCCGCGAGTCTGCATGACTTGTAAATTATCAAAGTAAACGTCCACATTACTCTCGTTACTACAATATACATATAAATATCCGCTTGTGCCAATATTGACAACAGGAGTATGCGACTTAACGACGTCAGGGGAAACACTTACTAAATCAAAGCCGCAATTGGACGCGACGGGGACAAATTGGTCGTTGAAGAGTATCCAGTTGACATAAGCGCGCGGAACAGTTGCCTGCGAAGGATTCGGCACGCCATTTTGAAGCCAACTCGCAACTCCGCTGCTGGTGAGAGTCGACCCTTCAAGGGCTGTTGCGGTCGCACCGTGTTCGGCAGCGACCGTTGGTGTACCGGCAAATGCTGCAATAAAACTATTAACGACACTGCTTAGCAGGTAATTGTTAACCGGATTAGACCCCGTATTGTTATGCCAGAATGATTTAGCAAAGATGGAGACCTGGTCACCTGCCATTACCTTGAGCGTTATTCCGAGGCCCGATTTGTCTCCCGTCGCGCCGTTAAGATGATAGACGATAGCACTGGTTGCTGACGTATTAGCGTAGGGGTCGTTGTTGTAAGGCGGATTGCCGTTATTGTTAGGGTAATTGTTGCCGGAGGTGGATGACCAGGACGGTATTCGGCTGGTGCTTATGGTATCGGCCGAGTTAATTGTATAGTATGCCTCTTCAGTCTGGTATGCCTGTGAGTTATTTTCTAAGGTTGCGGCAGGATAGGAGTCCTGCTCTTTCTGATCAGTCAATACGACCCTTGTATTTCCAAGATGATCCTTTTCAAAGAAATCGTAGTTCATTGTATCGCTCTTCGCTACGGTCTGAGGCCGGATCCGTCCTTCAGGTTGAAGAATATACTGCAACGTGTCCGAACCGGATCCCGTCGAGGGAGATGCTGTATATTGATAGACAAAGCTGCTCAAATAAGTGGTTACTGTTTTCTTGTTGATCGTATTGTCGATCACAATTTTCTGCATTTTTGAACCGTCTGCGCTATAGATGTATTTAATATATCCCTTTCCTACAAAGGCTATGCTGTCGGGAAGGTTTAGCAAATTGTAATGGATACTTGATATTTGCTTATTATTGTCCGTTACGAGGTTGCCGTTGCCATCGTATGAGTAGTCCTGACTTGTATTGTTGACATACTCAGTGAAGTCTCCCAGGTGGGCGGACGTATCATTCGCCTGATCGGTGACGTAATTCAATTGATTGCTTCCGGCATTATAACCGTAGGTAAGGCTATCAATAATCTGTGAAGTGTTCAACTTTACGCCCTTTTGGGTCAGGGAAAGAATGTTACCATTGGCATCATAGCTAAGATTTCGTACGCCGAAATCTATGCCGGCGCTAGTATTCCATCCCGAGGTTGAATTTTGGACAAAATCTGCTTTAAGGAGACGGCTCACTCCATCATAAGCGAAGCCATAGGCTCTCTGAGCACCGTCGCTATTGTTCCGCCACTTGATACCTGAAACATTTCCATTTAGCTGTGATTGGTTAAACCCAAAATCATAGTCAACTTCCATTCCGAACCAATTGACGGCTCCATTTACAGAGTTTGAAAAATCTTTGTTTATACCGGAAAGCCAACCGCGGATATTGTAGTTATATCGCAGTGAATCGATCGGATTAGTCGTATAGCTGAAATTAGTCAGGCCAACTCGTGCCTGACCCAATTTTTTCAATACCAGACGCCCTAATTCATCATACTGATTGACTGCTAAGGTATCTTCGGTGCTGTTCCCGACTTTTGAACTGACAGCGCGTACCCGTCCAGCTGGGTCGTAGAATGTCTTAGTTAGAACGCTATAGCTTAGACTATTTTGTCCATTTTTCCCGTGTCCTTCCAGCACACGAAGAGCTCTTCCAGCGAAATCGTATTGAGTCGTTAAAGTGTCCCTTCCGCCAGAAAAATTCGTTGATTGGATTTGAATTGGACGGTAATGATCATCATAGAAGCTAACATCATATAAATAATTGGCAGCCCCGACTACACTAGTTGCTTTTCCGGTAACCAGTCCAACAGTTTGGCTGCTGGCCGTTAACGCGCGTGGAAATGGAAAATTATTATCGTCCTGAAGATAAAAATAGTTTTGGTTTGTGGCATAGGTGCCGATAAAAGCACTGCTTAAGCCGCTACCGCTGTTGGTTACCCAATTGTAGTTGTCATAATATGTTTGCGTAAGTACAATATTCCCTGAGCTTGGGGCAGGATAGTTAAAAACGCTACCTGCCAAGGACTGAAAATAACTGAGAGTGCCAGTTGTTGTCCAAACACCGGTAACCGTTGGGCGGTTGAGGCCATCATATTGACTATACAACCATTGGCTATTCACTCGCTGGACGCTGTCCTGGCTCATTACTGCCCGATTTCGTATATCGTAGACCATCCAGGACGTTCCAATGCCCGGCGCCCGCTTTATAATCATCCTTGATTTTTCATCATATTGGTAGCAAAATGCTTGTTGCCGGCCAATTGATGAGCTGCCCCATATCGGAGCGTCAAATCGCCAATTCGCCGCTAATAATTCCAGCACCCCTTGCGGCTGGATTACATATCTTAGATTTACAAGGTCGTCGTATATATAATACGTAGAGAGCCAACCAGAATATCCGGAACTAATCGATATGGAAGACTGTACCTTTTTCAATACTAAAAGCCCCAATTTATCTTTGAACTGAATTGTCTGATATCCCCTTTCATCTACTGTAATTGTCTTTGATAATTCACCAGCGGCGAAATAGCCTGAGCTCGTCGGAGTGCTGTCCCCGGCAAACCCGACATTCCAGACGACTACACTATCAGATAAGTTATTGAGTAAATAGTTGGAACTGAAGCCTATTAAGCTACCTATCCAACTATTTCCCTGGTCATAGTGTTGAACAACTCTGTCGAGATCGGAATTCTCGAAATAATCTTTGCTGTAGAAATAGTTTTCTCCACGATAAAAGCCAGTCGAAAACAAGCTGTCTTCTTGCCAGGGATTGCTTCGGAAACTTCCATCTGTCCCCGAGGACACATAGGGCAAATATTTCGTGCTTTCCCGATCAAAGAGGTCGTATACATTTGGTGTCACCATATCGAAGCCCATGGGGCTGATTCCCTTCGCCACCGTTTCTATGGGTCTGCCAAGTCCGTCAAGATACACCGTCATCTGCTTCACTTGCGAGACGGTCCGTTGCGGCGAGTCCACAAGTGCCTCTGAGGTAAAGGGGCCCTCGGCTTCCCAAGTCCGGGTAAAATTAATCATTGAGCTGCTGGTATAGCCGGGAGGCAGGGCATCGACGGAGGCGGTACCGGCGGAGGGTTGAGTTTGGGTAGTTGGTGTGTTGACAGAACCGGGCAGGATCTGGTAAAGGGTAACAGCGCAGGTGTTGCCAGGGGTGGAAAAGCCCATGCTGGTGAACAGGACGCGGTAGTACATGTTGGAGGTCAGCCGGCCTGGGGTATAAGTCAGGCTGCCGGTGCTGATCGAAGACCAATTGATGTTATCGATTGACGATTGGAATTGGCAGGTGATGGTCCCATTGCCACCGCTCGCCGCGGTGCTTGTGAGGAGTCCCGGGCTGGTGAAGTACAGAATGGACGCGTTACCGGGGCTGAGGATGCCGGGTGAGACGGGTGGATAGACGGTGATCGTGATCGTGTTGGAGGCCACGACGGTCGATCCGCAAGCCGCCTCCTGGCGGTACACATAGGTGCCGGTAGTCAGTGCGGTGGTGGTAAAGCTGGCGGCGCCGCCGCTGCCACCCGCGGTGACCCAATTGCTGCCGCTTTGCACCTGCCAGGTGTAGGTGTAGTTCGGGGCGCAGCTGCCACCGGTGGCGCCGGCTGCTGAAGGAGACCGTGTTGCCGGAGATGACCTGCTTCCGGCCATTCAAAGCTAAATTATCGGCAAAATTGACGAATTTTGCCATTAATTTGAATGATAAATTTGGCAAATTATCGGCACTATCGCCAATTATTGCCAATAATTGGGTAACTTTATACCAAATAATTGGCAACAAGCGACCTCCATATTGATGAATTAAAGGAAACATTTGGCGTAAATATCGAATTTACGACAGCGGATATCCTCGCCTTTTACCGAAGGTTTCAGCCGGATGTTCCCGCGTCAACCGTCAACTGGAGAGTGTATGAACTTGTCAAAACGGGGATGCTCGAAAGAACGGGAAGGGGCAAGTTTATCATCGGATCGGGCATCCCCTTTAACCTGACCGTTCGACCTGCTCTAGTGAACCTGAGCGGGAAAATCAAGGCCGCCTTTCCATATATAAAATATTGTATATGGGAAAGCGAGATGCTCAGAGGCTTTCAACAACATCTGTCCTTTTCCAAATTCATCCTGGTCGATGTGGAAAAAGACGCTGCACAAGCGATTTTTGATTTTCTGAAAGAACGCTATCCATACGTCTGGCTGAAACCCGATGCAACAACCATGGACCGGTACATCCTGACCGGCGGCCGCAATATCATTGTACGGCATCTCATTTCGGAGGCGCCCATACAGGTTTCTTCAACGGTCCCGACGGTTACCATCGAAAAGATGCTGGTTGATTTGTTCACCGACAATGAATTTGACTACCTGCGTGGCGAGGAACTCCGACGCATCTGCGTCAATGCATGGAACAGCTATTCTGTGAATCTGAACAAGCTGCTGCGTTATGCAAGCCGGAAAGGTCAGCGGGAAGAGTTGCAAGCTTTTCTGGAAAAAAACAATTTCACCAAAAAACGATTTAACCCCAGTGATCTCAAAAAATACACTCACCCTTGACTGGATCCCTCAGGCGTCTAAAAACAATAACGGGGCAGATCCGATCCTGGTTGAAAAGGTAATCAGGGCGCTACTTTTGCTTGAAGGTCTGCTCAAAAGCAATGTCTCTTTTGTCTTTAAGGGAGGAACCGCTCTGATGTTACATATGAATTCTTCCAGACGGCTGTCGATCGACATCGATGTCATTATTCCGGAAAGAGATGACTTTCCGCCCATATTTGAAAAGGTGGCCCAGGAACAAGGGTTTATCCGGGTAGAGGAGCAAGAACGGGCCCCGGGTTACGCCATCAGCAAGGCCCACTACAAGTTCTACTACGAACCTTTATACAAGACCACATTGCCAGAGGAATATATTTTACTGGATATCCTATTCGAGGAGCCAAAATACGGCGTCATGGTACCCTTGCCCGTGGATTCTGCTTTCGTAAAGCAGGAAGGGGAACCTCTTACTGTGCTGGTGCCGTCAATCAATGATCTGCTAGGCGACAAACTGACTGCCTTTGCGCCATCTGACCACATTTACTGGAGCTGGAGAAAATCTCGTTGCGCCGTTGCGCCTCAATATCCGCCGCGTCTTCAATACGTGTCAAGAGTCACTTGGGTAAAGGTAATATTGGTCGAAAGAGTTGATCCGAAACTAGTTCCAAACAACTGAAAAATTGTCAGGCCCGAGAAGCTCTAACGCTTCAGGTCCGATGAAGCCATTATCACTCGTATCAAGTTGTATGAGATCACCTGAACTAAACCGAAGTTCCAATGTCTCGGAAACTGCCTGAACGCTCTCCAGCTTTTGACCCTTTAGGTCGTCAAGATGTCTTGGAGTTTCACTAATGAATTTCCACTTATTGTATAATAGAAGCATGTAATGACCAAAATTTATTCGTAATGGGGTTTCAAAAAGGATTTTCTCAGGGTCATTATCCATTAATGGGGCAGTAGTTGCAATTTCAGTACCAACGTCTATTACCGTTCTTTCGATCAACAATTTTAAAGGCCCAACTTCTATGTTCATATTAATGATTGATCGGAAAATGATTTTGACTGTTCGGAAGCGTTCTGCCGCTGTAAGGATCTACGCCCTGGCCATTAGCGTTCATATATTTTACATATCCATTCGGATACCCTGGCGACGCGCCCCGAGGAGGGGTCGGGTCCATCAGGCGCATCGTTGTTACTTGGCCATTTGTGCCGCCACTACCATTAACAAATTTAACACCTGTTTGCCTTCCAGCTCCATTAAAGTTTGGCTCGGGACCAGTAGCCCCTTTTGGAACAGGAAAAGCAGTTCCGCTACGATCAACTATAAAACCAGGGCTGTGCGATTCAGGGGTGTTAAGCGACAAACCGCTGGGTTTAGGTGCCGTATTGTAAATTCCTGCCAAGGTGACCACCGGTCTCGCGATATTGACCACCTGAGGATGATGGTCTGTTGTGTAATCTGTTAAAGAGCTGGTCGTACAAAAATAAGGTTCTATTTCTTTCTAAGCGATTCCCCTTTAAGTTCGATCCGGTGAGCGGTATGGACCATCCGGTCAAGAATGGCATCGGCCAGGGTGCTGTCTCCGATGATTTCATACCATTTGGCAACCGGGAGCTGCGAACTAATGATGGTCGATTTCCGACCGTGGCGGTCCTCGACGATCTCCAGCAGGATCATCCTGGCGGTATTGTCCAGGGCCTGTAAGCCAAAGTCGTCCAGGATAAGCAGGTCATAGCGTTCAATCTTGTCGACCTCCCGGCCGTACGATCCGTCGGCTTTCAGCATTTTGAGTTTGGAGAACAGCTTTTGGGCGTTGAAGTAGAGTGTACGATAGCCCAGCAGGCAGGCCTGATGCCCGAGGGTCGAAGCAAGGAAGCTCTTTCCCACATTATGTAAAGCTTTACATAATGTGGGTTATGCAAAGCATATGATTATGTAAAGCCGCTCGTTCAATCCGTTGTTTATCAATGGCGCCCTTCACAGCTGTTTTACATTATGTTTTTAAATTAAAGTAGACAATAGTGTCTGCCCAACTTTAAAAGCATTGCAATGGAACTTAAAAAACAAACCATCGATGAGCTAACAGAAGACTTTCACCACTATTTACGAAGCATACGCCGCTCAGAGGGCACCATCAGGAAATACCTAATCGCTTGGGAGAAATTAAAGACTTACATGGCGTCACGTAAGTTCAAAATTTACACCACAAAAATCGGTGAGGCCTTCCTTGTATCGGAACTTGGTCCTTACAGGTACGAGGAGCTGCCACTCAACAAACAACACTTCGTCAGCAAAATCGAAGCCCTCCATGATTTTCAAACCACCGGTAGAGTTGTTCTTGGAATGAGAAGAAAGCCGCCAAAACAGTTTAGTGGTGCTGTGGGAAAAACGATGCAGACTTTTATTGATTTTCGAAAAAAGCTTTTTGGTCTATCGCTTAATACACTGAATGCCTATTACATCTACCTACACTCGTTCCTCTTCTTTTTAAAAGATCGAGGAATAAGATCGGTCAGCAGGATAACCCAGGCAGAGCTTTTACAATTTATCACCCAACTTGATCCTTCAAAGCCAGCCGCACGGCACGTAGCGATATATATTGTAAGGAAATATGCCCTTTACTTATATGAAAATGGGATGGCCAGTAAAGATTACTCGAAAGCAATACCGTCCGACAACTACAGGCAACAGGCCCAGTTGCCTTCCACTTAAGTGGACCCTGTCCGTAGGACAGGACAAATGGCTGTTTTAACTTGATTTACAATTATTACTACTACTACCTTTTCTTTTTTGCTTCTTTTTTCTTTTTAGTATCCACGTGAATATGTGGATAACTCATGCGGCCTGCCGATACAATTGCGCCGGTTTACGGTAGTCGAGCGTTTGATGATGCCGTTCATGATTGTAGAATCGGAACCATTCCTGAAGTCCCTGGTAGAGCTGAAGTCCATCGTCGGCAGGACGCAGATATACATACTCATATTTCAAACTGCGCCATAGCCGCTCAATAAAAATATTGTCCGTGGCCCTGCCTTTACCATCCATGCTGATCTGTATGCCAAACCGCTTCAACAGTTCTATGTACTCGTCACTGGTAAATTGGCTGCCCTGATCGCTGTTCAGGATTGCCGGAGGCCCATACCGTTCGATAGCCCCTTTGACAACGCCAACGACCCAACTGGCCTCCATCGTGTTGCTGATGCTCCAGTTAACCACATAGCGGCTGTATAGGTCAATGATCGCCACCAGGTACATAAACCCCTTTGCCATGGGAATGTACGTGATGTCGATGGCCCAGGCTTCATTAGCCCGGCTGATCGTTCGGCCCCTGAGCAGATACGGATATTTATATTTCCCCTTCTCCGGCTTACTCAGGTCCGGCTTAGGATATATCGCCTGCAGACCCATCTTGACATACAAATTTTGGATCCGCTTGCGGTTTACCCCAAACCCTTCCTCATTCAGCCATTTGGTCATTTTCCGCGTCCCCTTAAAGGGGTATTTCAAAAAATGCTCGTCAATCCGCCGCATCAAATGCTCGTTCAAAGAACTCTCCCCGCAGGGCTTATAATACAGACCACTTCGATGTATTGACAGCAAAATGCATTGCTGAACAATACTGAGCTGACCGTGCTTGCGCTCTACCATCTCCCGGCGCTCCTGCACGCTGGTGTCTACCGCAATTTTTTTTTCAAAAAGTCATTCTCAACCTTCAATTGGCCGATCTGCGCAAACAGCTGTTCTATGAGCTTGTCCTTTTCGCTCGCCCTGCCATCCTCAGCCCCGGGTCGCTCAAAAGCCGCCTCGCTATTATCCAGAAATTGCCGCTTCCAGTCGGTGATCTGCTGCGGGTGTATTTCATACTTCGTCGCCAGCTCCTGGATCGTGTTACGCTCCTTGAGCGCTTCCAGGACTACTTTGTTTTTAAATTCGGATGTGAATTTCCTTCTCGTTGTTCCCATAATTTGACAAATTTAAGGTGATTTTTAAAGCGTAACACCCTGTCCTATTTTATGGGTCCATTATACCTTCTCAAAAGAAGAAATCGAACAGTTTTTACGCGCCATTGACAGGGGCAATCCCAAAGGCAAAAGGGACTATGCCATGTTCTTATTGGCACTAAAGTTTGGGTTCAGATCGTCCGACGTTGCCAACCTTAAATTTGAAAATATCTCCTGGAGTACCCATGAGTTTACCTTTGATCAGAAGAAAACTGGAAAGAGCATCACCCTCCCCATCCTGTCAGAGGTGGGCAATGCCATCATCGATTACTTAAAATATGGCAGGCCCCAGTCCAGTGAAAGACACTGCTTTCTTCAGTTGGTGTGTCCTTACGATAAGATCTCCCCGCATGACATGGCAAACGCCGTTCAGTTTTATTTGAAGCGATCGGGTATTGATTTGCGCAACCGAAGGCACGGCCCCCATGCGCTCAGGCATACCTTTGCCTCTGGTCTTTTACATGAAGCCACGCCTTTGCCTGTAATATCAGAAGCCTTGGGCCATACCACCAGCATTATCTTATCTTCCGGCGGGATCAGTTCCGAGACCCTTTCCTGCAAGTAGGTCTTGCCCGAGCCGCTCGATCCGAGAAAAAGCAGGTGCAGGGGGACGGGGAGCTTCCGGCTGCTGTAGACCAGCCAGGCGATCAGCCGGTTGGTTTCTTCACCCACGATCCCCGAGCGGCCGATATCCTCGCCCGTGCGTTCCAGGAGGTTGGCCTGCTTGAGGTACTGGATCGCCGCCTGGCGTTCGGCTGGACTGAGTGGTATCCGTTCCTCTGTCCGCGGCTGCATCAGTTCGAGACGTTTGGCGCGATAGCCTTCGAGCTCACTGGTCAAGGCAGCGATCGCGAGGGTCGCCTGCTGTACCGGCATATCCAGGCTGCCGGCGATCTTGCTCACGAGCTGCTCAGTATGCGGATGATTGTACAGGTCCAGGTGATGGCGCACCGGCAGCCCGCCCGTGGCTTTATGTTCTATTTTCAGCGTCACCTTCATCCGGTCCAGCCCCGTGAGCTTAATGCCGCCCAGTACCGTGATCAAAAGCTCGCCCATGTCATAGACCAGGAGCTCGGGGTTGGCCGTGATGAGCCTGGCCGCAGCGGTCGGCGGTGTGATGGCTGCGCCGGCGGTTTTCGGTTGTACGGGTTCGATAGATATAGAAGGTTCAATTGAAAAAGAAAAATCCGTTCGCCCTCCGACCAGGTCCACGAGCACCCGCGGATCGGCATGCGTTTGCAAAAGACTATTGACGTCTTCGCCCTCCGGCACGGGAACCGTGGTGAGGGTTACATCCGGCAGCAGGGCGTGTAATGCAGCAGCATGTTTATTCGTCGCCGCCCGGCCGGCCTCATCACCATTGAGCATAAAGATGATTTCTTGCAGGTGTTGGAGCCCGAGGATCGCCTGTAGATGTTCCTCCGTCAGCCCGTTCGTACCATAGAGCGCCAGCACTTCGTACTGGATCGAGAGCTGGTGCTGTTGGAGCAGGGATACCGCATCGATCACGCTTTCCGTAAGGATCAGCCGCACGGCCTCCGGCTTGGGGTAACCGGGATACAGCCCCTCCCTGCCCGAGAGATAAAAATGCCGCTGGTCGGTGTCGTTCGTGATACTGCGGCCGTAGAGACTGACTATTTTATGTTCTTTATTTCGCAAGGGGAAGAGGATGCAGTCCTTTGCCCACACACTATAGCCCCCGGCCGGGCGGCGTTTCAGCAGGCCGCATCTTTCCATGCCGGCGACCAGGTGGTGGTTCTTGCTCTCGCCGTGCAGGCCGCCTGAGTTGTAACCGGTCTCGTGGTGGGTATAATCAATACCCCGGCCCTCGAGGTAATCCACGGCCTTTTTTGTCAAGGGCAGCGCCCGCTTGCAATAACCAAAGACCTTCCCCAGGACAGCCTGCTTTTCCAACTCACCTTCTGTTTCCATGAACAACTTTGCCGCCGGTATGGGTGTTGTGGAACTGAGGGGACTCGAACCACCTCCACATAAAGCTGTCGCCTTCACCAGCGCTTCATGCTTCGTGCATTTTTCCATCCGCTCGATGAACTCGATCACGTCCCCCGTTCCTGCCGTGCAGTGGCTGCTGAAGCAACAGTACGCACCCGTCTTGGGGTAGATCTGCAGGCTTGGTGTCTTGTCCGGGTGGAAGGGGCAGTGCAGCCGGTCGTTTCTGTCCGGTTTTAGGCCGTAGTGCTCGAGCACCTGGCTGATCGGCAGTTGCCGCTTGATCTCGGATATCTCCATGTGGATAATTTTTGTTTTCCGTCGCTGATCAGATACAAAAATATCCCATTGTTACCAATTGTACCCTATCCGATGATTTATTTTATCCCCAATAGTTAACTAATTTTGGGCAAAACCGTTAAAAATAGCAGTCTAAAACCACTTTTCAGATATGAATACGGGTAAAATCATCACCGAACTGAGAGAGAAAAAGGGGTTGAATCAGGGCGACCTGGCCATTAAAAGCGGCGTCTCCCGGGTCATGATCGGTAAATATGAGCGAGGGGAAGCCACTCCCTCCATCGATGCCGCCAAAAAGATCGCCGATGCCCTGGACGTGTCCCTCGATCAACTGGTGGGGGAAGGCCTGTACCGGGACTTCGACAAAAAGACCCTGCAGCGTTTCCGGGACCTGGAACATCTCGAAGACGATAAGAAAAAAACCCTCTTCGATCTGATCGATACCTATATCCGGGATGCAAAGGCGCGTAAAGCCTATACCCATTAACCCGTAAATTTGCCTGGTATGTCCACCACTACTTTTATCACCGACGACAAGGGAAACAAGATATCGGCCGTTCTTCCCATCAAGCTCTACCAGCGCCTCCTGGACGAACTGGAGGAGCTCAAGGATATCCGTGCCTACGATAAAGCCAAAGCCAAGAAAGAAACCCCCATCCCCCTGCGCGATGCCATCCGAGAAAGACGCAAAAGGCAAAAAGCCTGAGTACACCGTTCTCATCCTTCCCTCCGCTCAAAAGCAGCTGAGCAAGCTGCCTAATGCCATTGCCTCCCGCATCGAAGATAAATTACTGGAACTCGGGCATGGTCCCCGGCCGCCCGGGTGCAAGAAACTACGAGGCCGCGACGCCTGGCGCATCCGGATCGGCGACTACCGCGCCATCTATGAGATCGATGACGGTCGGCTGATTGTTACCGTGATTACCATCGGGCATCGAAGGGAGGTGTATGAGTAAGACCTTATGTCAGGTCGCTTCGCTAATCTCATGACCATATCTTTTCTTGATAATTAACTTAGAAGTTGATCAGTCATAATTCAATTCGCAAATATTTATCACTTTCTTGTCTGTTTCAAACCAAACAATCAAAAAATAATAAATATAAAATTCACTATCTGCATTCAAAATCTTGTCGCCGCTAGTAAACCACTCTTTACTTATAAGAAAAAATTGATCGCCCACTTCACTGTTAAAAATGTCGTTAAACCTCTTAATGAGAGTTACAAAGGCATTTCTGTCATCACCCCAACTAGCAGACCCGGCATATTCTTCGAAGAAGTTTTTCAATTCCTTCTTATTGAAAGATCTGAAAAATGATAGGTCAAGAACATCCCGATTAAATGCTCTTTGTAAAAACCGATCGTTCTCTCCTGTGTATTTCTTTACGATGAAAGGCAAACAGAAATCTGTAAAATAATTGGAGTGAATAAATTCATTGATAAGATCAACTGATTCTCCTAAAGTGTCTTCAACCAAGAATATATACCAAAAAATGGCTTGATATTCTTCTCTGATCTCATGCTGACCCCAAAATTTAACCGTCATGTTATACTCTATTTAATCCTTACTTTATAAATAACATCCCCGGTATTTATTTGCATAGATTGCCCACCGCCTTTTGTTGATTGATAAAACTTTACCGTCGTTCCATCATTTAACTTATACTGCCCCTTACCAACCTGTGTTGCATCTTTTGCAACAGAACTCTCGATGTCGGCAGGATTGCCTTCAATCTCACCTTGCAGTTCGCCATTCTTTAGCACTTTGCCATCCAACTTAACATCATTAAGTATGTCTTCCGCACTATTAATAGAGGTTTCTGCCGCTTCCGTCCCTTCCGTTGCATCGACTGCTTCATCAGCAGCAGCCGATCCCTCCCCACCTTCAGAAACAACCCCAACTATTTCTCCCCCCACTACTGTAAGCGACGATAATAAAAATAATTTATACAATTTCCCCTGGGCCTTCCAGGATGCAGCCATAGACTTTCTATATTTTATAGAAGCAGCCGTTGTTCCGTTCAATATCCACCTTCGCGTATCGTCATTTAGGAGATCGTTCGACAGCGCCCAGCTATTTATTTGCGATGGAGCATGCCCATGCTGTAACATGAAATCTACCCAGGCATCCGTTTGAGCAAAATCGTAGTGATTCAGTCCATAGGTCAAACTACCGGGTTTCGCAGCCGTAACATAAGCTGTTGGCAAAGTAGTCGTATCTCCTAATGGATCATTAAACAAAACGGGGTTGTCCAAAACAAAAGCATATGGAGAATAAGAGTGAGTAATCTCGGCAAAACGATCAATCCGCCAAAATCTTCCTATTTGTGGATCATACATCCGATGCGTGGCATCATAGGTTTCTAATCCGCTCCCGTCACTGAACTCTTTATTTTGAAGCTCATTCCCGCTATTATACCGGTACTTATTTTCTGAATAGTTGGTTTTGATAGCCTTATCCGATATCCCGCTCATGGAGAGCCCGAACGGATAATAGTGATTTTCCTCAAGCACTGGCCCCTGCTTATACTGCACTGAAAAATTATCAAAGAACACATCCCATCCCTGCGTCTCATTGCTCACCCAAACATAAAGATAACCATTTCTGGGCATTACTACAGGGCTGCCTGGTGCAACCGCATTCATTTGTCCCGCCGGATAGGTACTACTGGCCGCGGCGACTGAACCGCTGGATGAACTGACATAGTTAAACTGGTCATCTAAGAGGATCCAATTCAAATAGGCCTTCGGGTATCCCGAGGGCGGTGCCGGGTCCTTTGATGAAAGAAAGCTGGTAATTGCGGAATACACGGGGCTACTGCTCGCCGTATATCCCGATAGTGTACCCTCCGCCGCGCCGGTTGGTGTACCGACGATCCCTGCCGCCATTGAATTCAACACGGAGTTGAACGAACTGTTTGTCGTAGTAATCGAGTTACTGGCATAGTAGCATTGTACGCCAAGAGTAACCGTATCTCCGCTCATGACCTTCAGCAGTAAGCTTGGCCCCGTTGTTTGGCCCGTTGTCCCGTTGTAATCGACCTTCGACACGCTGTCATTGGGACTGGTGGTTCCGAATCTGATATTATTGGGAATATTCTGGTAGTTGGGCATGGATGTCCAGGCGGCGCTGGTGGCGGCAATGTTTCCGAATAGCTTTGATTCGGTCGACCTGTATTGGAACTCCATGCTCGCCAGATAATTGGTGGTATCCCGTTCCTGGGTAAGAACCATGCGAGTGTTTCCCAAGTGATCCTTTTCGAAGAAATCATACTCCATCCTATACGCCTTTGTCCCATTGATGTACGTATGGTACGCCCACCTTGCACGGCCCTCCTCATGGCCAATAAACTGCAACGTATCGGTGACGCCACCCGGATTGGCCAAGGTGCCGGTTTGCTGGTAGACCATGCCGTCGAGATATAGCGTCCGAACTGAATGGTTGGCTGGGGTATCTATTGTGACCTTCGCCAGCTTGACGCCGGCTGCATCATACACATAACTGATATTGCCCTTGCCCTGGAAATGAATCAGTTGCGGCAGGTTTAGGTAATTGTAGGTAATAGCTGTAATGGCTTTGTTGTTATCCAGCGTTAAATTGCCATTGCCGTCATATGCGTAGTCGGATGATCCCTTGGTGCTCGTATTGTAATGGAAATCGCCCAATTGTGATGAAGGGTTATTGGCAGCGTCAGTCACGCCACTTAGCTTGTTCGTTCCGGAGATATAGTTGTAGGTCAGGTTGTCTATGGCCGACGATCCCCCGACTACAAAACCTTGTTGCGTCATGTTGAGAATATTGCCATTGGCATCATAACCAAGTACAGTTACCGAATAGTCGACGGTTGCCTTATCCCACGTCGATCCGGCTGTATTTTGCAAGAATGCCGCACCGGCAAGGCGATTTACATTATCGTACGTGAAGTCGTATTTTCGGTTAATTCCGCTTCCGGCGGATTTCCAGACGGTACCCTCGATATTGCCATTATATTCAGGTGTCACATAAGTGTTGCCGGCGGCTATTGAACTTGTCTTATCGTAGCCCAGTTCCATCCCAAAGTAATGGTTCGCGGTTCCGGCGACGTAATTGGGATTGATCCCAGACAGCCATCCCCGGACGTTATAGGCGTAGATCAGGCTATCGACGTTATTTCCCAAATACTTCGCGTTCAGCTGTCCTATTTCATTGTATTGCATGCTGTCGATCAGTTGATCAGCCGTTGCAGCGTCGATGTTTTTCCAGATATGGCGGAGCCGGAAGGCCTGGTCGTAATCCATTTTGGTCACAACCGTGTGACGTTGCGCCGTATTTCCTAATTTGGCATGGCTCAGCATATTTCGAAGGGGCTGCCCGGTAAAATTAAATTGCGTGGTGAGCGTGTCTATACCGCCGGTATAGTTGACCGATTGGGATTGGATCACCCTGCTATGGTCGTCGTAAAAGGGCACGGCATACAGGTACTGGCTGGTACCGAGCACCAACTTCCGCGAACCTGTTACCATTCCCCGGCAAATCGGGAAGGCCGTCATCGCGAGAGCATAAGCCGGAGACGTGTTAAAGCTTGTGATAAAATCATTGCTGTTTCCGGTGTAAGTTGTTGCCATTGATGCCGACAGCGACGTTCCACTACCCGATACCCAGGCGTAGTTGTCATAGTAAGTCTGGGTTTGCAAAGTAAAGGAATAACTCGCCAGAGAAGGATAAGTCGCGCTCGACATAGCCCCGGCGGTATGGAACGCTAAATTTTTAGCGTTGGTGGGATCGTTCATGAGAACGGTGGAGTCCGGCCGGTTTTCGCCGTCATATTCTGTCTCCAGCCATTGATTAGCTGCCCGCAACAAAGAATCCTGTGTCATCACCAACCGGTCACGCTCGTCGTACACCATATGAACTTCACCGGCGCCGGGGACCTTTTTAATATTCATCCTGCCCCATTGGTCATAGTCGTACTGAAAACAAAGCTCGCTGGCAATTCCGCTTGAAATGGACCAGTTGCTATTGATCAGTACCACCGCCTGAGGCTGGATCACGAACCGCAGCAGCCCCATATCGTCGTAAATGTAATAGGTACATAGCCATCCGACATGCGCCGTACCGGGGCTACTGGCCAACTGCACCTTCTTTAAGACGACGTGGCCGTTAAAATCGGTATAAGAGACAACTTGATGTCCGGCTTCATCGGTTGTCAAACTCTTAATTAAGCTACCGGCCGGATAGGTCGAATTGGTTGTCGGAATACTGCCGACGGCGTATCCGATGGTCCACACCCGAACACTATCGCTCGCGCGGTTGACCATCGACTCACCGCTCACGCCGCGGTTGGAGCCGACCCAGCTCGATCCCTGGGGATAATTTGTCAGGACCCGATTTAGCGGTGACGACTCAATGTCTGACAGGGAATAGTAGTACGCCTCATTGGGATAAGCTGCAGCGTTAAAATTGTATTGGTCTACCGACGCCGTGTAGTGATAGTTCCCCGTACCGGACGTATCGGCAAACGGCATGAATTGGTGAGCTTCCCGGCCAAAATAATCGTAGTCATTGATTGAAACCATGTCCTTTTGCAAGGGGCTTTGCTGCATGGCGATGGCCTGGCTCGCGCGACCAAGTCCGTCAAAGTATTGGGTTGCCTCAGTGACATCATATGGGCTGGTCAAACTGGCTGCAGTTGCTGAATCCATCACCCCCGCCTTGTGAATTTCCCTCGTACGAATATAATTCAGGTCTGAGGCGGTGACGACAGCGATGGTACTGACATTAGAATACTCGATGTCGCTTCCACAGGTAACCTGACGCCGGTAATAGGTTGTCGCCGAAATAGCGCCCGGTAAGTAAGTTGGGTTTGTCGCATTGGTGACGTTATTCCAGGTGCTTCCGTCGGTGCTGGACTGCCACTGATAGCCATAACTGCCGCTGCACGAGCCGCCGGTTGCGGGGTTTCCGGACAGAAGTCCCGGCGTGCCACCCGATAGAATGGAGACATTGTTAGGGCCGATGATGCCGGGAAAAAGTTCAGGCCTTACAGTTACTGTGGCTGTTGCACTTGTGCCGCCGCTACCGCCGGATACCTGGACGCGGTAATAGGTCGTGGTGCTCACCCCCTCCACGATATAGAATGTCGTATCGCCTGCGTCCGGAATGGCCGTCCAGTTCACGCCGTCTGTGGAACTCTGCCAATCGTACGAATAAGTCCCCGATCCGCCACTAACGCCGGATAGCGTGATGGTACCCGGGCTTCCTTCAAAGTTCACCGTGGTTGTGGCCGGACTCAGCGTGCCCGGGTTCAATGGAGGGTATACACTTACCGTGGTATACGTCGCATAATTGGTCACGCCATTACTGGTAACCGCTGCCCGGTAATAGGTTGTTGCGATCAGGTTGCCCGGCGTGTAGGTGCTCAGTGTCGCACCGGTGATGGTTGTCGGCGAGGTGAAACTAGACGTCGTTGAGCTTTGCCATTGGTAGGTATACGTCCCGCTTCCACCTGATACACCGGTCAGGCTGAGCTGTCCCGGGCTGGTATTGTAACCAATGCCTGTGCTAGCTGGCGAAACGGACCCGGCCAGCAAGGCGGGATAGACTTGCACATACGCGCTGGCGCTGTTCTGGGACGCTCCGTTGCTCGTCACCACGACGCGGTAATAGGTGTTTGCGCCAAGTGCCGGTGCCTGGTACGTGCTGGATGTAGCCAGATTGATATTGGTCCAGGTGCTGTTATCGGGCGAGTTCTGCCATTGATAGCTGTAGGTCCCACTGCCGCCGGTCACACCGGAAACGGAGAACAGAGCCGGCGGCGTGGCAAAGTTGATGGTTTGGGACGACGGGCTGGCAGAGCCGCCGTTGAGCTGCGGGTAGACGATCACCGTAGCCGAATTGGAGTAGGCGGTACTGTTGGAACTGGTCTCGGTGACCATCCGGCGGTAGTACGTGGTCGCGGTGATGCTTTGCGTAAAGCTGAGGTTCTGGTTGGTCGCTCCTGTGATATTGGTAAAGACGGAATTATCCGGGCTGCTTTGCCATTGGTAAGTCCACGCAGGTGTGCAAGAGCCGCCTGTGGAGGCGGAGCAACTTAAGGTTGTTGGAATCGTGTTATAATTTATCGATTGGGACGAATTGCTGATGGTTCCCCCGGTTAATGGATCGTTCGCTGTCACGCTCAGTGAGGCGTTGCCCGTCGGATTTGTGGTGGATACCTGCACCGATCCGGTCGTGGTGGTCGACCAGGTGATATGGATCTGGGGAAGCGGTGTACCGGAGGCGCTACCATTGATAGTGCCGCCATTCGCGATCCAGGTCATGCCTGTACTGTTGGTCCAACTGCCTGCAATCGTGTAGGTATACTGCGTCCCGGGCACCACGCAGGTTGGGCCGGTAATACTGAACTGAGCGAAGCTCCATGCAGGAAAACCCAGGAAAGCCAGGACGGTAATGGCCAGTCGGGTCCATGCCGAGCAAGGGGTATATTGGTTGATGGACATTTACAGGAGTTTGAGGTTAGGAGTTTGCCGGGCGACAGCCAGTTCCGGAAATACGTTCGTCGGTGCCGAAATGCGGGTAGTGCCGGGCGGTGGCGCCCCTACGTCGATCACCGCGGCGTCGGAGTACTGGACTGTGCCCGACGTGGTTTCCGTGACCTTTCGGCGGACAAAAATTGTCATTTGGAGCGGTTGGGTAAGCGTCAGATTTTGGCCGGTGGCGCTATCCACGTCCTGCCAACCGAGCATATCGATGGATTGCTGCCATTGGTACCGATAAGCAGGCGAACAAGACCCGCCTGTGGCAGCAGAGCCGGTGATAGTCGCAGGTACGCCATTGAAGACGATCGATTGGCTTTTGCTGGCACTATCGATCTTCCCCGGATTCAAAGTATCGGTTACATTGATGGTAAGTGAAGTATTGCCTTTGGTCGATGTGATTTGAATCACTCCGCTGCCTGGCGCGTTCCAGGTTACTAAGACTGACGCACGGGGCTGTCCACTGCTGGTACAAGTTTGGCTGCTATCTGCGGTTTGTCCGCCGATGAGGCATACTTGAAGGGTGGACGTGCTGTCCCAGGGACCCGCGATCAGATATTGATAGACTGTTCCGGGAATCACACAGGTGGGGCCTGTCACGGTAACCTGCGCGGATAGTGCCGTCGGCACGATGAGCGAGAGGAAGAGGAAAATGCTCGAATATTTCAGCAGCATGGTTAGTGTTGGTTTGCGTAGTGATATTGAATGGTTTTTACAATATTTCCGTCCTGGTCCTTGATCCATTTCAGGCGTTGATACCCGTCATAGAAATAATAAGTGACCCGGTTATCGACATCGCAGGCGCTCGTCGTTCCGACCAGGGGGCTATAGGTGTATGTCGTCATTTGAGCCGTCGCGGGATAAAGACGGAGTTCGTCGATGTACCCGGTGCCACTTACAGTAATTGCTGTTTGACCCGTGAATTCGTGTTCATAATAGGTCCAACCGCGGATCGTCTTTCCCTTGATCGGGTATCCCGAGATGTTGCCGGCAATGCTAAGGGGTGAGCTGTTCTTTGTCCAGTAAGAAAGCACATAGGTCGTGCCGCTGGCCAGTCCCGACTTGGTGATATTTCCGCCTGTCTGGCCCAAGTTGTAACAAAGACTGCCCGTAATGGAGCTCGTGTCGGCGGTCGAGCTGCCGGTATAGGTCCAATTCCCGGTGCCGTCCGCCTCGAAGCTGGTCGCCGCCACGTCGGCAAGCGCTGCATTCTTCACCTGGGCAATTGGATAGGTATGCAAGTAGTCCCAGACAAAAGTCACCGGGTTTTGATCGATGGGCGTGTATTGTTGGATATCGCCGTAGCTATCATACTGATCGAATGAGACCATTTGACGATACCGGCTGTCCTGGCTGGTCGACCCGCCACTGAGGGCGAAGGGCTGAAAGTTGGTGACCGGAGAATTAATAGCGAGCTTATAGGAGCGGTCCGGGATAATAGTATTGTGGGTTGACGCGATTTTGAACAGACTCAGCTGAGCGCCTGTAATATATCCGGCGGAGGATCCAGCATAGTAGAAGCTGTCCTGCTTTTCGATGGGTTCGCTCACCATGTTCCGGCCAATCATGCTATCCAGGATCATATTGCCAGTCGCCTGCTGTCCTATTGGGATAAAGTCTTGAGCGTATTTTATTTTGTCGATCAGGGTATCGCCTTTGCTGTCATTCACGCCGATGCGAGTGGCCTGATAATGTTTCGGGTTGTCGTAGTAATATCTTTTTACGTTGAGTGCATACTGGGTCGTATCCAGCTGGTCATATGTGTATTCACGGGTCGAGTCCAGTAATACCCGTTCCGACTTGATCGAAGGGTAAAAGTTAATCGCGTAACCTGGCATACTGGTGGATGTGAATGCGCAAGCCATGGTGGCCCATGCCGGCGTTAACCACAAATATTTGCAGCTCCAGTCTGTCATTCGGTTAGCCGTATGGTAGAAATTCTGAATGCTATGCACCTTATTGTAAGCGCGCCGGTTGTCAGAATACTCCGTTTTGGAAAGCAGGAGGCCATTGAATGAATTGCCAAGGCTTAATACCCCAGGAAGTCGAATCATTGTGTATATCGCGTTGCTGTCCGGGCTATTGAAATAATTGTACACCGTTTTGCCTATGTCCGCGCCCGTAAATGGATCGACGGTGGTCTCTGTGACCTGATCATAACCCACAATATTGCCCTGAATGCAACTGGTAAGCGAGGTCATACTACTCGCAAACCGTGTTAGGCTCCAACAGTATGTCGGATAATCGCTATTTCCAGGCGGGGAGATATTGATCGGCTCCATTCGAATATAAGAGGGTATGCTAAGGAGCTTCCCATATGAAAACGGCGCCGGGGTGCCGTTGACGTTTTGTGTATATCCATACGTGTATACTCTTTTTTTGGCGACAGTTCCATTAGAATTGTAGTCAGTAACTGCGGACACACGAAGGCCGCCAGCCAGTTGCGGAACGCCGAGTGCAGCAGCAATCTGTTGGGTGTTGTTAAAGGTGAAGAGCAAATGGATCTCCGATACTTGTGATGCTATCGAAGGGTCGATGTACGCAGTCCAATTGTATAGCGCACCCGTGTCGACCGAGATGGAATCTGTCACGGAACATTCCGGCGAGTTGATCGGGCACGATATTTTGGTGTCCGTTACATCAGAAGTAATACTCCCACCCAAAGGTCTTCCAAGCGTGAAATACAGCTTTCCTACCGGATCAGATGTGTGAATGGTTGCCATCTGACCATTGTTATTTGAAATATACGCCACGTTCATCGACAAGTTGGGGAAACTGCCGGAAAGGTTTTGTCCTACCGGCTGGGGTGAAAAAGGGGTGATATTGCGAAGGTCAACCGTGCCTGTGCTCGTTCCTGAGGCGCTGATATTGAGGACGACCTGATAGCTGGGTATAACAGCATATTGTGGGAATGACGTTGGAGTCGTAGTCGATTTCGCTAGATCATAATCATTCGTTTGATAAGTAAACGTTGTAAATCCGCCGGTTGGATATTTGACTTGTTGCAAAATGAACGCTTGATTATAATTGGAATCCGCGTCCCTAACAGCTCCTGCCAAGGAAACATAATAATTTCCGCTGCCCTGCGAAACGCCCGGATCTGTGTACCCACTGAAGGGAGGAATGAGATTACTATTGCCGGTTTTGCCGTTATAAAACCCCCAATGGTCGATCCCATATCCTTGTTTGGCGATATGATCGGACGGATTATTGTATGTGAAATAGTAAGGTGAATTGGAGCTGCCCCCGGACATCTCTTTGACGCTGTCGAGTCGAAGGCGTGTGTAGTCGAGGGCGTCTCCATTTACTGCGGTACCGAAGTATGAATAATAAAAGTCATTTTCCTTGAGGTAAGTTACCCCTGAGGTGTTTTGCGAATAAATTTTTATGGCGTCCAGTTTCTTCCCGTTTTGCAGATCCGTCCGGTTGCCATCAAAGGTGAACTGTAATTGGCCGGACCTGAAATTGATCGACTGCAAGTAGACGTTGAGATACAGGTTTCCCGCGCCCTGGTCCTGAAAAAACCCCTGAGAGACGCTACAGCCGATACGGTAGGATTGATTTTGATCACCTACCACAAATGACCAGGTGCTGTCGGTCAAATAATTGAAATTAATCGAATCATTTTGCTGAGTGACAATTTGTGACAACATCCAGGAACTGACGGCCTCACCGGCACCGGTCCCGGATTCTGCATACTCTTTATCATGAAAGTAAAAGGTGTTTCCCTGATCATCAGTGATCGTAAAAGACGTTCCATTGGCTTGAAACTGTACGCGGATATTCTCCTGCTTTTGCAACATGACTGTGCCGTCGCGGCGTATGATGAATTTTCCGCTGTGACCGGGAAAATTGTAGCTGTATTGATCGGCTTCCATGTCGTTTGCGACAGTTCCACTTCCAAATGCATTATACATATTGACCGGACCGTTTGAAGTATTCACTGAATCGTTGCAAAAAAAGGCATAAGTGGCGCTTCCGAGATAGTCCTGGCCCGGAGTCAAAGTTTGCGACTGAACGTCCCCTGTGATCTGCGGGATCAGGCTAGTGAAGTAGTCGCCATTGAAGTCGTCCTGGTCCATGATCGTTCGGGAGATCATGCCACCGGCGTTCAATGCCCAGCCCAGCCCCACCGGACCGGATTCCTCCTTTGCACGGATACCGCCCGTATGGTAGGCTACGCTTACAGGAACGTCGATTCCCTTGGCGTGAATGGTGTAAATCGGCACTGTTACGTCCGCCGTACCGGTATAGGGGCTTACCGGTACATCGGTAAATTTCATCAGACTCGCTGCAGCGGGAGAAGGAGGAACAATCGACGGTATGTACGGATCGGGTGGCGATCCCTGGCCGTTGGCTTTCATTCCGGGGAGAGCCGTTAGAAGAAAAAACGCTGCACAATAGCTCATTAATTGTTTCATCGTCAAATGGTTAGACGTTCTATAAATGATATCCGACCCGGAACACGATCGGTTCCGTCCTGGGTGTTTGTTGATAACTCAGAAAATCCCACAGCAGGCTTAGCTGGGTCTTTTTGAATACGGTACTTTTCATCGAGACGGTCTTACTCAGCCCGATCAGCCCGCTCGGCGTCCAACGGCTGAGGGCACGAATATCGCGGAGTCCGGAGAACGGCGTCAGGTAGTTGAGTTCATATCCGCCGGTCAGGCTGAAGCTCTTTTTCAAATGGATATCTACGAACGACCGCAGACCCGCCCCCTGGCTCGACAGGGCGATGTGCTGGATCGGACGGCCCCAACCGAGTTTATAGCTCGCGCCGACTCCGAGGCTGTTTTCATGGCCGAGTTTATAGGCGAGCGTCAGCCCCAGGTCGCTGTAGCTGGGATATAGGGCGGTGGCCGGTGTCGTTTGGAAATAGGTGCCATAATCCAGCCGTTGCCAGAAGGTCCTGGTCCGTTGGTCATTGGGTTTGAAATTGGGCATGTCCATACCTCCGCTTCCGCCACCGAGAGAATTGAGTTTGTTGTGCAGGCTATTGATATCCTGCTGGGCGGTGTTCAGGCTATTCTGCAAAGCTGCCATGCCGCCGCTGCCGCCCTGGCTGACCTGGCTTTGCACCATGGCCAGGACCTGATCCCGGGTCTGGAAGCCCACCGGTCCCGCCGGATCGTCATAGCCGCCTGGCACTGCAAAAAGCCCGGCGAGAAAGCCGTTCTGTTTCATGAAGTTCGCGAAGGCAGGGAGTTTGTTCAGGAGGGTCAGCGCTGTCTGCTCCATCTTACCCGGATCGTTGAGCATCTGGCGGTACTCGCGAACCCGCTCCGCGTAGTAGTAGGCTTCCTGGTTATACCTCTGCAGCGCGTGGCCGACGCCGGCGGGCAACTGGCCGCTCGCGGTCAGGTATTGCTGGATCTCTGCTTTCCGGGTCTGGATGAATTGTTTGATGAGGTCCGCCTGCTGGAGCCTGGCCTGGAGCTGTTGGACCTGTGCCAGTGCGACTTGCGCCTGCTGACCGGTTGCTCCCTGGAGGAGCGAGGGATATTTATTAAAAAAGCCAAGGATACCGTTCAATGAGTCCACGTGGGGCAGATATTCTGGTCCCATAGAGGTGAAGACGCGGCTGCTGTCCTGCCGGAATTTCGCCAGCATCGCCGCATATTGTTGCCGGGGGTCGTTTGGGAATAACGCGGCGCCCTTTGCAGAATCAGTCTTGTACAGCTGCGCCCGAAGCCTCGCCTCCTTGCGGGCCATGCGCTCGAGGTATTTGGTGGTCTGGCGGCTGAGCTGCTGGTTCATCGATGCGGCCCGGCCATTGATCTTTCGGAACAGCTTGGAGGGAAAGTTGGTCAGTTGGTCGACAGCGGAGTCGATAGATTGAGCGCGCGATACCGTCACGGCAAGGCAAAGCGCTGCCGCCAGGCAAAAAGCCGGTTTCATAAGCAAATGCTTAGGTTACAGCAAATGGCTGCTGAGAAAAAATGGAGGTATGACTAATTTGGTAAAAGACTTACCGGCAGGATCGCCGGAAACGGGCGTGCAACATGTTGTGCACATTCAGATAGCCGCTTTTCATGGTAGCTAGGAGAGTTTAGATGAATGGTTATTGATTAGAGCTCCAGGAAAAGGTGGCAGTTGGCAAAGGGAAGGACTACCGGAAATGACTGGGCTAAGTAAAGGTTTCTATTTGGTAATTCCTAGAGGGACGAAAATTTTTTCTTGCGGATATCAGGGTTAACATGTAGGCGGCGGCAATTGGAAAATGAATTTTTCAGAAGATTGGCATTGATTGTCAACTTACAAGGTGTGCGCCGGCGTTAGTGCTGAAAAATTACCGTTAAAATACCTTTTTTTGGACGGAGAAAAAGTATTACGCGCGCGGGATGATTAAGGAGGTTCATGTCGGGAATTGTCATGCGCCAAAATGTATCTTCTCTCATTCGGCAAGTTGCTAGTCGAAATTTCAGCCCAAAAGCTAAAGGTAGTTTTCGGATCCCACCCCAACTTGATCATATTTTGTGATATCAAGTTTTTAAACTCCCTTTCAGTCAACTGGAACCTAAAATCTCCCGGGAAAGCGATACATTGTGGTTAAGGGAAAATTGCCAATGGATATCCAAGCAGGTCAAAGATCCGCAAAACTGACCCAGCGACTTTGGCCTTGAAGGTGGCGCCGCCAGTAGTGCAGACATCGTTCAGCCAACTGGCCAGGTCCGTCGTATCCTGGCTGATCGCCTGGGTCATGGCGGTCGTCTGCGGCTTCTGGCCTACTTCCGTGATCCGGCCAAGCGCGTCGTATAAGGTATAGCTAAAGCCTGAAAAGTCTACCTCGTCTTCCTCCTTTTCGCAAAACGCGGTCCCGAAACAAAATCACCCAAGTAGTACCATAGTTGGGTGATTTGCTTTTATTTCTATGTCGATATGACTGCCTATGCGACGCTATGGACGCCTGACTTTGAGAGATTTTACATTATTGATCAGCAACATGCATTTTTTGTAACCAGCGCCCAAAACATCAATCTGCCCCAACTTGATGTCACATTTTGTGATATCAAGTTTTTAAGCTCCTCTGCCGTCAACTGGAACATAAAATCTTCCGGGAACCGTTTTTCATTGCGCCTGACGGCCTCGTTCAGCACTCTGGTTTCGACCCCGTATAGTTCTGCCAGATCCCTGTCTAACATAACTTTCTTGCCTCTGATGAGATAGATCTTATTGATGATCCTGTCTTCCGCAATAGCTATTGATGTAGTTACCTTTGCCATAAGATGCAGTTTAAGGGTCGCAAATATATTTTTTATTTAGCCCATCGGGTGATTTTTCTGGAGCTCGCTTTGCCAGTCATCCGTATTCAGGAGATGCGCCGATGTCATTGACCATAGCAGGCCGACATTGGCTGACCACTGTCAGCCGGCGAAAGATGATCATGATAATAAATTGAATCTTCCGAGATTACATTATAAAACAATTCGCCCCCGAAGTGGTTTGTTTGCTTTGGCATTGGATGATCAAAGACATCGGCTTCTCCACCGGACTGCTCATCCTTCACTTGAACACCAATACTAAAGCCTCCATCAAATCCATAACTAGCCGTAAGAAGCACATTTTGTAAAGCAGCAGAGCTGCACCGCCGGGCAGGAAGGCTAAACGCGGTGAACGCCGTTACTGCCGCGAGGGCGGAGCACCCGCCACCACCGCCATGCGGCCGGCCACCGGCAGGTCTAAGCCTGGCCTATTGCTTGGGGAACATTTGGACGTCCTTTGCCTTCGAAAAAAAAGCCCCGTTCCACAAAATAAAAAAGCCCCGACGGATCGGGGCCTTAATTCAATTTCAACAAATATTAATATCTGTTCTTATTGTAGCTGTTGGCGTTGTTAAAATTGCGGCCGCCATCAGTGCGGGCCGGGCGAGCCTCCCTGGGCCTTGCTTCATTGACCTTAATGGTCCTGTTCTCGACGGTTGCCCCATCCAGTTCAGCGATCGCCTTCTTTGAAGCAGCTTCATCAGGCATCTCGATAAAGCCGAATCCGCGGGATTGGTTCGTCATCTTATCCATGATGACTTTAGCGGAGGTTACTTCGCCATAGGGAGCAAAAAATTCTCTTAAGTCTTCATCCTGTACGTTGAAGCTCAAATTAGAAACATAAATGTTCATTCTAAAAAATTAAAAAGTAAAAGAAATGAGAAGCAAACAATGTAGAAGAAAAGAAATCCTGTTCGTGAGGCGGGATAAATTAACAATACAAATGCAGAACTCAAATTAACCTTGTAAAGATACATCTTTCCCGCGGAATGACCAAATAAATTATCCCGTTGTAACGAACGGGATAATAGAAAGCGGATCGAGGACTCGCTCAGTTCAGCAGGTTATCGAGTGGTATAGCATCCAAATAAGGGCTCAAAACCTCGATGTTGTCGAACATCCTGTACTCTTCAATGGCCTTATTTGCTGGATTGCAATACGCCTCCACATAATAACTACCGAGTTGAAACAAAAATACCATGGATTCGAAGCTACTCCTCTTGGCGAGAAGAACACCCTTGTGTAGGACAGTCGATTTTTTTTCTTGCTCATTCAATAAAATAAACTCAGAAAGTCTCATAGTTAACATTTTAAAAAGTGAACGTTTAAAAATATTTACTAAAAACCTTATGCTGAAAAAGTAATCGTTGCCGCGAAAGAAGTGATGGATGTAATGTAACGCTATTAAATGAATGTCGCCGTTTTATTTGGTAGCACCCTGACTATCGCTTGACCTGGACCCGATCGCTTTAAGGTCGCATTTTGCGACCTTAAGTTCTCATTCTCTTCGTTTGTTATATTGAAGTCATAGTAAACGCCCTTTCCTTACCTTTACCTACACCCCACCAACCATGCCAGGAAAGCTCATACCACTATTGGTCGTCTCCATCCTCGCCTTTACCGGTGCCGGCGCCCAGCAGACAGGAACCAATTGCGGCGTTTACATGCGGCGCATCTTCTATTATGCGCAAAAAGGCGCGCACTTCACCGGCTCATTGGACGAGTACTTCCGGAAAGCACTGCCGGACAAAGGCGAAAGCGAAAACGGCTCGTTCAAATTAAAGCTCGTCATTGACAGCGTTGGCAACCTTGACTGCCTGACCATTGACTCCAACTCTACCGGCTATACGCCGGAAGAGATCCGGACCTGCATCGACAACATGCCGGCCTGGCTCCCTGCCACGCAGAACGGCTACCCGGTCACTTTCTGCGTGATGCTCAAAGTCACTGTCGATAAGGGCAAGGAGACGGTAACCTACAAGAACGAGCAGCCGTTCCGGCCTCACTAGCATGCGGAACATACACAGAAGCGTGCTGCTACGTTTTGCGCTTATTTTTGTAATATTGATCCATGTCTTACATCGGGAAACTGCGCCGGACAGTAAAGCGGTTCTTCACCGACTCGGCCTTCATAAGGGAGCAGCTGGAGCTATCGACGGATGTCCACCTGGAGATGCTGCATGAAGACCGTAAGAAGTCCGCCGCGAACCCCTTCAACCGCTTCGGGCGGAAGATTTTCTCTCAGAATGATGAAGACGGGCTGACCCTCGAGATTGTGAGGCGACTGGAACTGCCTGCCGACGCGTACTTTGCCGAATTCGGCGTGGGCAACGGGACCGAATGCAACTCGATCATTCTGGCGCACCTCGGACACAAGGGCGTCTGGATCGGGAACGAGGAACTCGCGGTCGACATGACCCGGTCGAAAAAGGTAAGCTATGTCAAGGGCTGGGTCGACCGCGACAACGCATACGCCTTGCTCGAAAAAGGCCTGGCCGCGCATGGCGCCGATCCGCGAGGGCTGCGGATCGTCTCGGTGGACCTGGACGGCAACGATTTTCATGTGACCGGCGAGCTCCTGAGGACGCTGAAGCCCGACCTGTTTATCGTCGAGTATAACGCCCTGTTCCCGCCGCCGCTGGAGTTTACGATGGACTACAACCCCGGGCACACCTGGCAGGACCTGGACAACTATTTCGGTTGCTCGCTCACCACCTATAACCGGCTCTTCGAGACCAATGGCTATTTCCTGGTGTGCTGCAATCTGTTCTCGGGTTCGAATGCGTTTTTCGTGAAGGCGGAATACCGGGGCAGGTTCCCGGAGGTGCCGGACAATATCGCGCACAAATACGTTGCTCCTTTTTACATCATCGGGAATTTCAGGAAATACCACAAGACCTCCGCGCGGATCGTCAACCAGATCCTGGCAAAAGACTAGCGGAGGCTTCGTACCTTTAGCGTTCACGACATGTCTATGGCAAAACTATCCCGTCTTGCGGCCGGCGCGCTCTTCGCAATTTTCTTCGTCTCCGCGGCAATCCCATCCGCCGCCCAACAGCTCACACCGCTGCCTGACTTCCAACCGGAGTGGGTGCAGGACTACCCGCCGTTCCGGATCGCGGGAAACCTCTACTACGTCGGAAGCGCGGACCTTGCCTGTTACCTCATCACCACCCCGAAGGGAGATATCCTCATCAACGCCGGCGTTCCCGGGTCCGACACGCTCATCCGCCGCCACGTCGCGGCCCTCGGCTTCAAATTCCGGGACATCAAAATACTGCTGACCAACCAGGCCCATTTCGACCACGTGGGCGCGATGGCCGCGATCCGCCGCGCGACCGGCGCAAAGGTCATGATCGATGCCGGGGACGCAGAGGTCCTCGAAGACGGCGGCAGTTCGGACTTCATCTTCGGCGGCAAGGGCCCGATGTTTCAGCCGGTGCACCCGGACCGCCTGCTCCACGACCACGACACGATCCGGCTCGGCGGCATGCAAATCGAAATGCTGCATCATCCCGGCCACACGAAGGGCTCCTGCAGCTTTCTCTTCGACGTGAAGGACGGCGCACGGACCTACCGGGTCCTGATCGCCAATATTCCCTCGATCCTCTCACAGACGAAATTCCCGCGGATGCCGGGCTACCTCAATGTCATGAATGACTACGCATACACCATGGACACGATGCCGAAGATCCGCTTCGACCTCTGGCTCGCGGCCCACGCCGGCCAGTTCAACCTGGAGGCCAAACATCATCCCGGCGATCCCTATAACCCCATGGCCTTTGTGGATCGCGCGGGCTACGACGCCGTCATGCGCGACCAGCAAAAGCAATTTGCCGCGAAAGTGAGCGCAAACAGCCAATGATATGGCTGTCCCGATCTAAAAACTATAACGCCATCCCCTAAACGTTGCGGGATCCGTCACCAGAATTCCCTATCTTAGCGCATAACTATTTTCCTTTCGTTAAAACTAACATTATGCGGACCCTGCTCATTTTGGCCGCCCTTTCGGGCCTTAGTCTCTCCTCGCGCGCGCAACGCACTGTTGGCGACTCCATTCAATATTGGCAAAATCTCTCTGCCGGCCTCGAGGGCCGTGCCGTACAGGCCGCGAGACAAAGCGACTCGGGTCGGCTTATCGCCAGCAGGCTCGACGAGCTGCAGGCGCGCAACAAATCCTATGTCGCCTTTATGATCTTCGGCGAGGCAGCCGCCGCGGATTACAGCAAGCTGAATGCGGCGATCGCCCAGGACGGCTTCAGTTCGTTCAACGGCCCGCTTTGGCGCTTCGGTCTTGGCTTGAGCCGCAAGACCTACTCGGGCGTCATGTTTGACTTGAACTATTTCATTGCTGATTTCGGCCAAACCCGTAAGGCCAACGGGAATTCGATCAGCACCGAGGTGGCCGACTTCCTGAGCTTCCAGGTTGGCTATGCCGTCGTCAACAGCAGCCGGTTCGACATCTATCCCTATGCCGGTCTCTCGCTGCGCGGCAGCAGGCTCAGCTATTCGGCACCCGCTACCGTCAACCCTAGCTTTCGCAGTATCGCCAGCCTGATCCAGAACGACCAGTCGACCTCCGGAAAATCCTATCACCTCGGCTACTCGGCCGGCATCGGCATGGAGTACGCGATCGCATACAATGCAAAAAGCCGCCGCGGCACCATGCTGTTTGCAAAATTCGGGACAGACGGCATCTTCGGAAGCGAGAACTACCATATGTCGGGTGTCACCTATGATTCCGGGATCAAGTACGGCGCCTGGATAGCCGAGTTGGGGTTCAAATTCTTTGGCCGCGACCGCGACGACCACGGAGACCGCGACTGACCCCAGCCGCAAGCCCAGCCGCCAGCCCAACCGCCCCCGGCCCCCGGGCGGCCACCCACCCTACTCCGACCTGAGCATCTTCACCGGGTTCGCCAGCGCCGCGCGGATCGCGTGATAGCTCACCGTGGCGACCGCCAGCCCAAGCGCGAGTAATCCCGCAAGCGCGAACATCCACCACTCGAGCGTGATCCGGTAGGCAAACGTCCGCAACCAGCGGGTGGTGGCCCACCAGCCGATTGGCGTTGCGATGAGAAAGGCGATCCCCACGAGACGGACGAGCTCGATCGACAGCAACCGCGTCAGACCGGCCGTGCTGGCGCCAAGCACCTTGCGGATGCTGACCTCCTTGCCGCGTTGCTCGGCGCTGAACGCCGCAAGCCCGAACAGGCCCAGACAGGAGATGATGACCGCCATGATCGTAAAGGAATTGATGATGCGCGACATGGTGATGTCGGCGGCATAGATGCGGCCCACATACTCGTCCATAAAAGTATATTCGAACGGCGTCCCGGGCACGTCCTTCCGCCAGACCTGTTCGATCTTCGCCAGCAATTGCCCGTAATTGTCGCTGTTCGTGTGGGCGGTCACCGTCGGCCAAAGTCCGTATCTCGGGTTGTTGATCCAGACCATGAAGCCGTCCAGACCGCGGTGGAGCGACCAAAAATTAAAATCTTTCATCACCCCCACTATTTCCACCTCGCGCTGCTGGCTGTCATGCAACCGCACCCCCGGCGCCGTGACGGCGGTGAGCCCCAATTGGCGGGCAAACGTCTCATTGATGAGTACCCTGTCCGAATCGCCGGCCCGGAAATCGCGGCCGGACACCAGATGAATGCCGTTGGCTTTCACGAAATAACGGTCGGCGATGACATACTCGGCGTTGCGCGAATCGCGGATATCCTGACCGGGTAGCGACCAACTGTTATTAAAGACATAATAGGTACCCAGCGGCTTGCTCGAGTTGCTGACTTCCTTTACACCGGCGACCGCGCGCAGGTCTGAGAGGAACGCGGGCAGGCCCTTGAACGACTCACTGGAGTTAAACGTAAACAGCAGCCGCTGCTCCTTGTCGAACCCCAGGTCCTTATTCCTGATATATTGCAGCTGCCGGTAGATCACGACGATCCCTGAGATCAGCACGATCGACAACACAAACTGGATGACCACCAGGATCCTCCGGACACCGCCATTGGAGATATGATTGGTCAGCTGCCCCTTCAGCACCCGGATCACCCGGAATGCGGACAGGTAAAAGGCGGGGTAGCTGCCGGCGATGAGACCCGTCGACAGCGCGATGCCCCCCAGCATCAGCCAGGTGTGATAATCCGCCAAAAAGGCCCGGGTCACCGTCGCATGCGTGATCCCGTTCAGCCAGGGAAGCGCCAGCAGCAAAGCCGGCACCGCGATCAGGACGCCGATCAGCGCCAGCAAAAAGGACTCCGCGAGGAACTGCCGGACGAGATCCCGCCGCCTGGCCCCGATCACCTTTCTTACCCCCACCTCCCGCGCTCTTTGTGAGGCACGGGCCGTCGCCAGGTTCATAAAGTTGATACAGGCAATGACCTGGATCAGGACCGCGATCAGCAGGAGGACCGACAGAAAGGTAGAGTCGACCGGCGTTCCGATACCGTTGTTGTCAAGACCGCCTGTCGTATGGATGGCCGCGATCGGCTGGAGGTACAGCTTTTCATGGACATTCCATTTCTTCAACTCGGCGGCGGCATATTTTTCTTCCAGCGCGGGCAGCTTTTTCTCCAGCGCGGCGACATCGGTATGCGGCCGGAGTTTGACATAGTTCGACATAAAGGTCTCGCTGACCCACGAATCCCAATTCATGAAGTTCTGGCCCATGCCCTTGCTGTCCAGCGCGGCAAACAGCTCGCCGTACAAATGGGATTTACCGACGGATGCCACGACCGCGGTGACCGTATAGTCGACCTGCTGCTGTATCGTGTTGTCGAGCGTGATGGTCTTCCCGACCGGGTCTTCGCCGCCAAACAGCGCGTCGGCGAGCGTCTTGAGCAAGACCACGCTGTTGGGCCTGTCCAGTGCCGTCGCCGGATCGCCGCGAACGGCGCGGTAGGTGAAGACATCGAAGAAGGTCGAGTCCACGATAAAGGCGTCCTTGATCCAAAGATGCTTGTCCCCATAGCTGACGAGGTGCTTGTCCACGCCGATAAAAGGAATGACGCGCGTGAACTGCCGCACGTCCGGCAGGTCGCGTTTCATCGCCGGGCCGACTTGCATGGCGGTGATGGCCACATTGTACACGCCGTTGGCGCCACGGTCGATACGGTTGACCCGGTAGATGTCCTGCACGTCTTGCTGGTACGCGTCATAGCTGTACTGGTCCCTGACATAGAGCAGGATGTACAGACAACACAAGGTCCCGGCCGCCAGCCCGAAGATGTTGATGAATCCAAACGTCTTGTTCTTCCACAGCGACCGCACGGCCGTCTTCCAATAGCTGCGCAACATCTTATTTGACTTTTCTGATGTACAGTTTGCCGAACGTGGATTGCATCATGATCTCGGGACCGCCGCCGTTGATGGTGCCGTATACCCAGTCATCGATCCTGATCTCGTGGTAGTGCTCCTCATTTTTGGTCACGACCTTTGGCGAGGCCTTGTCGACCGCGACATCGAAATCGGAGAAGATCTCGCCGTTGTCGGATTTGAGCTTCAGGTTGGCCTTCGTATCGGCGGGCAGCGACAGCTCGATCTTTCCGTTGAGGGTGGAAAAGGCCATCGCCGCCTTGGGATCCACCGATTTGAAAACGACGATGATATCCCCGTTCACCGTGTTGGCGACAACGGAACCGGATATGCCTTTGGCGACGATCTCGCCATTGACGTCCCCGATCTCGACCTTTCCGTTGATGTTGGTGACTTCGACGTTGCCGTTATTGACCGTACTCACGTCTACCCGGCTCGTGTTCTGCGGGACCTTGATCGATACGCCGGTTATCTTACTCATCAGCCCGCCGGTGTGGATCTCGACATTGTTGTCGTGCTCCTCGGCGCGGATATCAATGCCCCCGTTCGTCCCGATCCGTTTCATCCCCTCCGATTCGTCGGCATCGTCTTCGTCTTTTGTCGTATCCAGGGAGACGGTGATCTGAACGTCTTTGCCTTCATAGCCGGTCACCTTGATCGAACCGCTCATCAGGGAGCAGTGGAGCGTCACAGGCTTTCCGGGGTCGCTCAGCGGCACGACCATTTCCTGCGTACCCTTGTTCTGGGCCGACACGCTGCCCATCGTCAGGGTGAATAGCGCGAAAAGAGTTGCGGTTGTGATTGCTTTCATATTGTGCTTTTTTCTTGTTCGTTATGCTTGTTTCTTAATATAAATATTGCCGTTCAGCGTCTCGAACCGGAACAGCCTGCCGCCGTCACCGATCCGGATCTGCTTGTCGATGACGAGCTTGTATTCCGTGCTGGCGCCGTTCTTCCGGACGTTCCTGGTCACTTTAACGGGCAGTACCTCCCATTTCGGAAAATCGGTGAAGAAGGAGCCGTTCATGCTTTTCAACTGCAGGTCGGCCGACAAGTTGGCCGGATAGCTGACCGACAGCTTCCCGTTCAGCGTATAGTAGTCGGAGTTGCCGGCCGGCGCGGTCAGATAGCTGACGGTCAGGTCGCCGTTGATCGTGTGCGCCCAGGTATCCCCCTTCGCACCGTTGATCGTGATCTTGCCGTTGACATTGTTGACCCGCAGCGAGCCCGTCACGCCCCCGACGTTGATATCGCCCATGTTGACCGTCGAAATATCGAGGTTCAATTTGTACGGCACCTTCACGGTGAAGACCAGCTCGTAGTTGTAGCCGATATTGCGGTCGTTCCACCCACGGTTGCAGTTGTGACAGGGCCTGGAGTCGAAGGGCTCCGCGATGTAGACGGTGATGCTGTCTTTTGTCTGATCGAAGCCGAGCCGGAATTCCTTTTTCCCGGCCTCCAGCCCTTCCGCATCGTCGGATGTCAGCCGTTCGTCGATCTCCAGCAACACCTTGTCGCCGGCGTACCCTTCCACGTTGAGCGACCCGTTGAGGTTGTACAAGGCCAGGACGCCGCCGGCAGGTTGTTGGATCGCAAATTCCTTACTGATGTGTTGTCGAAATTCCTGCTGCTGCGCCGACACGTCGGACCGAAAGCAGCAGACGATTCCCAGTCCCGCCAGCAGCGGGAAAAATAGCCTTTTCATATCATTTGTTTTTTTACGTTAACCGGACGATGGTTTGCTCGATCTTCGTCCTGACCATTCCGTTGAGGTCTTTATGCTGTAAGAGCTTTTCGAACGAGGGGACGGCGCGCTTTTCCTGCAATTTCAACATCACGTCGGCCAGCGCGGCCTGCATCAGCGGCGACTCCTGCTGCAGGATGGACCTGACCAACCCTTCCCGTACCGCCGGGTCATGCGCGTAATGGGTCAGCGCCTCCAGCGTCGTCAACCGCACGTTGACATTCGGGTCGTTGTTCAGCGTCGCCAGGAGCGCCTCGGTAATACTCGGGTCGGTACGGCGGATCTCGCTGGTATAGCTAACCGCCCTGATCCTTTCGGACGCGGCCGGGTTCTGCAGGAGCGACAACATCACCATTTTCCGCATCTCATGGACCTGCGCCGTCAGTTCCTGGAGCTGCCTGCTTTCAGGGATCGGCTTCCGGTCGGCTACGCCGCTCGTAACGGCCGCCACACCAGTCACGCCCGTTGTGCTCATCGCGGCTGGCTGCGCCAGCTGATCCCGCTGCGCCATTTGTTGTGGCTGAGCCAATTGTTCCGTCTTCACCGATGGTATCCCTGCCACCACCGGCGCCGTCGAAGCCGCCGCCTTTACCACCGCAGGTCCGGCCACGGCCGCACCCGCATCTTTCACATCGCCCCGCGGTCTTTTCGCTACCCACCCCAGCGCCGCGCCGCCGAGCAGCAACGCCAGGCTAAACGCAACCGCAACCGAGGGCCGCGAAACGAACAGGGTCCGGAGGCTTGTCCATCCGCCGGCGACGGGCCGGCGCTTGCCCTCCACCGAGCTCTTGTAGCCTTCCAGCATCGCATTGAACTGGGTCTGCATCTCGCCGGAAGGCTCCGGGACAGGCATATGGCCCATCAGCTCCCAGATTTCGCGGCTGCCTTCCAGCTCCCGGCGGCAATCCGCACATTCCGCCAGTTGTGCCTCGAGCTCCGCCCGCTCGGCGGGGCTCATCTGGTCGTTCCACCAGCGCTCCAGCAATGTTTTATGTTTCTGACAGGACATATCTCAATCGATTTCTGTTTGTTGTTCCAGGTACAACGCCTTCAGTTGGCTGATCGCCCGGTGGATCCTCACTTTTACGGCGCCGATGCTGATATCCAGGATCCCGGCGATCTCCGCGCCCCGGAGACCCTGGAACCGGCTCAACACAAGGATCTCCCGGCTTTCAGGGCTCAATGCGGTCATCGCTTTTTGCAGCGCCTGCACCGCCAGCCTTTTCTCGACCCGGTCCAACAGCCCCGCGTCCGCCGCCAGCCGCTCTTCCAGCCCCGGG
>DATNBP010000177.1:0-5108 GCA_035572015.1 Puia sp. | reverse complement strand
CTGCCCATGCATCGTCCATGCCGGCCCGCAGGGGCGCGGGGAAGGCGGCCGAGGCGGGAAAAGAGGGGCTGGCGGGTAGTTCGGCGAGCAAGGGAAAGGAGGGACAGCCGGGGGGTGCGCCGGCCAAAAAGGGGCAGGGGTATGGAAAAAGACGCCGTAAAAAATAACGCACGCGGGTCCTCGGCGCCCCTGCATGACCGGCATTCGCTGCGCGTCAGTGCGCCCAGCCGGCACGATCGAGGGACCGGAAACGGATCGCTTCCGCAATGTGCTCCTCCAGCAGGGTTTCGCTTCCGGCGAGGTCCGCGATTGTCCGTCCGACCTTTAGTATATGGTCATAGGCCCGCATGGACATTCCCAACCGATCGACTGCGGTCCGCAGAATTTTTTCTCCCCGATGGTCGACGCGGCACAGCGTTCGGAGATATCGGCTCCCCAGTTGGGCGTTACAATGAATCCCCAGCCGTTCATACCGTTGCAGCTGCAGTGCTCTGGCCGCCATTACCCGTGCGCGGATCACGGCCGACGGTTCCCCCGCCTTATTTTGCGCCAACTGGTCGTAAGCGACGGGCACCACCTCCACATGCAGATCGATCCTGTCGAGGAGCGGCCCGGAGATCTTGTTGAGATACTTTACGACTGCGCCGCCGGAGCAGGTGCAGGATTTGGTGGGATGCGTATAAAACCCGCAGGGGCATGGATTCATGGCGGCGACGAGGATAAATGAAGCCGGGAATTCCGCCGATTGTCTTGTCCGGCTGACCAGCACCCTGCGGTCTTCCATTGGCTGCCGCATGACTTCCAGTACTCCGCGATCGAATTCGGGCAACTCATCCAGGAAGAGCACGCCATTGTGCGCCAGCGAGATCTCTCCGGGTTGCGGAATGCTGCCCCCGCCGGCGAGGGCCGAACCGGAAATGGTGTGATGCGGGCTCCGGAACGGGCGTTGGGTGAGCAGGGTGGTATGTTCGGGAAGTTTGCCGGCCACGCTGTGGATCTTCGTTGTTTCGAGCGCTTCCTGCAGGCTGAGCGGGGGAAGGATGCCGGGCAGGCGCCGCGCCAGCATCGTTTTGCCCGCGCCCGGCGGACCGACCAGGATGACGTTGTGACCGCCGGCGGCAGTGATCTCCATCGCACGTTTGACGCCCTCCTGGCCCCGGACATCGCTGAAATCCAGGTCGGCGGGCGGGGTTGCCGACTGGAAGTCGGCCCTGGCGTCCACGACGACCGGGCGTGTTGCCGCCTTATCCCGGAAAAAGGCGATCACTTCGCGGAGATGGCGGAATGCATAAACCTCGAGTTGGTTGACAATGGCCGCTTCCGAGCCGTTTGCGGCCGGGATCAGCAAACCCTTGTATTTTTCTTTCCGCGTTTGGATCGCGATGGCCAACGCGCCTTTGATCGCATGGATATGGCCATCCAGGCCCAGCTCTCCCATGATGACATACGCGTTAAGGTCTCCGCCGGGCAGCTGGCCGGTCGCGGCGAGGACGCCGATCGCGATCGGCAGGTCGAATGCGGATCCCGATTTCCGGATCCCGGCGGGGGCGAGATTGACGACCAGTTTGGTGCGCGGCATATAATAGCCGTTACTTTTTATCGCGCTCTCGATCCGTTGAATACTCTCCCTGACCGCGCTATCCGCGAGCCCCACTACGTAGGTATGGAGCCCTTCCGTCACATTTACTTCGATGGTAATGGTGATCGCCTCCACGCCATACACCGCACTTCCAAAAACCTTGACCAGCATACCGCAAACTTTTGTCGGCTGAAAGTAAAAAATCCCCGGGAAAGTCCCGGGTAAACCTCACTAGTGTTTCACGACAGTGTTTCACGGCAGTGTGGGCGCAGTGGAGGGTGGCGGGACAGGAAGGGTATTGGGGTGCGGACGTGGTGGTAGTGGTGTCGACGGCGGTGGTGTCGGCGGCGATGGTGTCGACGGCGGTGCGAACGGCGACGGTGTTGGTGCGGACGTGGTGGTAGTGGTGTCGACGGCGGTGCGGACGTGGTGTGCCAGGCAATCGCCGGGCTACAAATTTTCCAGCATCTCCACTACTTTTTCGCGCTTGAGGATCAGGTAGCCGATCCGGTCGTTGCTGATCCCTTCTTTCAACTGGTAACTGAATTCAAGCTGGTCGTTGGCTACTTTGGTCTCGAAATAACGGAAAAGGATATTCGGGTAGTTCATCAGCTCGCCGCCGACCTCGTAAAGGTGCGTCGACAGGATGAACAACGACCGTCTTATCCGGATGAGCCCTTTGATGACGGTCGTACTGCATTTCATGGCGTCCTGTACATTGGTACCCTTGAACAGTTCGTCGATCAGCACCAGCCATTTCTTCCGGTTGCCGATCTTTTCCAGGGTATTCCGGATCCGCTGGACCTCGTTGAAAAAAAAACTTTCACCTTTCGCGATATCGTCCGCGACGTTGATATTGCTCAGTATGCCGTCAAACAAACTCAACCGCATCGAGGCCGCCGGAACGCCCATACCGAGGTGGGCCAGGAAAACGATGGCGCCCACGGAACGGATAAAAGTGCTTTTGCCCGCCATATTGGCCCCGGTCAGGAATAGAAAATTGGTTTCTTGGTCCAGGCGGATGTCGTAGGATACCGCATTTGGCAACAGCAAGTGGTAAAAAGCCGAGGCTTCCACGAAAGGATCCGGCCGCTCCTCGAATTGGGGAAAACAGAGGTTGAACCGGCGGGTTGCCAGCGCCATGGAATACCAGGCGTCCAGCCGGCTATGGATCCCGATCAGGGACTGCAGGGCTGTCTTGAACCGAAGGCGAACGTAATGGCCGAAATGGATGACCTGTACCGGATTTAATTTGACACCGGGCCTGGTTTTCGCCAGCGCCCGAAGGACGTCGTTGTCCAGCAGGCGGCGGGCACGTTCCAGCAGCGAACCCAGGAGCGCGGGGCACCCCGGAACGTCCAGCAACCCGATCAGTTCATGCATCCCGCGGACAAAGTCGGCAAAATGGCCGACCGAATACCGAACCATGGCATAGTCGCCGGAGTGCAACAGCTTATAGCCGAGCGCGGCCGGAAGATTCATTCCCTGCGGAATCTCGTCGATCGCCGTTTCGTAGAACCGCTCCATCACCATCACGGTGCCGTTGCTGATGGAAACGGGCCAGTGGTCCAGCTTTTCCTGCATCAGCCGCAGGATCTGCTGCGTGGCCAGGATATCCTCCAGTTTGCCCATGGGCCGGTGGAAATGTTCGATCAGCAGATCCTTCCCGCCACTGGTGCGGGTGAAGTCCAGTTTGTGAAAAATGGAAAATTCCTCCTGGCGGCTAAAAAGGGACAGGTCCTCGTAGGTAGTGTAGTCGATTTCCATATGCAGCGTTTAACGGTCGAACCGAAGCCGGTGACCCCATTGAGATTCATCGAATACCCCATTTCCATAGACCAGGTGACCATTGACAAACGTGTGGGTCACCGTCGCGGGGAACCGGAATCCTTCGAGCGGGCTCCAACCGCACTTATAGAGGATATTGTCCGGCCGCACGACCGATGGCTGCCCGAGGTCCACCAGTACCAGGTCGGCATAATACCCTTCCCGGATATATCCCCGTTCCGAGATCTGGAAACAGACAGCAACCGCATGGCTCATTTTTTCCACCACCTTCTCCAGGCTGATCCGTCCTTCCTTAACATAGTGCAGCATCAGCAGGAGGGAATGCTGGACCAGCGGAAGGCCTGCATGGGCTTTTTCATAGGGACCCGATTTTTCTTCCAGGGTATGGGGGGCATGGTCGGTGGCGATCAGGTCCAGCCGGTCGTCCAGCAGCGCCTTCCATAACGCTTCGCGGTTATGCGGGGCCTTGATGGCGGGATTGCATTTTATCCTATTCCCCAGCCGCGCATAATCATCCGCGGTAAAATGCAGGTGGTGCACGCAGACTTCGGCCGTGATGCGCTTTTCCTGCTGTGGCAGCAGGTTGCTGAAGAGCTGCATTTCCTTTTCCGTCGTCAGGTGGAAGACGTGCAACCGGCTGTTATGCCGCCTGGCAAACTGGATGGCCGTCAGGGAGGACTCAAAACAGGCTTCTTCGTCCCTGATCCGCGGGTGGTCGGCGGCGACCAGTTCCCGCCCTTCCTGCCTGATCCGTTCGAGATTCCGCCGGATGATCCGCTCGTCCTCGCAATGCGTGGCGATGAGCACCTCGCTTTCCCGGAACAGGCGGTCCAGGGTCAGGTAATTGTCCACCAGCAGGTTCCCCGTCGAGGAACCCATGAATATCTTCAGGCCGCAGACGTCCCGTTTCCTGTCATTCGTCCGGATAGCTTCGTCGGCGTTGTCGTTCGAGGTGCCCATATAGAAGGAATAATTCGCCAGCGAGCTGCGGGCGCCGATCGCATACTTGTCTTCCAGCAAGGCCTGGGTGAATGCCGGCGGAACGGTGTTCGGCATTTCCATGAACGAGGTCACTCCACCCGCCACCGCGGCTTTCGCTTCGGTATAGATGGTCGCCTTGTGCGTCAGCCCCGGCTCCCGAAAATGGACCTGGTCATCGATGACCCCGGGCAATAAATATTTTCCCTCACCGTTGATCTCGGTGACTGCGCCGCCGGTGCGGAGGTTTGTGCCGATTTTGTCGATCCGCCCGTTTTTCACTAGCAAATCTCCCGCAGTAATCCTACCTTCGTTGACAATGTGAACGTTTGTGATCAAGTAATTACGCATAGGGGAAATTGATTGTACCTAACTATATCTGCCTTTATCATGCAAGTTATTAAAAGCCCGTTAAGCCGGAACATAATTTTCGCGCTTGCCCTTTTTTCGCTTCCTTTCCCCGCTTTTTCCCAATCCAGTTTTTTGCCGCAGGGCTCTCCCTATGACCATTTTCTCGACCGGATGCAAATCCTGCAACAATCCAACCCCACGCTGAACTTCAGTTCCGACAGACCGATCAGCCGGAGGATCGCCGTGCAGATGGCCGAGATGGCCGACTCGCTGAGTACTAAATATCCTTACGACGAATACTATCATCTGTCCCCGGTCGATCGGGCGGCGCTGCATTCGCTCCTGATGAACAATCCCGAATGGACGAGGACGCCTCGTGACAGTTTTGCAAGCAAACACCCCTGGTTCAATA
>DATNBP010000176.1:0-30401 GCA_035572015.1 Puia sp. | reverse complement strand
GCTCCTGTTCGATAAAAAGCCGAGCCAGCAGCCGCAACCGGACCAGGCATTGCGGATCAGTAAAAATACGAGTGCGTTCGATGCGGCCTTCGACGGGCTCATGAACGATTATTTCGCAGTAAAGGATGCGCTGGTTAACTGGGATACCCTTAAGGCCGACAAGGCCGCCTATGCGGTCGCGGCAAAGGCGGACAGCCTTCCGCTCAGGCAGCTCAAGGCCGACAGCGATATCGTGAGAACGGCCGAAAGCCTGGCGGTAAGCATTGAAGGGGAGGCCAAGGGATTGACCGGGGAAACCGGGTACGAAGGGCGCAGGCGTTCGTTCAATATGCTGACGGATGAATTGTATAACCTGATCCGGACGGTCAAATACGACGGTGGGACGGTCTATCATATGCGCTGCCCGATGGCCTTCGGCGATTCCGCGGAGGGATATTGGCTCAGCTTTACCCCGGCCATCGTGAACCCCTACCTGGGGAACAAACATCCTGTCTTCAAGGCTAAGATGATCGGATGCGGGGAGATCACGGACTCGATCGATTTTGCAAAAAAATAACCCGCCTTCGCTGCGGGAAACGCTACGGTTTGTACACAAAGCGCACCGTCGCACTGTTCTGCTCGCTGGAGGACATATAGGCTTCGATCTTTTCCTGGCCTGAAGTAACCATCATCAACGCCGTATTCGGCGGAATATCCCCCAGGTTGTCGGCATACATGACGAGCTCATACTCCGTATTCGGAAAGGCGTTGAAATGGATCGTCAGGGGGCGATCCGTCAGCATCCGGCGGTAGAGCAGGAGTTTATTGTTGATGAGTACCGTCACGGTATCGTGGTCGATCGTCGCGTCATCGTACAGATCTATTTTCACATCCGCCGAATGCAGGACGATCGTTTTGACCAGGGTAGGCTGACGCGGCTGCAATTTCAGCGTCCGCTGGAGGGCGATCAAGCTATCGGACTGCTCGATATCTACCGGGAAATCCGACACGGACGCCCTTTTGAGACTGACGTGACCGGGCGGGCAAACCAGCTTTTTGGCGGAATAGACCCCCTTCCAGTCACCGCTCAGGAATTCCAATTCGCCCGACTTCGAATAGTTAAGATCGTATGTCTTGATGCAGGCCTCGCATTCCACGGGAATTTCGGCTTCGAGTATCCGTTGCTCGATCAGCACCAGCCGGTGCGTCAGGGGATTGTACCGGCCCGTAAAGCCCATTTTGACGAAGTGAGCCTTGTCATAGTAATCATAGGCCTTTCCGGTGATGCGGTCGCCCGAGAAATTGATCTGCAGCTCGAGGAAATATTGGGGGTAGCATCCGCCGGCTCCCTGGGTCAGCGTGCCTTTCCAGATGCCGTTGAGGTCTTCGGCCATGGCATGACAGCACAGGGCCAGCAGAATTGCCAGAAGGTGGGCGCGCATGTTAGTTCGGTTTGACGTACTTGAAGGTGACGGTGGCATTTTTTTGCAGGCTGGACGTGATATTCACCTTGTATTCCTTATCACCGGCCTTGACGATCATCAGTGAAGTATTGGGCGGGATCTCACCCTCGTTGTCGGCCACCATGACCAATTCGTGATAATCATTGCCTTCGTCGAGATGGATCTTGACGATCAACGGCCGATCGGTGAGCATGGCATGGTCGATGACCATCTTATTGTCCAGGAAGACGGAGACCGTATCGTTGTCGATCGCGCCGTCATCGTAGATATTCAGAATGACTTCGCGGGTGTCGACGGTCAGGGCGCGGACCAGTTGGTTGGAGCGGTCGAGCAGCACCCGCGGCGTGATCGACGGGAACTTATGGCTCAGCGCCAGGCCGCTGTCGGCGCCCGGACGGATATCGGAACGGTTGGGAACGGCGGCCCTGGCCATCGGCGGCAGCGCTGCCGGCGCGGCAGCCTCAGGGTGGTTGCCGGAACGCATTGCCGGTCGCCGCGTAGCAGACGCGAGGCCGGTACTGTCCCGGTTCCGGGGGGGCGGTTTCCGGGCGCTGGCCGTAGCGGAAGGTCGTTTGACCGGCGCCGACGGTTTGGCGCCTGACGATGCCGGGGGCTTGCTTCTGGCGAGTTCTTCTTTTTTCAATTCTTTTTCCCGCTTGATCAGGAAGGGCTCCTCGTAAAAATCGGAGGACGCGACTTTATGCAGGAAGACGAGGCCGTGACCGCAGTTGGAGGAGTCCCGGACGTTCATGCTGACATATTTGCCTTCGAGGAATTCGTCCGCTCCGGACTTCGTGTATTGCAGGAAACAGGTCATGGTACAGACAACGTCGCCGAACTGCTGTTTTACTTCGAGTAATTTGCCTTCCTGCAACATGACCTTGCCCGTGGCAGGATTAATCGTACCGTCAGCAGCCGCCTTGCCGTAAAAGACAGAGGAAAGATAAGAATAGGTGACGGCGTCCAGTTTCCTGTCATGCTGGGCGATCTGCACTTCGAACCGATACCGGTCGTCAAAGCTGAAAAGGGAGGACTTGTCGCCGGTCGCCGACCTGAAATGCCCTTGCCAGATCCCGGTCAGGTCCTGGGCGCAGGTAAACAGCGGCGTAAGGATGAGCAGGCAAAATACAAATCTCTGCATGGGCGAGTTCTCCTCCGGCAAATTAATTAATTATCCGTTGCCTTGGCGACCGTTTGTAAAAACGCTATACATCCACTGTGACAAGAGTTTGTTAAATTTGCACCCTTATGATCAAGATCAGTTTTCCGGATGGCGCCGTCAGGGAATATGAAAACGGCGTCACTGCTTTAGAGATCGCCCGGTCCATCAGCGAAGGACTGGCCAGAAAGGTACTCGCTGCGAGCGTGAACGGGCAGGTATGGGACGCCACCCGCCCCATCCGGACCGACGCCACCCTGAAATTGCTTACATGGACGGATACGGAAGGGAAGTCCACGTTCTGGCATTCGTCGGCTCACCTGATGGCAGAGGCGGTGGAATCCCTTTTTCCCGGCGCGAAGTTCTGGGTCGGGCCCCCGGTCGATTCGGGCGGGTTCTATTACGATATGGATCTGGGCGGAAGACAGGTCACGGAAGACGACCTCCGGAAGCTGGAAGTCAAAATGGCCGAACTGGGCAAAAAGAACGAACCGTATCTTCGCAAAGAGATCAGCAAGGCCGACGCCGTAAGGTATTTTGCGGATAAAGGAGATGAATACAAGCTCGATCTGCTGGAGAACCTCCAGGATGGGCAGATCACCTTTTATACCCAGGGAAATTTCACCGATCTGTGCCGCGGACCGCATATTCCGAACACCGGTTTCATCAGGGCCGTCCGTCTCACCAATATCGCAGGGGCTTATTGGAAAGGGGACGAACGAAACAAGCAATTGACCCGCATCTACGGGGTGACCTTCCCGTCCCAAAAGGAGCTGGACGAATACCTCCACATGCTCGAAGAGGCGCGCAAGCGGGACCACCGCAAGCTGGGAAAGGAATTGGGCATATTCACCTTCGACGAGCAGGTAGGGCCGGGGTTGCCGCTTTGGATGCCCAACGGAGCGGTCGTCATCGAGCAACTGGAACGGCTGGCCAAGGAAACGGAAGAAAAAGCAGGATACAAAAGGGTGGTTACGCCGAATATCGCCAAGGAGAGCCTATATATTACCAGCGGACATCTGCCTTATTACCAGGACAGTATGTTCCCGCCGATGGAACTGGAAGGAGAAAAGTACTATCTGAAAGCGATGAACTGTCCGCACCATCACAAGATCTTTGCCGCCGAGCAGAAATCGTACAAGGACCTGCCTTACCGGTTGGCGGAATACGGGACCTGTTACCGGTATGAGCAGAGCGGGGAATTGTTCGGGCTGATGCGGGTACGCTGTTTGCACATGAACGATGCCCATATCTATTGCACCAAAGACCAGTTCTACGACGAGTTCAAGGCGGTGAACGAGATGTATTTGAAGTATTTCGGCATCTTTGGTATTGAAAAATACGTCATGCGTTTCAGCACGCATGAGCCGTCGAGACTGGGAAAAAAATACATCGACGAGCCGGAGCTTTGGAAAGAGACCGAGTCGCTGGTGCGGGACGTACTGATCAGGACCAACACCCCTTTTATTGAGGTGCCCGACGAAGCGGCCTTTTACGGACCCAAGATCGACGTCCAGATCTGGAGCGCGATCGGGCGCGAGTTCACCCTGGCGACCAACCAGGTGGATTTTGCGCAGGGAAAGCGGTTCCGGCTGGAATTCACCAATAAGGAAAACCATCCTGAGACCCCGCTGATCATTCACCGGGCACCGCTTGGCACACACGAACGTTTTATCGGCTTTCTGCTGGAGCATTATGCCGGCAAGTTTCCGGTCTGGTTGGCTCCGTTGCAGGTAAAGATCCTGCCGATCACCGATAAGTCGCTGGAATATGCACAAAGTCTTTTAGGTATCCTGAAAAATGCAGATATTCGTGTAGAAGTAGACGACCGGAGCGAGAAGATTGGTAAAAAGATCCGGGACACCGAGCTTGCGAAGGTCCCTTATATGCTGGTGGTGGGTGAGAAGGAGATGACTGACCGGAAGGTCGCCGTTCGCCGCCAGGGTAAAGGAGATCTCGGGGTGAAGGGTATAGAGGAATTCATTGCCGACTTGCGCCGGGAGATTTCCGAACGCGTCCCCAATCCCTGAGGGCGTGAATAAAAGAAGAAAAACAATTTGCGGTTGCCGCCAGGGACGGCAGCCGGACTTAAAACCAGTAAATGGCATTTCCACCGAGACCAAGACCTCCCAGGGGAGGGAGTTTTAATCCAAGATTCAGAAAGGAACAGCAGCAGGAACACCGTACCAACCACATGATCAGGGTGCCGCAGGTACGGCTTGTCGGCGATAACATCGAAGTAGGCGTCTATCCGACGCAGGATGCACAAAGGATGGCGCAGGAGCAGGGGCTCGATCTTGTCGAGATCTCGCCGAACGCAGATCCGCCGGTCTGCAAGATTATCGATTACAATAAATTTCTATACGAAAAGAAGCGGAAAGAAAAGGAGATGAAGGCCAAGAGCAAGGCCTCGGAAGTAAAAGAAATCCGCTTTACGCCGAATACCGACGACCACGATTTCGACTTCAAGGCGAAGCACGCCGAGAAATTTCTCAAGGAAGGGAATAAGGTGAAAGCGTATGTGCAGTTCAAGGGCCGGGCGATCCAATTCAAGGAGCGAGGTGAGCTTTTGCTGCTGAAATTTGCCGAGCGTCTGAACGATTCCGGCGTCCTGGAGGGGATGCCGAAAATGGAGGGCAAACGGATGCTCGCCATTTGGGCGCCCAAGCCGCAGAAAAAGAAGGAAAAGGACAAATCTCCTCAATAGGGCTTCATTCTTGATAAAAAAACTCGAAAAACCGCCATTTGTGCGGTTTTTTTGCGTACCTTTGCAACCCCAAATGGCTCCATAAGTGGTCGCCGGTGCGATCCGCCAGCAGGGGACTTACGAAAAAAGCAGTCGAAATGCCTAAGGTTAGAACGAATTCCAGTGCCAAGAAGCGCTTCAAAGTGACCGGCACGGGGAAAATCACCTTCCAAAAAGCGTTTAAACGTCACATCCTTACTAAAAAGTCTACCAAACGCAAGCGGGTCATGCGTCAGAAGGGCCAGGTACAACCGGCCAACATGGATTTCGTCAAGCGCCTGCTGAGACTAAAATAACCTTTTAAAATTTTCAAATTAGTAAGATATGCCACGTTCAGTTAACGCCGTTGCCTCCCGCGCCCGCAGGAAACGCATCCTGAAGGCCGCGAAAGGGTTTTACGGGAAACGCAAAAATGTATACACCGTCGCCAAAAACGTCTTGGAGAAAGGTCTTCAGTATCGTTATGTGGGCAGAAAAGGAAAGAAAAGGGAATACCGCACGCTGTGGATCGCCCGTATCAACGCGGCAGTCCGGGCAGAAGGGCTGACCTATTCGACCTTCATTCACAAACTCGGTCAAAAGGGTATCGGGCTGGACCGGAAAGTATTGGCGGATTTGGCCATGAATGAGCCGGAGACGTTCAGGAAGCTGGTCGACTCTGTTAAATGAACGGAAAGTTATTGGATAAGGAAGCGCCCCGGTCCGGGGCGTTTTTATTTTCAGGAATTATAAATGCTTTTTTTATAAATTAGCGCCATCAAAAACGGACCCGGTCCGATTCTTTCAACCATTAAATTCAACGTAAACTGGATCAGCAGAATAATACCTACACCGATCTGGTGAAACAGACGTTCAACTTCCCGCAGGAAGGGCTAGAAGTCAGGGACAATTATCTCCAATTCAACGGCGTCGACCTCAAGGCTTTGATCGACAAATACGGCACTCCGCTAAAGCTGACCTATCTGCCTAAGATCGGGTCGCAGATCAATAAGGCGAAAAAGATGTTCGCCGCTGCGATCAAGAAGCACCGGTACGAAGGAAAATACTTTTACTGCTATTGCACCAAAAGCTCGCATTTTTCCTTTATCGTGGAAGAGGCCCTGAAGAATGATATCCACCTCGAAACGTCCTACGCCTATGATATCGAGATCATCAAAAAGCTATACCAGCGGAAAAAGATCACCAAGGACACCTTTATCATCTGCAACGGGTTCAAACAAAAATCATACACCAGCCGTATTGCTTCGCTGCTGAATGCCGGGTTTAAGAATGTGATCCCGATCCTTGATAACAAGGACGAACTCCAGCAATACAAACGTTCGGTCAAAGTACCGTTCAAACTGGGGATCCGGGTCGCCGCCGAAGAGGAACCGACCTTCCCTTTCTATACTTCGAGGCTCGGGTTCAGGGCAAGGGAGGTTCTCGAATTCTATGTCGACAAGATCGAAGGGAACGAGGACCGCTTCCAGTTGAAGATGCTCCACATATTCCTGAACAAGGGGATCAAGGACGATATATATTATTGGAGTGAGCTCAACAAGGTCATCAACCTGTACTGCCAGCTAAAAAAGATCTGCCCGGAGTTGGACTCGATCAATATCGGCGGCGGATTCCCCATCAAACATTCCCTTGGCTTCGAGTACGATTACCAGTTCATGATCAACGAGATCGTACAGAACATCAAAAAGGCCTGCAAGCGGAACAATGTGCCGATGCCCAATATCTTCACTGAATTCGGAAGCTATACTGTGGGGGAAAGCATGGCGCATATTTACAGTGTCATCGGTCAGAAGGTGCAGAACGACCGGGAGATCTGGTACATGATCGACTCCTCATTCATTACGACGCTGCCGGATACGTGGGGGATCGGTGAGCGGTTCCTGATGCTGCCGATCAACAAATGGGATGTCGAGTATCAGCGGGTCGTCCTTGGCGGGATCACCTGCGACAGCCACGATTACTACGATTCGGAAGAACACATCAACGAAGTATTCCTGCCCAAGATCGTCAACGGGGAGCCGTTATATGTGGGCTTTTTTCATACCGGGGCATATCAGGACCAGATCAGCGGCTACGGCGGGATCAAGCACTGCCTCATTCCGTCGCCCAAACACGTGATCGTCGGGCATGACAAGAACGGCAAGCTGACCGACTGGGTTTATGCCAAGGAGCAAACCGCGCAGAGCATGCTCAAGATCCTTGGCTATCTTTAGCGTTTGACGCGGTACTTCTTCTTCACCTTCGGATTGTCGAAATAGGCATTCAGCTGATCTTCGGTCATGTTGACGGTTTCTTCCAAAGGGACATCGATCAGCTGGATCTGCGTCTGTTTCAATTCCGCTTTTAGCGTGGTGATCTTTTTCTCTATATCGGGATCCTTATCGCCGATCAGGGCGTTGTCGTGCATGATATAGTCGAGTCGCTTGACCGAGGCCCGCACGAGGGTAGCCTGGTTCTGCTCCGCGGTCAGCGGCGGGGCGGTTGTCTCCTTGACGGGAACCATGGCCACCCCCACGCTGGGCAGGATGGCCCCGGCTGTCGTCGAATTGGAGGCCGTCGCAATCGTTCCGCCGAGCCCGGTGGCGGCAGCAGTAATGTCGAAGCCCTGGCGCGTACTTTTGGTGTGTTTGACCTTCTTATCCAATTGGAAAAAGGCATATTTCAACCGCAGGATGTAGAGCCGGTAGTCCTTGAGCGTATTCTCATAATCATCCTTGGCGTAAGGGTAGTTGAGCGCGTCCTTGACATAGATCCTGACGACGGCCGTGTCCCGCTGGAACATCTTGTTGGTGCCGACAAAATACAGGACCAGCAATCTGGTCTTGCCCGAATCGCCGGATTTCACAAAATCATAGGGCGGCGACCAGGTAAAGAGGTCGTCACAGTTTTTCACTATGGTATTGTTCCGGATCGGAATATTCGAGTAAAACGTAATATTATCGATGGGGTAGGTGCCGGTCTCGCACTGGACCCGGAAGTTGATCGTGTCGCCTTCGTCCACGTATAATACGCTGCTTACCGTGGGTTTGACGTGCGAAGGGATGACATCTGTGGTAAAAAACTGGATCGTGAAGGAGGTATCGAGCCGGTCTTTGGGATTGTCGAGGTTCTGCACGCCGATCTTTACTCTATAAGGGACATCATATTTGAGGCGGCCGGAAAGAAAATAGGACTTATCCGCCCGGAACGTAATCGTCCCGTTCTCCCTGATCTTCATCCCCACGGGGGCGTCCTTCATGAAAAAGAAATATCGGCTTGGATCGCGGTTGATTTCCAGCTGATAGCTCAGGGTGGAGTCGACATGGAGCGAAAAATACGGGTTCAGGTTCCTGATGCGCAACGTGTCTTCCGGACTCTTCGTGGTGTCCTGCAATTGCATCGGGGCGTGAAAAGTTGGAATTTGTGCGAGTCCTTTCTGCGAGAATGCGAAAACCACCAATAACAAAAACCAAAGCCTGACCGAAGGTTTCATCATGATCTGATTGGATTACATGGGTTAGAGCCTCGAAATTAAAACAATCATTCATAAAAAAGTCAAAAAAAGAGGCCGGTCCACCCACGGGATGAGACCGGCCTTTGCAGGACAGGCTAAATTGCTCCAATATGCTTACTGCACACTGATCTGCTTCACGCTCTCTTTCACCTGTTCCTTTTTGGGCAGGAATAACTTTAACACGCCGTTCTCATATTTCGCCTGGATACCGTTGGCATCGATGCCCTCATCGAGGGTAAAACTGCGTTTGAAGCTCCGGAAAGAGAACTCCTTGCGGATCGTCTTGTATTCTGCTTCGGTCCTGGCTGCTTCCTTCTTTTCGTAACCGATGGACAGGAGGCCATTTTCAATGCCCAGCGTGAAGTCTTCCTTGCTGCGGCCCGGGGCGCTCAGTTCCAAATGGTAGGCGTCGGCCGTTTCATGGATGTTGACTGGAGGAAAGCCGAAGTTTTCTTCCTTGACCGGGAAACCCTGGAAAAATTCGTCGACCAGGTTCGAGAGGCTGCGGTGGCCGTTGTTGTTTACTTTTACGAGTGTCATACAATTGATTTATTTGAGATTTTTATTTCGTTTCGAATCGGCAGGGTATGTTCAAAGCTTGTACCATTGGCTGAAATGGATAGGTTCGGCGCTTTTTTGGCAAACTTTGGCGCCAGAATCGTGACATTGCGGCAGCAGAAAGGGCGGTGACGTGACATTATTTCACACCGGGGTGCTTTTGTAGCGGAAGGGGACGGGTCGGGTTGGGAGGGGCTAAGACATGGCGGGGTGAGGAGAGAAGGGAATAGGCGAGAAGGAACAGGCGAGTAGGAATATTCGAGCAGACAGGGGTAAGGCGAAGCGAGAAGGAATAGGCAATCTTGCGCATCGCGACCGGTAGAGCGGGGGAAAGACAACTTTTATAGTACCTTTGTGTTGTGTAATCAAAATTTATCAGAGATGTATCCACAGGAAATAGTACTACCAATGAAGGAAGAGCTGACCGACAACGGTTTCCAGGAAATGCTCACTTCGACCGAAGTAAATGACCAATTGACCAAGTCAGGAACGACGCTGGTGATGGTGAATTCTGTTTGCGGGTGCTCGGCGGGCTCCGCCCGGCCAGGCGTGCTCATGGCGGTCGCCAACAGCAAGAAGAAACCCGACTACCTGACGACCAGCTTTGCGGGTTTCGATCTCGAGGCAGTTGCAACTGTCCGGGAGCATTTACTGCCCTATCCGCCTTCCTCTCCTTCGATCGCCTTGTTCAAGGATGGCAAACTTGTCCATATGATCGAGCGGCATCAAATCGAAGGCCGCCCCGCGAACCTGATCGCGCATAATCTTATCGCGGCATTCGACGAGTATTGCTGACCTACCTGGAGCTCAAACGAACCGAAGGCCATCCACCCGGATGGCCTTTTTTTTAGGCCCAAACAGAGGGAGATTGATTTATACACACTTGGGGATAAGCTTGGAAAGGCGCGAACGGCCTAAATTTCCATCGATAAATGTTCCCCGTGGAACATCGGTGTGGAACGCGAATGCCCAAACTTTAGTATAATGTGGAAAATAATTTTTGGCGATGTTTTTGGCGGGCGGGATCGGGGAAGATAATCGCCTGTTGTTCTATCGGTTCCGCGCTTGCTGTTTGTTCGGGTTTTTGGTGTACGTTTGCGAAGCACAGTTTTTATCTATATCTGAACTATGTATCCCAATCTTTATTATGCGTTCTCCGATATTTTTGGAAAGGCTCCGTCCTGGTTGCGCTTTATCAATTCTTTCGGGTTTTTTGTAGCGCTTTCCTTTATCGCGGCAGCCGTTACTTTGACGCGGGAGCTCATCCGAAAAGAACGCGAAGGTTTGCTGCAATACAGGGAAGAGCTTGTGATGATCGGGAAGCCGGCTACGGCAGGGGAGCTCATCCTCAATTTCATCCTGGGGTTTATATTGGGGTTCAAGCTGTTGGGCCTTTTTTTGTCCGGGACTGGCACCAATATCAACATCCAGGATTTTGTGATGTCCGGACGGGGAAGCTGGCCGGCAGGCCTGGCGTTGGGACTGGTTTTCGCCGGCCTGAAGTGGTATGAGAAGAATAAACAAAAGCTGCCGCAACCACAAGAGAAGAAGGTCCGGATCTGGCCGCATGACCGGGTTGGCGACCTGACGCTATACGCGTTTATTTTTGGTTTTATAGGCGCTAAGATCTTCAACAGTTTCGAAACCTGGGACGATTTCGTCAGGGACCCCATGGGATCTTTGTTCTCCTTTAGCGGCCTGACCTTTTACGGCGGCCTGATCTGCGCCGCGCTCGCCATCTGGTGGTATGCGAAGAAGCATGGCATCGGCTTTTGGGAATTGAACGACGCCGCCGCGCCGGGCCTGATGCTGGCCTATGCCATCGGGCGTATTGGGTGCCAGGTGGCGGGAGACGGCGACTGGGGCATTCTCAACAGCGCCTATATAACCGACCCCACAACCAGCAAGAGCGTACTCGCGCAACCAGGCGATTTCGAGCGTGTGGTTCAGCAATACAGTCAGAATTATTCGGCCGAGTTTCACGGCCTGCAGCACGTGCCGCACCTCGCGGTAAGGGCCCCGCATTGGTTGCCCGACTGGCTTTTTGCCTATTCCTATCCGCACAATGTACTCGGCTCATTCGCCAGGATCCCCGGTTGCCAGGGTCAGGATTATTGCGCCCAGCTCCCTATCCCGGTTTTTCCGACGCCGATCTATGAAACCCTGATGTGCCTGGGCTTGTTCTTTCTGCTCTGGGCGCTTCGCAAAAAGCTTAAAGTTCCGGGTTATTTGTTTGGTATCTACTTGATCGTGAACGGCATAGAACGATTCGTCATAGAACATATCCGCGTAAACAGCAAGTACGACTTCCTTCCCCTCCAGCCCACGCAGGCCGAGGTCATCTCTTCGGTACTGGTGATCGCAGGGTTCGCTATAATCATCGGACTTGGCAGGCGAACGCGAAAGATAGCGCGCCCACCCCGTGACAGCGCTACCGGCTGATTACCGCCCTTCCGACTTTCTATCCCTCTATCACTGTTGGGCTTCCCGGCTGTAACAGTTTTGCTTTTTTCCTCGTCAGATGGTTCAGCTGCGTGTCTGCAGCAGCCGTATCAACTCGCTTTATATCGCATGCATTGCCGGTTATCAAGTTAAGCGGCCTTCCGCCACAAAGCAATGATCTATGTTATACAAAGTACTTACTTTAGTATTGTAATATTTAAAAAATAGTACTTGACAACAACTGCCCATTGATGGCAGGACCATAAAACACCACGTTATGAGACAGAAGATGACGCTACTGGTATTATTATTATCCGCCCTGGGGCCGATCGCCAGGAGTCAACCGTCGGCGCCGAAGGTCGGCGGCAGCGACCTGGAATCTCCCGGCCGGGTTTCCGGGATCGTGTTGGACGAAAAAGGCCAGTCGCTGGAAGCGGTGACGGTGGCCCTGTTGCAGGCCACGGATTCAAGCCGGATCAAAGAAACCGTTACTAATAAGGCAGGCCGTTTTGGCTTCGCGGAAGTGCCCGCCGGCAGATACCTGGTGAGGGCGTCCTTCGTTGGTTACAAACCTGCCTGGTCGCAGCCGCTGGAACTGACGGCAAGTGCGGGCAGGGTAGTGCCTCCGATGGTACTGACGCCGGTGACGGCAAACCTGGCCGCTGTCGCGGTCATCGCCAGGCGCCCCCCGATCGAACAAAAGGCAGACCGGACGATCATTAACGTCGATGCGTCACCGGCCAACGCCGGCAGTACGGCAATGGATGTGCTCGAAAAGGCGCCGGGCGTGACATTGGACAAGGACGACAATATCAGCCTGAAAGGGAAACAGGGTGTAACGATCATGATCGACGGCAAGCCCACTTACTTATCCGCGACGCAGCTGGCAGACTACCTTCGGAGCCTTCCCGCTTCTGCGATCGACCAGATCGAGCTGATGACGAACCCGTCGGCAAAATACGATGCAGCCGGAAACTCCGGGATCATCAACATTAAAACGAAAAAGAACAAGCTAAAGGGATTCAATGGCAACCTTAGCCTTACCCATACACAGGGCGTCTATCCCAAGCCCAGCGGCAGCCTCAATCTCAACTATCGGACCGGACAGTTGAATTTCTTCCTGAACGCCGGCTATTCGAGGTGGCAGGGTTTCCAGGTCCTTGATATACAGCGAAAATACCTGAACAATGACGGCACGCAGACAGTCAATTCGATCTTCCAGCAGACCACGACAATGCATTTTCTGAACCCGGAGGGGAACCTGAAATTCGGCATGGATTATTATGTCACCCCGAAAACCACTCTTGGCTTTGTCGTGAGCGGCTTTCGGAACAAGGAAGACAATCATTCCGGGAGCAATATCCAGTTGATGAGTCCGGCTTATGCCGTCGACTCCCTGGTCTACTCGCCCAGCACCAACAATACGTCCTGGAAAAACGAATCGGCCAATCTTAATTTCCGGCATGCATACGACTCGGCTGGCCGCGAACTGACGGCGGACCTGGATTATGTCCGGTATTCTTCCGTCAGCGACCAGTATTTCAACAATCAAACCTTTTCGCCGGACAAGAACCTCCTCGATACTTCCGTGCTAACCGGCCAGCTGCCCAGTACGATCAATATCTATACGCTCAAGACGGATTACACACAGCCGCTGGCGAAAGGATACAAACTCGAAACAGGCATCAAACTAAGCTATGTGAACACGAACAACACGGCGGACTATTTCAATGTTCTGAATGGATTCCCGAGCGCCGACACCACCAAGACCAACGCCTTTATCTACAAGGAGAACATCAATGCCGCCTATGTGAACCTGACCACGCAATATGGTAAGAAGTGGACGGTGCAAGCAGGAATGCGGGCGGAGAACACGAACTACTCCGGCCACCAATTGGGCAATGGCCTGACGGTCAACAACAATGATTCTTCCTTCACGCGGAGCTACGTCAACTTGTTCCCCACAGCATATATTACCTATCAGGCCAACGAAAAGAACGCTTTTACACTGAACTATGGCCGCAGGATCGACAGGCCGGCTTACCAGGACATGAATCCCTTCCTTTTCTTCCTCGATCAGTACACCTATCAGGCCGGTAACCCCTATCTGCAACCGCAGTTCACCGATAACCTGGAATTATCCCACAGTTACAAGCACTGGTTGTCGACGACAATCAACTATAGTTTTACCAAGAACTTTTTTACCGAAACCTTCGAGCAATCCGGGCAGGCAACCATCGTCCGTCATGGCAATATCGGCAGTCGTCAGAATGCTGGTTTGTCGGTGAGCGCGCAGGTGCCGTTGGCAAGATGGTGGACGGCCATCCTGTACTCCAATGTGAACTATAATAAATTTACCGGCTTACTGTACGGCGAGAACATCAATGTCTCAGCGACCACCTTGCTCGTCAACATCAATAACCAATTCACTTTCCCCCATGGCTGGACCGGGGAATTGTCCGGATTTTACCGGACGAAGGGTGTGGAAGGACAAGTAATCGTTGACCCCATGGGTCAGGGAACAGTCGCCATCGCCAAAAAGATCATGAAAGAAAAAGCAAGCCTGAAGCTGACCGTCCGAGACTTCCTTTACACCAACCAGGTCCATGGATATATCAATTTCCAGCAGACCGAAGCGACCTTTCATAACCGTAGGGACAGCCGGATGGTGGCGGCGACTTTCACCTGGAATTTTGGTAAGCCGATGAAGGGGGCCTCCAACAATGGCCGTCGGAACGGCGGCGCCGGTGAAGAAGAAAGCCGGGTAAAAACGGGCGGGAACGGCAATTAAAGCTATGGCGGCGGATGCGCGGACGGGTCGGTTGGCAAGTCCGTCCATTTGTGTACATTTGATAGATAATCATCCGCTATGCCATCTTTCGATATCGTCAGCAAGGTCGATCAGCAGGTCCTTGACAATGCCGTCAACGTCACAAAGAAAGAAATCACCAACCGGTTTGACTTCAAGGACTCGCCCGTCAAGATCGATCTGAACAAAAAGGACATGAAGATCGACCTGGAAGCGGAAAGCGATATGAAGCTCCGCCAGATCGTGGATGTCCTGGTCAGCAGGTCGATGAAGCAAGGGCTTGACCCGCTGGCGTTTGACTTTGGAAAGGAGCCTTACCAGAGCGGGAAGGTCACCAGGCAGGAGGTACTTGTCCGAAACGGCCTCAAACAGGAAGATGCCAAGAAGGTGACCAAGCTGATCAAGGACTCCGGGTTGAAGGTCCAGTCGCAGATCATGGACGATCTCATCCGGGTAACTAGTAAGAAAATAGATGATCTTCAGGCTGTTATAAAACTTTGCAGCGGCGCTAACCTCGGCATAGCCCTCCAATATGTCAACATGCGCAGCTAGATCGCCAATTTTTATTTGCGGGCGACCTCACAAATGGCTACCTTTGCAAACCTAAGTTTAAAAAAAATCGTACGGCCAAATCCGTACAGCCTTCAAACAGAATAAATTATGAAAAAAGATCTCCATCCGAAAACCTACCGTTTCGTCGTGTTCAAGGATATGAGCAATGGGGTCACGTTCCTGAGCAAATCGTCGGCACAGTCCCGCGAAACCATCAAGTATGAAGACGGTAACGAATATCCACTGATCAAACTGGAAATCTCCAATACTTCCCATCCTTTTTTTACCGGCAAAAATATGCTGGTGGATACGGCCGGAAGAATCGACAAATTCAAGAAACGCTACGAAAAGAAGACCAAATAGCGGTCGGCCACTCTTGTAGTCTTTCCATTGGCGCTGTCACACTATTTTATTCCCTTCCCTTCGGAGGGGATTTTTTTGTGCCGGGAATGTGGCGCGTTTTCCCGGACTGAATAGTTGGTGCTTTTCCCGGGATTGAATAGTTTTGGTTCCATGCTCCCGCTCGAAGACGTTTCCTGCGCCAAGGACCTCCTTCCGTTTACCGCGATCCGGTCGGTGCTGGATATCAGGATGGGCGTCCTGACCTTCAGGGAAAAATGGGCGCGTCTGCTGGGCAAGGACGGGTTTGCCCTGGTTTCGGGCGGTCCCGCGCTGCCCGCCAACATCCTGCCCACGCGGGCGCTGGCCGCCAGGATCAGCGAAGAGCTGACCCGGGGACCGCTGACGCAGGAAGCAATAGACCGTCTGATCGCCGGGGAGCGCCTGATCCGCTACCCCTGGCACATTTTTCAGCACAATGCGGCAGCGCTTGCCGAAGACTACGCGCTGATCACCGCCGGAAGAAAGAGTATGCCGCTCCCTCCGACCGTCGGACTGACCGGCGAAGGCGAAATCTTTGTAGAAGAGGGGGTCCGGATTTCGCATTGTCTGCTGAATCCGGGGACCGGGCCGATCTACATCGGCCACCATGCGGAGATCATGGAAGGGAGTATGATCCGCGGGCCGTTTGCCTGCGGGGAAGGCGCCGCCGTCAAAATGGGCACGAAGATCTACGGCGCGACCACGCTCGGCCCCCGATCCATCGCGGGCGGCGAGATCAAGAATACCGTCATTTTTGGCTTTTCCAACAAGGGGCACGATGGCTATCTTGGCGACTCTGTGATCGGGGAGTGGTGTAATCTCGGCGCGGGTACATCTGCTTCCAATGTGAAGAATAATGCGGGTGTCGTCAACGTCTATCACCCCGCGTCGGGAGCATGGCTCGCGGCCGGTCAGAAATGCGGATTGCTTATGGGCGATTACTCGCGGACCGCTATCAATACATCTTTCAATACCGGGACCATGACCGGGGTTTGCTGCAATATTTTCGGTGAGACGGTCCCCCCAAAACATATTCCGGATTTCAGCTGGGGACAGGACGGACGGACCCGGTACGCCTGGGACAAGGCGTTGCGGGATATCGGGCGTTGGAAGAAAATGAAAGACCGCGACCTCGCTGCCGGCGAGATAGCGGCGATCCGACAAATATTTGATCAATTGTAAAATAACGAACATTCATGAGACAACAAATTGCCGCAGCGAACTGGAAAATGAACCTTACGTTCGAACAGGGCCAGGAATTATTGGATAGCATCCTCCGGGAGAACATCGTCCTCGCTGCGCACCAGCGGGCGGTATTTGCGGTCCCATTCCCGTACCTCCTCATGGCCAACCAGCGGGTAGCGGGAAGAACGAACTATTTCGCCGCCGCGCAGAATTGCTCGGACAAGAAGTCCGGCGCCTATACGGGGGAAGTGTCCACAGAGATGCTGCGGTCGATCGATATCCGGTATTGCGTGATCGGCCACAGCGAGCGGCGCGAATATTTCGGCGAGCAGAACCAACTGCTGGCGCAAAAGGCAGCGATCTGCCTGGAGAACGGCATAACCCCGATCTTCTGCTGCGGCGAACCGCTGTCTGTCCGGGAGTCGGGTGCGCAGGATGGGTTTGTCGAGACACAGCTCAGGGAATCGCTTTTTCAATTTTCAGCGCAACAAATCCGGCAGATCGTCATTGCATACGAGCCCATCTGGGCTATCGGGACCGGGAAGACGGCCACTGTGGCACAGGCGCAGGAAATGCATGCGCATATCCGCGACATTTTGAAAGGAAAGTTTAGCGAGGCGGCCGATGCGATCCCGATCTTGTACGGGGGTAGCGTCAAGGCAGGGAATGCGAAGGAGCTATTCCACAGCCCGGATGTCGATGGCGGACTGGTCGGCGGCGCGTCGCTCCAGGCTGCGGAGTTCGCAACGATCATCCGGTCGTTGAAATAACAGCCAGGCGGTGGCAATGGAGAGCCCACCGAGGAATAGTGTCATCCAGGAAGGGGCGCGAACAAATCGCGTCCGGGTAATATGAGCAACAGGAAGCTGATCTATGATGTAGGGGCCAATGACGGCGCGGATACGGCCTACTATCTTCGTTCCGGCTATCGCGTGCTGGCCGTCGAAGCCGACCCCGTGTTGGCGGCGGGGCTCCGCGACCGGTTCGCCACTGCTATTGCGGAAGGGTTGGTGAGCGTGCTGCATGCGGCCGTCCTCGAAAAAGATGTGGCGGGGGTGGACTTTTTTTTGAGCGCGAAGCCGACGGAGAGCAGCCTTCTGCGCTCCCTTGCGGAACGGCCCGGGCCGGCCGCAGGGTTTATTTCGGTACCCGGGCGCAACCTGTGCTCGCTCTTTGCGACGTACGGTTTGCCGTGGTATTGCAAGCTCGACATCGAAGGGGCCGACGCGCGGGCGCTGGCAGGGCTGAAGGAATGTACAGTGCGGCCCGCCTATATCTCCTGCGAAGCCTCGGGCTTACCTATCGGGGAAATTGCGGGAAATGAACAACTGCTGTTCGCCGCCCTCGATGCGCTGGTGGCCGCGGGCTACCGGCAGTTCATGCTGATCGACCAGGAGAGCCTGCTACCCTTGTCCGACCAAGGCTTCTACGACCGGATGCACTGGTGGTCGTCCAGGGTGATGACGAAACTGGAGCGCTGGTTGGACAAGCCGGGACCGCGGCACAGCAACCGCCGTTTCCTGGCCAGGCAGGGGTTACCCGAAGCGGATTCGGATTCGGGCGCTTTCGGCGATGCGCTGGAGGGAGCGTGGGCCGACTTCGAGGTGACGCGGCGACGGATGAGCCGGCACTTTTTTCACTATTATCAATATACGAAAAACAAGCGGTTCATCTTTTGGGTGGATATTCACGCAAAATACTGAAGACTTTCCGGTGGATGGAGGACGGTTTGCACGTTGCCGACCGGTGGCGGATCGTGCGCGGGACGATGCAGTCCCTTATGATCCAGGGGGGCTCTGTGTTGCTTGTCTTCGCCGGTAATTTATTGCTGGTCCGCTTCTCCGATACGCGCGCCTACGGCCTGTATGTTCACGTATTCAATTGGGTAAGCGTCCTCGGGGTATTGGTAATGGGCGGACGCGACGACCTGTTGCTGGCGCAGATCCCCCGGATGCGGGGAAACCCGCGGGGCGTCCGGCATCTGGTTCGGGCCGCCAACCGGTGGATTGCGGTTGCGGGAGTAGCGACAGGGATGGGTTGGATCGGCTTGCTGCACTGGGTGCGGATCGATACCCTTAGCGAGCACGAGGATCTTTTCAGACTGGCTGCGGTTGCGGTGTTGCTGACGGCCGCGCTGAGTTTGAACCAGATCGTCCTTCAGGCGCTCGATCATATCCGGTCGAGCCAGGTGGTCGAGAAGCTCGCCCGGCCGCTCTTGCTGATCACCGGGATCCTGCTTCTGCATGTGTCCGGCACCTTAGTGGATGCCCGTACGCTGGTGATCCTCGCTACCGGGGCGCTGGCGGTATGCTGCGGCGCGGCAGGAGCAATGGGGTACAGGATGCTACGGCGTATGCCGGCCGGAAGAAACGTCGCCGAAGGGAGAGCGGCGGGAGAGGCGAAGGAGAAGGGCGGGGTGGGCCCGGTGGGGACGGGAAAGAAGGGAAAAACCACCTGGTTCTTCCTGATCAGTCTTTTTTATTTACTGGGCACCAAGATCACCATGCTGATCCTTCCCGTGTTCCTCCCCGCAAAGGAGATAGGCATCTTCAACATCAGCTACCGCTTTGCGGACCTGCTGATCTTTCCCTTCTTCCTGATGCATACGGTCCTCCCGCAGCTGTTCGCCCGGCATGCGGAAGCAGACAGGGGTTATATCCAGTCTCTGTACAGCGAAAGCAACAAGCTGATGAGCTTGCTGAGCCTGCCGCTGCTAGCGGGGATACTGGTGGCGGGGCCTTTGCTGCTTCGTCTGTTCGGTCCGGAATTTTCGGCCGGATATCCGGCCCTCGTGTATATCAGCGTGGCGCAATTCCTTTTCGCGTTGTTCGGCCCGGCCAATACCATCCTGATGATGCAGGACAGGGAGAGGTATGCGGCTGGTTGTCTGTTTGCCTACGTGGCGATGCTGGCGGGCGCCAGCTGGTGGCTGATCCCTGTCGCCGGGATCACGGGCGGGGCGCTTGCCATCCTGCTGAGCAACGCGGCCTACAATGTCTTGCTGGCGGTGGTCGTGTACCGCAGCTGCGGCGTACGATCGCCGTTTTTGGGGTGGATGGTGAAGACGAGGTGAGAGCTGCCGGATTGCGGCCGGGATCGTACCGAGGTGCAGTAGCCGGGTCATCGATCTATCAGCTGCCTGAACAACCCGGTGAAATTTTCTTTCGAAAAAAAAGTAAATGCTTGCCGGATCTCAACCCGGGTATGAGCATATGCAGCGGCGTTGAACAGGATGTCACGCAGGAAGGTGGCCGCGTCTTCGGGTGACCGGTACGTATGGAGGGCGGCGCCAAAGACGTCCGGCACGCTGAAGCCCGTGGGAACCAATGCCGGCACGTCGCTGAGCAGCAGGTCGGCGGTAAGTCCGCTGGCGGTTGTGAGGCCATAGGTTTCGGATGCCCGGCGGCTGCTCTGTTTGTGGATGTTCAGCGGACTCCACAGGAGGTGCGCGGTAGCCAGCTCCCCTTCGTACCCGGCTTCGGGGATGTAGCCGCTGAAATGGCGGAGTGTCAGCCGGTCCCCGGCCAGGGACTGGAACGAAGTGAGGATGGCAGATCCGGCGGGAGTCGACGAGTCGCCCAGGAGAACGAGTTGGATCGGGGGCATCGCGGGATCGGAAAGCAGGAGCCGGAGGGTCTGGTCAATGTCGCCATAATTGCGGCGATTCGGATCCAACGAACCGGGAACGACGATCCGGTAGGGCGGGGGTGCGGGCAGCGCCCAACCGGGCTGCCGGTGTGAAGCATAGAACCTCGAGGGAATAAAGACGGCTACGCAACCCGGCAATCGCTGTTGCAGCAGATCGGCCATGGCGGGCAAAAAGACATGATAGTGGCGGATCCGGCCGTGCAGCAGCCGCTTGGCGATCGTCTCCGACCAATCCCGGAGGCCGCGCCAGGAGGGGATGGTGTATTCGTTGATCTCGTGGACCGTCAGGCTGACATGGACCCGATCGAGAAAAAGCAGACGAAGTGCGACCAAAAGCAGGTTGTTATCGAGCGTGGCCAGGTGCAGGTGGCTATAGTCGTGCCGGCGGAGGAAAGAGAATAACTGCCACAGGAACCGCGGGTTGCCGCAATCCCGCGTCTGGATGACAAATTCTGCGCGCGGCCATCGATGTTCGGGCGAACCCTCGCCGGTGAGATGATGGTAGGACAACTCCTTCAGGAAAACGGTCACCTCGCTGAACTCCTGGTCACAGAGGTCGAGGAGCGCCGGAAGGTTTTCGTGGTGCGTGGTCTCGTACACGAGGATCTTTTTTACCGCAGGGTAACCCGCTTTTCTCAGCCAAAGCGGATAAGTGCCGATCAGGATCATCCAGTAAGGGATCCGCATGACCAGCAGGTCGGCGATCACAAAAATGACGGCAAGTGCGGCCAGCAGCCTGTCCCGGCGCCGTGTGAAGAACCCGATGATAAATGTGGCTTCGAGCACCACGCCCCCTAGGTACAGGAGGCTGGAAACCGATGGATGGTCGATCAGCCAGCGGTATGCCCGGCATAACGGCGACGCACAGGGTCCGATCAGCAGGTCCTTGTGGTGAAAGAGGAGGATGCGGCTCATCTCTCCGGGGTTAAACACCGCCCCCCGGGCGATTTTCCAAATGGCCGCGCTGACGAAGACATACAGGAAATAATACCGGCAACCAGCCAGCAGCAGGTAGAACCTGTCGGCTTTTCTCGTCGTCCAGGTCAGGGAGAGCAGTACGAGGACGAGGAATGGCTCGTGATGCACCTGCCAGAAAATATCGTCGAGCAGGAGGTATAGTGCGAGGTACAGGACAAAGACGACACCCGGCACGACGGAAAAGCGCCGGTCACGAAAGCCTTGCCAGATCAGCGGGACTGGAAGAAGAAAGGCAAGGCAATCGGCGACCCGAAAGGCCCAGGGGTGGGCGATCATCCAGCGCGGCAAGCCGGACGCTATCAGGGCAAGTTCGGTCAGGTCGCGGTTCTCGCTGAAAAAGACGGGCTGGTACTGGCTCAGCAAACGGCCGTCGTGACAGAAGGAAAGCAGCAAAACGTAATAAAATAAAAAATAGCAAAGCAAAAGCAGGTTCCGGTCCCGGGTATAATTGGCGCGTTTCTCCATCAGTCGCAATTGATCCAGGGTGATTTAGCCAACACGACGATCCCGAAGGGTTCATACCCGTACGACAGCTTTTCCACGCGTAACCGGTGGACGGGCCGGCCCAGCAGGCGCCCGAGATACTTCCGGTACCAACCGGGAAATGTCGTCGCCAGGCCCGGCGGGTTGTCGAGGTGGGACGAGACGAGTGCATACAGGCCAGGGAAAATTGTCTTCATCCGCGCCTTATCACCGGCATAATCGCCGGTTCGCTCCCATCTATCAAAAGCTTCCAGCGGTTGCTGGATCATGTCCCAGCGGTAGATCCCGAAGCCTGCAGCGCGGAGCGGCCGATCGTCGGCAAGGATCTCGAATGCGGGCAGGCTTTCGGGGTTGGGAAAGCGTTCTGAAAACATCCCGTAGTGCACAAAAGGAAAGGCGGTAACGGAGTGCGCCAGGTCAAAGCCGGCCTGCAGGATGAAGAAGCCGATCATCAGGGCCAGCAGCCCTTTTTTCCTGCTGTGCGTCAATGGTTTCGGATCGGCTGCCATAGCTGAATTTATGTGAAAATAAGGAATTTTCAACGCTGGGCAACCAAGCTATTTGCTTACTTTTGCAGCGAATGAAAAATACACGGAATTTCTGCATCATCGCCCATATTGACCACGGTAAAAGTACCCTCGCGGACCGGTTGCTGGAGCTGACGAATACGATCTCCGCCAGGGACATGCAGGCACAGGTATTGGACGATATGGATCTTGAACGGGAAAAAGGTATTACCATCAAGAGCCACGCGATCCAGATCAATTACGCCCAGAACGGACAGCAATATATCCTGAATCTGATCGATACGCCGGGCCATGTGGACTTCAGCTATGAGGTCAGCCGCGCCCTGGCTGCCTGCGAGGGCGCCTTGTTGCTTGTCGACGCCACGCAGGGAATACAGGCCCAGACCATTTCCAACCTCTACCTGGCCATCGAAAACGACCTCGAGATCATCCCGGTCATCAACAAGATCGACATGGACGGCGCGATGGTCGAAGAAGTGAAGGACCAGATCATCGAACTGATCGGCTGCAAGCCGGAGGAAATCCTGCTGGCGAGTGCGAGGACAGGGCTGGGCGTGCCGGAGATCCTGGACGCGATCGTCAAACGCATTCCGCCGCCTGAAGGTGATCCGAACGCGCCGTTGCAGGCGCTGATCTTCGACAGTGTCTTCAACTCCTTCCGCGGGATCATTGTCTATTACCGCATCCTGAACGGCAACATCAAAAAGGGCGATAAGGTCAAATTCGTGTCCACCGGTATCGAATACGAAGCCGATGAGGTGGGTGTGCTCAAGCTCGCCCTCGACCCGCGGGCAGAGGTCAGGACGGGAGACGTGGGGTATATCATCACGGGGATCAAGAATGCCAAGGAGGTAAAGGTGGGCGACACGATCACCTTGTCGTCCAATCCGAATCCAACGATGATCCAGGGCTTTGAAGAAGTGAAGCCGATGGTGTTCGCCGGTATCTTTCCGGTCAACACGGACGATTTCGAGGAATTGCGCGACTGCATGGACAAGTTGCAGCTGAATGATGCCTCGCTGACGTATGAGCTCGAGACCTCGCAGGCGCTGGGCTTCGGTTTCCGTTGCGGCTTCCTGGGGATGCTGCATATGGAGATCATTCAGGAGCGGCTGGAGCGCGAATTCAACCAAACCGTGATCACGACGGTACCCAACGTCAGTTTCGTCGCGTACACCAATAAAAACGAAGAGATCGTCGTCAACAATCCCGCGGAGATGCCCGAGCCGACGCGGATCGATCATATCGAAGAACCGTATATCCGGGCACAGATCATCACCAAGCCGGAGTATATCGGTAATATCATGACGCTTTGCCTCTTTAAACGGGGCATTCTCATCAACCAGCATTACCTCACGACGACCCGCGTCGAGCTCATCTTCGAAATGCCGCTGACGGAGATCGTTTTCGACTTCTATGATAAGCTGAAAAGCCAGACGCGCGGTTATGCGTCGTTCGATTACCATCCGATAGACAGACGGGAAAGCGATATCGCGAAGATGGATATCCTGCTGAACGGCGACAAGGTCGACGCGCTGAGCGCGCTTATTCACCGGAGCAGGGCCCAGGATTTCGGCCGGAGATTGTGCGAGAAGCTGAAAGAGCTGCTTCCCCGTCAGCAATTCCAGATCGCGATCCAGGCGGCCATCGGGGCGAAAGTCATCGCGCGGGAAACGATCAGCGCCCTGCGAAAGGATGTGACGGCCAAATGTTATGGCGGTGACATCAGCCGGAAGCGGAAGCTGCTGGAAAAGCAAAAGGAAGGCAAGAAAAGAATGCGGCAGATCGGAAACGTGGAGGTTCCGCAGGAAGCTTTCCTCGCGGTGCTGAAACTGGACGAATAGCGGCTGACAAACTATCAACTATGCGGACCCCTCTCCAGAAAGATGAAAAGATCCTGCTGGTGACTTACAGCAGTTGGACCGTCCTGTTTTTCCCGGCACTGCTGGCGCTGGCGCTGGTCGTCGTGGGCTTCATCGTCGTTTGGAAGCTGCCTTCCGTATGGGGTTGGGTGATCGCATTAGCGGGGGCCGGCTACTGGCTGTTGCGCTATTCGGCCTGGAAGGTAGATATCTGGGTCGTGACCAATTTCCGGGTGATCGATGAGGCGGGGCTGGTGACGCATTACGCAAAGGAAAGCCCGCTCGACAAGATCAACAATGTGTCGTACGACCAGACGGTTGCGGGACGATTGTTCAATTACGGACATGTCGAGATCCAGACCGCGGCGGAAGCAGGGGCGACAGACTATTTCAACGTGAACCATCCCAAACGGTTAAAGGATACCATCACGGCGGCCCAGGCTGACTATAAGACCTGGCAGTACGGCAATCAGGCGGCCCAAATGGCCGCGGCGATGGATGCCCGGTATGGGTCGAGACAGGTGGATGGGCCTGGAGCCGGACAGGGAGAAGCTCGGTTTGGGACGGGAGACACCCCGTACGGGGCAGGGGCGCGTGGCGCCGACGCGCCCGCAATCGCGCAGGAGCTCGAAAAATTATTTGAGTTGAAAATGAAAGGCGCGCTTTCGGATGAGGAATACAACCGGGCAAAAGCGAGGTTGCTCAATCACTGACGGGTTACTGATGCTGTACAGGCTTTTTCTTGTTCTTTTCTGACTGGGCTTCCAACACCGCCTCATTCGGCTTCCCCTGGTCGTTGAGGATCTCCTGTTCGTGCGGGAAAGCGCCATCCTTCAGTTTTACGGTTACGATCCCCTTTTGCATGTGCACCCACTTCCCGCCTCTCCATTGGAACGCTTCGAAGTCGCCATCCGGGACATAGGTGTCTTTCTTTTGCGGCTGGTTATTTTCCGAAATGAGTTCGTCATAGACGACGAGGTCCAGGTTGGGATCGTAATTGAACCTCGTCCCCGCTTCTTTTTTGTATTCGATGTCAAAGCGATATTGGGTCGGTTTTCGCACCGAATCCTCCTGGAAGGAGAAGAAGGGACCGCCGAACCGGGGCTCGCCCTGCGGCGTGAAGGACAGCACTTCCATCCACTTTTTATTCGCGGTCTCGCTAAAATCGTCAAATCCAAGCAGTGTGTAATAATTCTTTCCCTGCCAGCTCTTCTCTATGATCCGATAATAAATGGCGCCGATCCAGTTGAACCGGGTACGGACGGAGTCCAGCGGCCTGTCGGTGAACATCGAGCAGTCGAACAGCGGATACAGTTTCAGCGAACCATCGGGCTGGTTCATCTGGATCGCACCTTCCTGCAGGTAGAGCATATTGTCCTTTTGAAACTGCCAGGTAAAGATGCGGAAACTGCTGTCAGGGGCGTAGAGCCTGGAAATGGTCTGCAGCGAGTCGAATGGGTAATAGAATGAGTTGGGCATTTTCAGCACCCTGACCAGGGACCGGATGAACTGGCTGTCGGCGCGAAACCGGATGGCCGGGGTCTCGCCGTTGACGATGTCATATGCGTACTTCTTGATCTCGTTTTCATGTTGCCGGAAGATGGTGTCCGCTTCGGGCGACAGCCGGGACTGGGCCGAAGCGCACGACCCGAGGCCGATCAGCAAAACAAGAAGCAACTGGTATTTAAAGGATAGCATATCGGTGCAAAATTAGGAAATGTGACAACCGGGCCGGAATGGCCAAACGTTAAACCCGGACCAAAAATTTCACCTTTTATGCAAATGTTTCGCAAAATCGTACAGTGTGCTGAAAGCCAAATCGATGTACGGGTGAGGAAGGGGCTGCTCGGGGTGTGTCGTTCTCAGAAAGACCGTGTACATTCCGGCCTTCCGGCCGAATTCCATGTCGCTGAGATTGTTCCCCACCATCACGGCGCGGTTGAAATCGATTTCCGGGAATTCCGCCCTGGCCGCATGGGCCATTCCTGGATTGGGTTTCCTGTCGGGATGGTCGTCCCGGAGCGAATCCGAATAATAGATCCGGTCGATGCGGCCGCCCGCGAGGACGATTTCGGCAATCATTTTATCGTGGATGATCTGCAGGTCTTCCGCGGTCATCAGCCCTTTGCCGACGCCCCGCTGGTTGGTGACGACGACGATCCGGCCAAAGACTGAGTCGAAGATGCGCAAGGCGTCCTTCACCCGGTCGTAGAACTCGAATTCCTCGTAGTGAAACACATAACTGTCTTCCTTTTCGCGGTTGATCACGCCGTCCCTGTCGAGGAAAAGCGTCCAACGGCGATCGATCCTGCTCAGGTCTTGCATAATTCGATGATGTTGGCAACGAGCCGGCCCCAGGAGAACCTGGCTTTTTCCTGCCGGAGCGCCGGGATAAAATAACTTTCGCCAAGAGCGAAGAAACGCAGCACCGCAGCAGCCATCGCAGCCGGTTCGGGTGGCGCCACCAGGCCCACCCGCTCGTGTGGCACCAGGGCTGCCAGACCACCTACGTCGGAGACGATCATCGGTTTCTCGAAATGGTAGGCCAGCGGGGTCACGCCGCTTTGGGTAGCGTTCCGATAGGGTTGAATGACCGCATCCGCGGCGCAAAGGTAATCTCGGACCTCGCTATCGGGAATGAAATCCGTCCGCAGCAGGAGCGATTGTCCGATGCCCAGTCTCGAGATCAACTCGCGGTAGGGAGCCGGATCTTCATAGAATTCGCCTGCCACCAGCAGCCTGACGCCGAGCCGCCGGACGCCCTCATCAGCCATTGTTTCCAGCGCAATATCGAGGCCCTTGTATCGCCGGATGAATCCGAAGAAGAGCAACACTTTGTCGTCATCGCCGATCGGGATCCCTTTTTGCCGCAGGCGGGCGCGGGCCTCCTCGCGGGAAATGGGTTCGCCAAAATTATCATACAGAGGGTGCACGACCAGGCGAGCGGGCTTGTCGGGCTGGAATTGCCGCAATTGTTCCATGACCTTTTCGCTCATCGATATAAATCCGTCGCAGGAATTCAGGAAATAGCGCGTAAAAGCGGTATCTCCGGGCCGTTTCTCATGCGGTATCACATTGTCCGTAATGGCCACAATGCGGGTGTGGCGGTTTTTGCGGATCCGGCGAAGAATGCTACCCAGCGCGGGTCCCATGAATGGGAGCCAGTACCGGACCACGACGATGTCGGGCCTCTTCTTCCGCAGTTCGCGGCCGACCGCGATCCAGTTGAAGGGGTTGACCGAATTGATCCGGGAAAGAATGGTCAGGCCTTCTGGCGCCGGTTCGGAAGAATATTGTGTCGTGCCGGGAAACAGGAACCCCGGGTATTGCAGGGAAAAGGAATAGATGGTGCAATCGAAGCCTTCCCGAATGAATTCCCTGGCCAGGCGTTGGTCGAAAGTGGCGAGGCCGCCCCGGAGCGGATAGCCGGGTCCGATGATGACCACAGAAGGCGACGGTCGGCTGTTGTCGGAGGCAAGGTTCATGCGGGGTCCAGTCCTAGTTTCTGTTCAATAAGATAGGAATTCCGGCCGGGGGAATTGCGGGAGATCAGTTCGGCGACAAAACCGGTTAGGAACAGCTGGGTCCCGACGATGACGCAGGTCAGTGCGATATAGAATGCGGGCCGGTTGGTCAGACCGACCGACTTCGTCTCGAGTTTCTGGACGACGAGCGAGATCGTTTCGCCAAGCCCGATGAGGCCGCAAATGACGCCAAGCGGCCCGAAAAAATGCATGGGGCGTTTCCCGTATTTGCCGACGAACGTGATAGAAGCCAGGTCGAGCAAGCCTTTCAACCCGCGCCCAAGGCCTCCGAACTTGGTGTATCCGTACTTCCTCGCGCGGTGCTGTACAACTTTCTCCCCGATCCGCCGGAAGCCGGCCCATTTGGCGATTACCGGGATATAGCGGTGCATCTCGCCATAAACTTCTATGCTTTTGACGACCTTGCTCCGGTATGCCTTCAACCCGCAATTGAAATCATGCAGCCTGATCTTGCTGACCCGGGCGGTGGTCCAGTTGAAAAATTTGGAGGGCAGGGTTTTGGACACCGGGTCATGGCGCACTTTTTTCCAGCCGCTGACCATATCGTATTTGTCTTCGAGGATCAGTTTCCGCAATGCGGGGATCTCGTCAGGACTATCCTGCATGTCCGCGTCCATGGTGATCACCACCTCTCCCTTTGTCGCCTTGAATCCGACATTGAGTGCGGCAGATTTTCCGTAGTTGCGCTGGAAGCGGATGCCTTTGATATTGAGATTGGACTGGCGAAGCTCATGGATCACCTCCCAGGACCGGTCGGTACTGCCGTCATCCACCAGGATGACCTCGTAGGAAAGGTGGTGTTGGCGAACCACGCGCTCGATCCAGGCGCAAAGCTCCGGCAGGGATTCCTCTTCGTTGTAGACCGGTATGACGATTGAGATGTCCATTTGGATGTTTTATGGCTTAGGCGCGGATGTCGGGACCCTTTTTGATTTCACGGTGGCGGCGATCAGGACCGCAACGATAAAGAATAACACGAGCTGATACCCGGTACCCGAGATCACCCGGCCGAGCGAGAATTGGTTATTGGTCCGGATATCGTCCAGCACCAGGCGGACCTGGTCGTCGGTCGCGCCGAAACGGCGGTAGGATCTTTCGGTGTTGGCCAGCAGGATGGGTACCAGCCGATGGTAAAAAGCCGGGTCGAAGACGTTCGGGATCAACCAGACAAAAAGGCTTTGGGCCACGATGGCCATGACCAGGACGCCATACGTAACTTTCAGCGCAGCGCGGAAACCGATTCCGCCGCCGCGGACCTTCTTCTCAACGACAGCGGCAATCGCCGCCAGCAGCAACACGAGGCATCTTCCAACCCAGATCTCCCAGCCGACGAACGCCTCCGCGCTTGTCCTCCATGTGATCACGACGAACAGGATCATGCAAACCGACGCGATCGATCCGAATAACAGGAGGGTGGAATTTTTCTTTGCTGGCATGCTGTCCGTTTAGTTTAAAACGATTTGGTCCTTGTTGAGGATGCCGATGACCCGGCCCTTAAGTTTCTTTTGGAAGAACGGACTGTTCCTGGATTTCGATTTGGTGGACCCGACGGCCGGCAACGTTTCGCCGGCAGGGTCGAAGAGACTGAGTGAAGCCTGCTGCCCTTCGGCGACGGAAGGCTGTCCGAGGCCAAATAGCCGCCGGGCCCGGGTGCTCAGCAGCTCGACTGTCGCCGCAGGTCCCAGTTCCGGTAATTGCGTCCGCAATACGGCGTATACGGTTTCGATGCTGCTCATACCGGGCCTGGCGTACTCGAACTCGACCACTTTGCTGTCGAATTCATGCGGCGAATGATGTGCCGCAATACAATCCACCGTGCCGTCTGCGACCGCTTTTCGCAGCAGGGCGACCGAGGACTCGTCGCGGAGCGGCGGAAATACTTTCAGGTTGGTATCGTATTCTACGAGGTCGGCGTCCGTGAAGAAGAGATGGTAGGGCGTCACCGAGCAGCTGACGGAAAGACCTGCTTCCTTTGCTTCCCGGATATATTCCAGCGATCGCGGCGAGGTGATCCCGGTAAAATGTATCCGGGAATCCGTGTAGCGAAGCAGTTTGATATCGCGGGCGACCATTAATTCCTCGGCCATCATCGGCTTGCCGGGAAGCCCAAGCCGGGTCGAGACGATCCCTTCGTTGATCAGGCCGTTCCGGCCCACCGTCTGGTCGTCGGGGATCTGGATGATGGTCCCTCCGAACGCCTTGACGTACTGGAGCCCTTTCAGGAGCAGGCCGGCAGACTGAATCGGGGAAGTGCCGTCGCTGAAGGCAACGGCGCCGCTATGGCGCATATCGTACATTTCGGCCAGATCCTTTCCTTCGAGGCCGCGCGTGACCGCTCCGATGGGATGAATATCGACCGGCAGGGTGGCGGTCACCCGGCGGATGTATTCCACCTGCGACTTGCTGTCGATGACCGGCCGCGTATTGGGAAGGACAAGCACATCGGTATAGCCGCCGGCAGCGGCGGCCGCGGCACCCGTCTCAAGGGTCTCTTTGTGTTCATATCCCGGATCGCAGAAATGAGAGAAGATGTCGACTCAGCCCGGACTGACGTGCAAACCGCGATGATCAACTACTCGGTCCGCCCGTTG